>JAAYYA010000050.1 GCA_012515595.1 Actinomycetales bacterium
CGACGCGCCCGGTGGCACTCAGGACCGCAACACGACGCGCCCGGTGGCACTCAGGACCGCAACGCCGCGCGCCCGGTCGTTGGTGGAGGCCGGTCAGACGAGGTGCTCGAGCAGGCCGGTGTCGACGTCATACAGGAAGCCGCCGACCTTGGCGCGGGCGCCGATGAGCGGGTGGCTGGTCACCCGGTGGACGTCCTCCACGAGGGCGGCGTGCTGGTCGGGGACGACGTGGAAGTGCTGCCACCAGGCGTCCATCCCGGACAGCTCGGTGATCTTGTCGCGGAACTCGTTCTCCGACATCTTGGACATCGCGCACCGGGTGTGCGGGACGATCATGATCCGGTTGACGTTGAGCAGGTGGACGCCGAGGACCAGGGCCTCCAGCGCGGCGTCGGTGACGCGACCACCGGGGTTGCGGAAGATCTTGGCGTCGCCGTGGGTCAGCCCGACCATGGCCAGCGGCTCGATGCGGGAGTCCATGCAGGTCACGATGGCCACCCCCTGCTGGGCGATGCCGTCGAAGCCGCCGAGGGCGAAGTCCTGGCCGTAGTCGCGGTTGCGCTCCAGCAGATCCGCGAAGTCGTCGGGGGAGGGGGTCATTACGGCCTCGCCTCCTGCAGGCCGGGCCGCAGCGGGATCGACATGGCCAGCGGCTTGCTCACCGCGGCGAAGAAGTCGTTGCCCTTGTCGTCGACGACGATGAAGGCCGGGAAGTCCTCCACCTCGATCTTCCAGACGGCCTCCATGCCCAGCTCCTCGTACTCGATGACCTCGACGGACCTGATGCAGTCCTGCGCGAGCCGCGCGGCCGGGCCACCGATCGACCCGAGGTAGAACCCGCCGTGCGCGGCGCAGGAGTCGGTGACCTGCTGGCTCCGGTTCCCTTTGGCGAGCATGACCATGGACCCGCCCGCGGCCTGGAACTGCTCGACGTAGCTGTCCATCCGCCCGGCGGTCGTCGGCCCGAACGAGCCGGACGGCATCCCCTCCGGCGTCTTGGCCGGCCCGGCGTAGTAGACGGGGTGGTTGCGCAGGTAGTCCGGCATCGGCTCGCCCGCGTCCAGGCGCTCCTTGATCTTGGCGTGCACCAGGTCGCGCGCGACGACGAGCGGCCCGTTGAGCGAGACCCGGGTCTTCACCGGGTGCTTGCTCAGCTCGGCCAGGATCGCCTCCATCGGTTGGTTGAGGTCGATCGGGATCGAGGACTGCTTGCCGGTGCCGGACACCCCGTGCGTCTCGGCGTCGAGGTCCTCGTCCACGTGCTCGGGCAGGAACCGCGCCGGGTCGGTCTCCAGCTGCTCCAGGAAGACCCCCTCCGGCGTGATCTTGCCCAGGGCCTGCCGGTCGGCCGAGCAGGACACCGCGATGGCCACGGGCAGGCTCGCCCCGTGCCGCGGGAGCCGGATGACCCGCACGTCGTGGCAGAAGTACTTCCCACCGAACTGGGCGCCGATCCCGAAGTTGCGGGTCAGCTCGTGCACCTGCTCCTCCAGCTCAGGATCCCGTATGCCGTGCGCCGCCAGTGATCCTTGGGTCGGCAGCCCGTCCAGGTAACGGGCGGAGGCGTACTTGGCGGTCTTCAGCGCGAACTCGGCCGAGGTGCCGCCCAGCACGATCGCCAGGTGGTAGGGCGGGCAGGCGGCAGTGCCGAGGCTGCGCAGCTTCTCGTCGAGGAACTCCATCAGCCGCTGCGGGTTCAGCAGCGCCTTGGTCTCCTGGTAGAGGAAGGACTTGTTGGCCGACCCGCCGCCCTTGGCCATGAAGAGGAAGTTGTAGGAGAGCTCGTGGCCGGGCTTGGTGTCGGCGTACAGCTCGATCTGCGCGGGCAGGTTGGAGCCGGTGTTCTTCTCCTCCCAGGTCGTGAGCGGCGCCAGCTGGGAGTAGCGCAGGTTGAGGGTGGTGTAGGCGTCGAAGATGCCCCGCGAGATCGCCTCCTCGTCCGAGACCGGACCGTCCGGCCCCGGTGCGGTCAGCACCTGCTGGCCGCGCTTGCCCATGACGATCGCGGTGCCGGTGTCCTGGCACATCGGCAGGATCCCGCCGGCCGCGATGTTGGCGTTCTTCAGCAGGTCCAGGGCCACGAACTTGTCGTTGTTGCTGGCCTCGGGGTCGTCCATGATGGTGCGCAGCTGCTGGAGGTGCCCGGGCCGCAGGTAGTGCGCGATGTCGTGCATCGCGGTGTCGGTCAGCAGCCGCAGCGCTTCCGGGTCGACCTCCAGGAACTGCCGGCCACCCGGGCCCTCCACGACCCGGACCCCGTCGGTGGTCAGCAGGCGGTATGTCGTCTGGTCCGGGGCGGTGGGTAACAGGTCGGCGTAGCGGAACTCGGGCATGCCCGCAGCCTAGACCGTGGCGAATCCTCGGCGTTGTGCGGTGGCGCAGGTCACACAATGAGTGTTCTATGGATTGCGTCAATAAGAGGAGTCCCCGGGTCTCCTCCGGCTGAACGACTGCGGAAGCCCCCGCCGACACCAGCCGGGAGCGGACCACGTTCTGACGAAGGAGCCAGATGTGAGCAGACACAGATCACGCTCCAGGGTGATAGTGGCGCTCTGTGCCGCGTCCGCGCTGGTCGGGTTGACGGCCTGCGGTGGCAGCGAGGACAGCACGCGCCTGACCTGGTACATCAACCCGGACGGTGGCGGATCGAACCCTGAGGGGAAAGGTCAGGCCCAGATCGCGGCTCAGTGCACGGAGCAGGCCGGCGGCGCGTACTCCATCGAGGTCCAGCTGCTGCCCAACAGCGCCAGCGACCAGCGGCAGCAGCTGCTCCGCCGGCTCGCGGGCGGCGACGCGAGCGTCGACCTGATGAGCCTGGACCCGCCGTTCATCCCCGAGTTCTCCCAGGCGGGGTTCCTGGCCCCGGTGCCCGAGGACATGGTCGAGACTTTCACCGAGGACCGGGTCGAGTCCTCGGTCACCGCCTCCACCTGGAACGACGAGCTCGTCACCGTGCCCTTCTGGGCCAACACCCAGCTGCTCTGGTACCGCAAGAGCATCGCCGAGGCCGCTGGGCTGGACGTCGAGGGTGGCAACGTCACGTGGGAGCAGCTCGTCGAGGCCGCCGAGTCCCAGGGTGTCACGATCGGCGTGCAGGCCAACCGGTACGAGGGCTACACCGTGTGGATCAACGCCCTCATCGCCGGCGCCGGCGGTGAGATCCTGGTCAACCCCGGCCCCGACCTCGACGACATCGAGCTCGGCCTCGACAGCGACGCCGGTCGCACCGCGGCCAACATCATCCGCTCGGTCGCGGACGCCGGTGTCGGCGGGCCGTCGATGGGCACCTCCGACGAGACGGTGGCGCTCAACCTGTTCCAGGACCCCGACACCAGCGGCTTCCTGGTGAACTGGCCGTACGTGTGGGCCGCCTTCCCGGCCAACGGCGTCGAGTTCATCGACGACATCGGCTGGGCGGTGTACCCCGCGACCAGCGACGAGGGCGACCCGGCGCCGCCCTACGGCGGAATCTCGATCGGGGTCGGCGCCTTCACCGAGGACCCGGACCTGGCCTACCAGGCCGCCGAGTGCATCACCAACCACGAGCACCAGGTGCTCTACATGACCGGGACGGGTAACCCCGCCTCCCGGGCCGCCGTCTTCGACGAGCCCGAGGTCGTCGAGCAGTTCCCGATGGCGGACGTGATCCGCGAGTCGCTGGAGCAGGCCGTGCCGCGGCCGCAGACCCAGTTCTACGGCGACCTGTCGACCGCCATCCAGCGCGAGTGGAGCCCGCCGAGCGGCGTCACCGAGGACACGCCCGCGCAGTCCGCCACCTTGATCATGCAGGTTCTGAGGGGAGAGGCATTGCTGTGAGCACCGTCACCGACACACCCCCGACACGCAGACGCGACCAGCACCGGCCGAAGCTCTCGGACCGGGCCCGCGCCGAGCGCGCGCTCGGCTGGAAGCTCGCCGGTCCCGCCTTCGTCATCATGCTGGCGGTCACCGCCTACCCGATCCTCCAGGCGGTCTGGCTGTCGTTCTTCCGCTACCGGCTGACCGACCCGGACTCCCGGGAGTTCATCTTCCTGAGCAACTACTCGGTGATCTTCACCGACCCGCTGTTCTACCAGGCGCTGTGGAACACCGTGTTCATCACGGTCGTCACGGTGGCCGTGGAGCTGGTGCTGGGCTTCGCCATTGCCATGCTGATGCACCGGATCGTGCTGCCGCGGCGGACGCTGCGCACGATCGTGCTGATCCCCTACTCGATCATCACCGTGGTCTCCGCGTTCGCCTGGCTCTACAGCTTCCGGACCGACACCGGCTACGTCAACGGCTGGCTGAACACGCTGACCTTCGGGGCCTGGGACGCTTCCTTCGACTGGTTCGGCAGCTGGCTGCCGGCCATGGGCGTCATCATGATCTCCGAGATCTGGAAGACCACCCCCTTCATGTCGCTGCTGCTCCTGGCCGGCCTGGCCCAGATCGACGGCGCCATGGAGGAGGCCGCCAAGGTCGACGGCGCGACCTTCTGGCAACGGCTGTTCAAGGTGGTCCTGCCCAACATGAAGGCGGCCATCATGGTCGCGGTGCTCTTCCGGACCCTGGACGCCTTCCGCATCTTCGACAACGTCTTCGTCATGACCAGAGGCGCCAACAACACCGAGACACTGTCCACGCTGGCCTATAAACAGACCATCGACCGGGTCGAGATAGGGATGGGATCGGCCTTGTCGGTGGTCCTGTTCCTGCTCGTCTTTGCGATCGCCTTGATCTTTATCAGAGGCTTCAAGGTCGACCTGGCCGGATCGAAGTAAGGAGGCTGACATGGACGCCACACCCAAGCAGAAGTGGAGCCTGGCCGCGGTCTCGATCCCGGTCATGCTCTGGACCCTCGTCCCGCTGTTCTGGATCTTCTCCCTGGCGGTGAAGCCGCAGTCGATCCAGGCGGACAACAAGTACTTCCCGCGGGAGTTCTCGTGGGAGAACTTCCAGCTCATCACGACCGGCACCGCCAGCGACCTGTTCAACCCCGCGCTGGTCAACTCCATCGTGGTCTGCCTGATCGCCACCGTGATCAGCGTCGTGCTCGCCACGTTCTGCGCCTACGCCATCGCCCGCCTGAACTTCCCGGGCAAGAAGCTGATCCTGCTGGTCTCGCTGGCCGTGTCGTTCTTCCCGGTGATCTCCCTGGTCACGCCGCTGTTCGACCTGTGGCGAAACATCGGGCTGTTCGACACCATCCCCGGTCTAGTCATCCCCTACCTGTCGCTGACCCTGCCGCTGTCCATCTGGGTCCTGTCGGCCTTCTTCCAGCAGATCCCCTGGGAGATGGAGCAGGCCGCGCAGGTCGACGGTGCGACCAGCTGGCAGGCGTTCCGCCGGGTGATCGTGCCGCTGGCGGCCCCCGGGGTCTTCACCACCGCGCTGATCACCTTCTTCACGGCGTGGAACGACTTCGTCTTCGCGATCTCGCTGACCTCGGAGAACGCCCGGACCGTCCCGGCGGCCCTGGCCTTCTTCACCGGGGCCAGCCAGTTCGAGCAACCCACCGGGGCCATCTCGGCGGCTGCGGTCATCGTGACCATCCCCGTCGTCATCCTGGTCCTCATCTTCCAGAAGCGCATCGTGGCCGGGCTGACCTCCGGCGCCGTCAAGGGCTGAGGCCCGCCCAACCCAAGGAGAGTCTCAATGGCACAGATTCAGCTCAAGGAGATCGGCAAGACCTACGCCGACGGCTACGAGGCGGTCAAGGGGGTCAGCATGGACATCGCCGACGGCGAGTTCATGATCCTGGTCGGCCCCTCCGGCTGCGGCAAGTCCACGCTGCTGCGGATGGTCGTCGGGCTGGAGGACATCTCCTCCGGCGACATGCTCATCGACGGCAAGCGGGTCAACGAGCTCGCGCCCCGCGACCGCAACCTGTCGATGGTCTTCCAGAACTACGCGCTCTACCCCCACCTGACAGTCTACGAGAACATCGCCTTCCCGCTGCGGCTCACCAAGGGCGCGGTGAGCGAGGAGGAGATCAAGCGCCGGGTGGCCGACGCGGCGGACATGCTCGAGCTCAACGACCACCTGGAGCGCAAGCCGGCCAACCTCTCCGGTGGCCAGCGGCAGCGGGTGGCGATGGGCCGGGCGATCGTGCGGGACGCGGACGCGTTCCTGTTCGACGAGCCGTTGTCCAACCTGGACGCCAAGCTGCGCGGCCAGATGCGCACGGAGATCGCCCGGATGCAGCGGCGCCTGGGGCAGACCACGATCTACGTCACGCACGACCAGACCGAGGCGATGACCCTGGGCGACCGGGTCACCGTGCTGAAGAAGGGCGTCGTGCAGCAGATCGCCTCGCCGCGCGAGCTCTACGAACAGCCGGTCAACCTGTTCGTGGCCGGGTTCATCGGCTCGCCGCCGATGAACTTCCTGCCGGCCCGCGTCGAGGGCAACACCCTGCAGCTGCCGTTCTGCGAGGTCAGCTTCGGCGACGAGTTCGCCGGCAAGGTCGCGGGCAAGGACCTGGTGATCGTCGGGCTGCGGCCGGAGTTCATCAAGGACGCCGCGATCCAGGAGCCGATGGAGAACGCCATCCACTTCGAGGCGGACGTGGACGTCACCGAGTGGCTGGGCAACGAGCTCTACGCCTACGTCCCCTTCGAGGCCGACCCCTCGGTGCAGGCCAAGCTCGACGAGCTGGACCGCGACCTGGACGGCGAGGGCATGCGCACCCAGATGGTGGTCAACCTGGAGTCCCGTTCCCGGGTCCGGGAGGGCGAGCGGGCGAAGTTCTTCTTCGACCCGATGCTCATGCACGTCTTCGACCCGGAGACCGGCGAGAACCTCACCCGCAACGAGGAGGCGGCCGCGAAGATCGCCGCGGAGAGCGAGGAGGACCGCAAGCGGGCCCTGGACCGTGCCAAGCGGATGGAGGCGGAGGCCAGCGCCCCCGCCTGAGCGCGCGTCAGGAGGCCAGGTCCGAGCGGGTCGGTGCTGCGGCACCGGCCCGCTCGATCGTCCAGTGGGCGCAGGCGCCGGCCCGGTCGACGGCAGGTCGTATGTCCTCCGCACGCGCCCTCCGCAGCCGGTCCCGGGCTCCTGGGTCACCCAGGTAGCCGGCGTCCAGCAGCCCGGAGAGCAGTCCGGCCATGAACGAGTCCCCGGCCCCGACCGTGTCGACCACCTGAGCCGCGGCGGCCGGGACCAGGTCCTGACCGCCCGTGGCGGGCAGGTGCAGCAGGGCGCCGGCGGGGCCGCGGGTGATGACCACCACCGACGGACCCAGCCGACCCCAGAGGTGAGCGACCTGCTCGACGGGTGCCCCGTCATACAGCCAGGTGACGTCCTCGTCGCTGGCCTTGACGACGTCGCTCCAGCCGATGAGCTCCTCGACGCGGGAGCGGACGTCGTGGGGCGCGCCCATGATGCTGGGCCTCAGGTTGGGGTCGTAGCTGAGGGTCGCCGTCGCCCGGGCCGCCTGCAGGGTCTCCAGGACGTGGCTGGCCCCGGGCTCCAGGGTGGCGGCGACGGACCCGGTGTGCAGATGGCCGGTCCCGGTGAGGTCGACGGCCGCCGGGAGGTCCCAGGCCAGGTCGAAGTCGTAGGTGGCCACGCCCTCGGCGTCCAGGCGCGCGGTGGCCGTGGAGGTCCGTGCCGCGGTCCGGCCGTGGGCGAGCCGGACCCCGGTCTGGAGCAGCTGGTCTGCGATGCGACGGCCGCGCGCGTCGGCGCCGAGGTGGGTGAGGAAGTCGACCGGGTGGCCGAGCTGGGCCAGGCCCATGGCGACGTTGGCGGGCGAGCCGCCGACATGCTCCGCAGGTCCCTCGGGGCCGAGGACGACGTCGATGAGCGACTCGCCGACGACGAGCGTGCGAGCCGCAGCCGCGGGTTCCGACGTCATGACCGCGCGCAGCCGGGGGCCGACACGTCGCTCAGCTCGTGGCGCCGCGCCCGACCAGGTTGGCCACCTTGTCCAGCCGGTGGTGGGCCTGGATCTCCCGGAGGGTGCCGGACTTGGAGCGCATCACCAGGGAGTAGGTCACGGCCGACCCCGCACCGGCGTAGCGGACGCCGCGCAGTAGCTCGCCGTTGGTGATGCCGGTCGCCACGAAGAAGCAGTTGTCGCCGGTGACCAGGTCGTCGGTTGCCAGCACCGCGTCCAGGTCGTGCCCGGCGTCGATGGCCTTCTGCCGCTCCTCGTCGTCCTTGGGCCACAGCTTGCCCTGGATCACCCCGCCCATGGCCTTGACGGCGCAGGCGGTGATGATGCCCTCGGGGGTGCCGCCGATGCCGAGGAGCATGTCGATGCCGGAGGTCTCGCGGGCGGCCGCGATGCCGCCGGCGACGTCACCGTCGGTGATGAACTTGAGCCGTGCTCCGGCCTCCCGGACCTCCTGGGCGAGCTGGTCGTGGCGGGGCCGGTCGAGCATGACGACCGTGACGTCCTCGACGCCGCGCTTCCTGGCCTTGGCGACGCGGCGAACGTTCT
Source organism: Actinomycetales bacterium (assembly GCA_012515595.1). Classification (GTDB taxonomy): domain Bacteria; phylum Actinomycetota; class Actinomycetes; order Actinomycetales; family Dermatophilaceae; genus Ornithinicoccus. The sequence continues at coordinate 8,429 of JAAYYA010000050.1, forward strand.
CCTTGACGGGGAGGCGGATGTCGACCACGTCCGCGGCCTCCGGGCCGACCACGAGCTTGTCCATGTAGAAGACCGCGCTGGGGTCGTACATCGTCCCCTTCTCCGAGACCGCCATGACCGCGATCGCGTTGTCCATGCCCTTGGCGGTCAGAGTGGTGCCGTCGATCGGGTCCACGGCCACGTCGACCTGGGGCCCGGTGCCGTCGCCGACCTTCTCGCCGTTGAAGAGCATCGGCGCCTCGTCCTTCTCGCCCTCGCCGATCACGACGACGCCGTCCATGGCCACGCCCGAGATGACCTTGCGCATCGCGGCGACGGCCGCACCGTCGGCGCGGTTCTTGTCGCCCATGCCCACCCAGCGGGCGGCGGCCAGCGCCGCTGCCTCGGTGACGCGCACGAGCTCCAGCGCCAGGTTGCGGTCCGGGAGCACGGACTCGTGGGAGGTGCTGCGGGCGTCCTCTGTGGGCATGGTGGCTCCTTGGGGGCAGGCGTCGTTGCTGGCTCGACACTACCGCCCGGCGCGGGATGGGACGATAGGAGCATGAGCAGCCCGACGCAGACCCAGCCGACCTCCCCGCAGCAGGGGAGCAAGGCGGCCAACCGGCTGCGCAGCTACTCGGTCAAGAACATGATCTACTCGCTGCTGGCCGTCTTCGCCCTGGCCTTCGCGTGGTGGGCGCTGATGCCCAACCCGGACCGGCTGGAGCGGCGGCCGGTCGAGGTCGCCCCGGTGGCGGCCTACGCCGCGTCCGAGTCGGACGGGCCGGTGTGGACCCCCGAGTCGCTGGGGGAGGGGTGGACCGCCAACTTCGCCACCTTCGAGACGTACGCCGGAGCGCTGTCCTGGCGGGTCGGCCTGGTCACCCCGGGCGAGGAGTACGTCGAGATCTCCCAGGCCGCCGACGCCACCGACGCGTGGGTCTCGGCCCTCACCGCGAAGGCGGGGGACGAGGCCGGCACCCGCACCATCACCGGCCCCGACGGCCCGCAGGAGTGGACGGCCCGCGAGGGGGAGGAGCGCGCCGTCGTGCTCGGCCCGGCCGAGGGCCGCGAGGTCACCACGGTGGTCCGCGGCACCGCCGACTGGGACGAGATCGAGGAGTTCATCGGCCTCCTCGAGGTCGCCGACTAAACAATTTTCGCAGGGGTTTTGCGGGTCCATCCCGGATTTTCGTAGGGGTTTTGTCGGTCCCACCCGCATTTTCGTAGCGGTTTCGTACGCCCTCCACACAACTTCGCAGGGGTTTCGTACGTCTCCCGCACCTGGTCGGCCCTCCTGACTGATCCGTTGGGTGTCGGTGCGCCGGGCGGAGGGAGTATGACGCCCAGCCCGCCTGGCTCGACCCCCGGTGCCTCGTGGGTCAATCAGGTGCGCTCTGGGGGACCCCATCTTCCCCACGAGCCGACTGCCCTCGGACGGGGTGCCTCGTGGGTCAATCAGGTGCGCTCGGGGGGACCCCAACTTCCCCACGAGACGATGCTCCGGACGGGGGCAGCCGCGGGGTCAGGGGTCGAGCGGCGGCCGCGCGGGGTCAGGGGTCGAGCCCCCACGTCGAGGGATCGCCGCCACGCGCACGGCGGCCGCGCGGGGTCAGAGGTCGAGCGGTAGTCGCGGGGTCTCCGGCCAGGGGTCCGTGGCCAGCCGCGCGTAGGTGTGCACGTCGATCCGCACCCCGTTGACCAGGAACTTCTCCCGCTCGATGCCCTCCTGGATGAACCCGGCGGCGCGCGCCACGCCACCCGAGGCGGGGTTGTTGGCGCGGTGCCCGAGCTCGAGCCGGTGCAGGAACATCTCGGTCAGCGCGTGGTCGGCCAGGGTCACGGCGGCGCGGGACATCCAGCCCTTGCCCCGGTGGTCACGGTGCATCCAGTACCAGAACCACCCGGTCTCATTCTCCTGGTCGATCGAGCTGACCACGACCGCGCCGACCATGTGCCCGCCCAGGTCGATGGCCAGCGCCAGGCGCTCGCCGCGGCCCCCCATGAAGCTCACCCAGTTCTCCGCCTCCTCCAGGGTGCGGATGGTGCCTTGGCGGCGCATGTCGTCATCGTCGAAGGCGTCGAGAACCGCGGGGGCGTCGCGTTCCTCGATGACCCGAAGTCGAGGGAGGTCCGAGACGGCCCGCAGTCCCCGCGACCGCGCCTCAGGCATCGTCGCTGTCGTCCTCGTCGGGCTCATCCTGGTCATCGCCGCCCTCGTCCTGGGCGCCGACGCCAGCCCCCGCGGCGCCGACCCCGGCGCCCGCGGTGCCGCGGTCCAGCTGCTCCTGGGCCTGGTCGAGCTTGGCCTGACAGTGCGCCGCGAGCGCCTCCCCGCGCTCCCACAGCTCCATGGACTCCTCGAGCGAGGCGTTGCCGCCCTCGATCCGGGCCACGATCGCCACCAGCTCGTCCCGGGCCTCCTCATAGCTGAGGTCGGCGACGGGTGGGGGTTCTGCGGTGCGCTCGGTGCTCATGGACCGACTCTAACGGCGCAGCAGGTCCGACTTGCCGAAGAGTTCGGCGGTGGCCCGGGCGGTGGGTTCGCCCGCGTCCGGGTCGGCCCCGTGCTCCAGCAGGGCCGCGACGACGTCGGGATCCCCCTTGAAGACCGCCCCCGCCAGGGGCGACTGGCCGCGGTCGTTGAGCCGGTCGACGTCCGCGCCGCGGCGACCCAGCTCACGCACGAGGTCGGCGTGGCCGTGGTAGGCCGCGAGCATCACCAGGGTGTTGCCGGACGGGTCGGTGAGGTCGACCGGCGCCCCCGCATCCAGGTAGGCGGCCAGCTGCTCCGTGCGGCCCTGCCGTGCCATGTCGAACAGCTGGTGGGCGAGGTCGACGGCGGCCTGGTCGTCCGTCGTGGCCTCCGGGGTCGGCTGGTCCTGCTCGGTCATCGTCCCGTCCTCTCCGAGGGGCTGTCGTCCCCCAGCGTAGGGGTCGCCACCGGCCGGACGCCGAAGTCGCCGCGGGCCACCGTGACCCGCAGCAGCTCGTCGGGCTCCACCTCCTCGATGTCACGGACGATCGCCCCGTCGCTGTGCCGCACCACGGCATAGCCCCGCTCCAGGGTGTGCTGCGGCGACACGGCGCGCAGGTGGCGGGCCAGCCCGGCGACCCGGTCGGACTCCCGGGAGACCTGGGTGGTCACCCGGTGCCGCCCGCGCTCGGCCGTCGTGTCGATGTCCTTCCTGTATGCCGTGATGATGGCCTGCCGGTCGGCCATCACCGGGCGGCTCATGGTCGCCTCCAGCCGACGGCGCTGCTCGGTGACTCGCCGCTGGAGCGCCTGGCGGCCGCGGGCGCGCGTCGCGGCGAGCCCGCGCAGCTCCTCCTGCTGGTCGGGGACGATCTGGCTGGCCGCGTGGGTCGGCGTCGAGGCGCGGTAGTCGGCGACGTAGTCCAGCAGCGGGGTGTCGGTCTCGTGGCCGATGGCGCTGACCACGGGGGTGCGAGCCTGCGCCACCGCCCGCACCAGGGCCTCATTGCTGAACGGCAGGAGGTCCTCGAAGGACCCGCCGCCGCGGGCGATCACGATGACCTCGACCTCCGGTATGCCGTCCAGCTCGGTGAGCGCAGCGGTCACCCCCGCGACGGTCGAGGGACCCTGGACCGCCACCTGCCGGATCTCGAACCGGGCGGCCGGCCAGCGGCGCCGGACGTTCATGACGACATCGCGCTCGGCCGCGGTGTTGCGCCCGCACACCAGGCCGATGCGGCGCGGCAGGAAGGGCAGGGTCTGCTTGCGGCCCGGCTCGAACAGCCCCTCAGAGCGGAGCAGCTGCTTGAGGTGCTCCAGCCGCGCGAGCAGCTCGCCGACCCCGACGTGGCGGATTTGCCGGGCCTCCAGCTGCAGCGTGCCCCGCTTGGTCCAGAAGGCCGGCTTGGCGTGGATCACGACCCGCGCGCCGGCGTCCGGCGGTGCCGCGAGGGCGTCCAGCGCCGGCACCGGGATCGACACCGAGAGCGACATGTCGACGTCCGGGTCGCGCAGCGTGAGGTAGGCGTAGGACATGCCGGCCCGCCGGTTGAGCTGGACGATCTGGCCCTCGACCCACAGCGGCGACATCTTGTCGACGTAGTCGGAGATCTTCATCGACAGCACCCGCACGGGCCAGGGCGACTCCGCGGTGGTCTCCCGGGCCGTCGCGGGCACCGAGCGCGGGGCGGAGGGCTGGCTCACGGTGGACACGATAGGCGGAGGTCCGGACAGGGCGGGGGATCCTGGCCCGGAGGCCGTATGCCGATCGGTCACCTGGGCAGCCGGACCCGTGGGTTCACCAGCGGTTGCGGGCCTCCTCGGCCCAGCCCTCCAACCCGTCCAGCGCGACCCGGGTCCCGTCGTCGGTGAGCGCCCAGCCGGAGAACCTCCCGAAGCACTGGTGCGTCTCACCGGCGATGACGAGCAGGTCGGTCACGGCCACCCGCTCGTGGAAGGGGGTGAACACGACGTCGACCCGCGCGCCCTGGATCCGCCACGGGGCGAGCCAGTCGGACGGATCGTAGTGCCAGGCCACCTCCTCGTGGATCTTGTGCAGGCGGCCGTCGACGAACAGCCCGTTCTCCGTCTGGCCGGTGCCGGCCGTCCACCTCCCGCCGAGCTGGATCGCCAGGTCGCCGCCGGGCCGCGACCCCGCGGCCCAGTTCCACGCCATCGAGTAGGGCCACCTGCCGCGGCCGTGGTCCAGGACCGCGAAGGACTCCGCGGAGCTGATGGGGTGCTCGACGCCGTCCACGACCAGGACGCCGTCGACCGGGCGGCCGAGGTCCTTCAGCGTGTACTGGAAGCGCGTGCCGCTCCACGGGACGAGGACCCCGAGCGCCTCGTGGCCGTGGTGCCCGATGGCCAGCCGGACCTCCACGGGACCGGCGGACGCGGTGACGTGCACGTCATACGACCCGTCGATGGTGACCGACAGGTCCTTGCCCCGGGCGCGGACCGGACCCCCACCGCTGCGGCGGGGCAGCACGGTGCCACGGGCCAGCGGCACCACGGCCTCGGGGGTCCACTCGCGCCCGGTGGCCCGGTCCAGGACGTAGAGGCTGTGCACCCCCGCGTAGTCCAGCGAGGAGACCACGACGCCGATGATGTGGGTCGGGGTCACCACGCCCCAGTACTCCCACCGCTTGGTCCGTCCCCAGCCGCGGAGGGAGTCCGTATGCAGAGGCGTGCGTGACCAGCCCACCGCCCGTGGGTTGAGCCGCCCGTTGGGCAGGGCGATGTCCACGGGGTCGGTGATCTCGCGGGCCGCGGGCGGGCGGCCCGCGTCCGGTGTCACAGCGCGCTCAGCTCCCGCTCGAGGTCGTCCAGCCCCAGGGCCCCTAGGGACAGGGCCTTCATGTGCCAGGCCTTGAGGTCGAACTCCTCACCGCGGGCCTCGTACGCGGCCTTGGCACCCTCGCGCCCGGCCAACCAGGCGCGCTCACCGAGCTTGTAGCTGATCGCCTGACCCGGCCACCCGAGGTAGCGGATGATCTCGGAGTCGATGAACTCCTGGGGCCGGCCGGAGTGGGCCGCGAAGAACTGGTTGGCCAGTTCGGGAGTCCAGGTCTCGCCCGGCGCGATGGGGGAGTCCGCCGGGATCGGCAGCTGCAGGTGCATGCCGAGGTCGATGACCACCCGGATGGCCCGCATGATCTGGCAGTCCAGGTAGCCCATCCGGGCCTCGGCGTCCAGGTAGCCGAGCTCGTCCATCAGCCGCTCGGCATACAGCGCCCACCCCTCGGTGGCACCGCTGGAGGAGCCGAGCGAGGTCTGGTAGATCGACAGCTGCGGCGCCACGTGGACCCACTGCGCCAGCTGCAGGTGATGGCCGGGCACGCCCTCGTGGTACCAGGTGCTGACCAGGTCGTACATCGGGAAGCTGGTGCGCCCCATGGTCGGCAGCCAGGTGCGACCCGGGCGGGAGAAGTCGATGGAGGGCCGGCTGTAGTAGGGGGCGGCGGCGCTCCCGGCCGGGGCGATCATCGCCTCCACGTGCTTGATCGGCTCGGCGATGTCGAAGTGCGTGCCGTCGAGGTCCGCGATGGCCCGGTCCATCATCTGCTGCAGGGTCTGCCGGACCTCCTCGACGCCGTGGATGATCTCCCCGTGCTCGTCGAGGTGCCGCATGGCCTCGACCGGCGTCGACCCCGGCAGGATCTGCTCGGCCAGCGCGACCATCTGGGCGTGGATCTGCTGGTACTCGGCCCACCCCCACGCGTAGGCCTCCTCGAGGTCGAGGTCCGCGCCCATCCACCGTCGGGCGTTGAGCCGGTAGCGTTCCGCCCCCACCGCGTCCGGGGTGTCCTGGGTCGCCGGCAGGTAGGTGTCCTGCAGGTAGTCGCGGAGCTCCACGGTGCCGGCGGCGGCCGTCTCCGCGGCGGCGACCAGCTCTCCCTGCCGCGACGCGGGCCCGGCCGCCACGAACTCCTGCCACCACCCGGTGTCGTTCCACTCGGTGAGCTGGCCGATCAGGGTGCGCACCTGCAGCGGCGCGGCGAACAGGCCTCGCCGCGAGCCCTCGTCCAGGGTCAGGGTCCAGGACCGGTAGGCCTCCGGGACCCGGGCCATCCGCCGGGCCACCGCGCCCCAGTCCTCCTCGGTCGAGGAGGGCATCATCGAGAAGAGCTGCCGGACGGCCTGGGGCGGCCCGAAGATGTTGCGGACCTCGCGCAGGTGCTCTCCCGCGGCGTGGGCCTCGAGCTGGACACCCAGCCGGTCACGCAGCAGGGTGGCGCACCGGCGCTCCAGGTCGTCCCACCCCTCCGGCCCGGCTTCCCGTTCCAGCGCGTCGAGCTCGGCCAGCACGGCCGAGGCCAGGTCCGCCTTGGCCTGGTAACCCTCGGGGGACAGGTCCGGCACCCGGTCGTCCCGCGGGTTCAGGCCCAGGCCGGTGGCGACCGACGGGTCGAGCTCGGCGAGGTCGTGCACGAAGCGGTCGGCCAGCTGGCGAGGGGTGGATGGACGGTCGGGTGCGTGATTCGGCATACCGACATCCTCACCCATGAGGGGCGCCCGACGGGTCACGGTCCTGGGTGACTAGTTCCGGACATGACGTGATCCCGTCAGTGTGAGGGAGGTCGCATCGTGGCACGTCCATGTCAAAGTCTGAACGACCACCCCGTGTGCCATCCCCTGTGATCCGAAGGAAGCATCCCAGTGCGAAGAATCACCCAGCTCACCTCACGCCGGTCCCGCGGCGCCGCGGCCCTGGCCCTGGCGTTCGCGGTCTCGGCCCCCCTGCTGAGCCTGCCCGCGAGCCAGGCCGACGAGGTCACCTCCGACGAGGTCACCACCGACGGCGCCGACAAGCTCGGCGACCACGACCGGCAGCTGCTCAAGGACTATGCCGCCAAGGCGCGCGGCCGCTCCGGCGGCTTCGACGCGTCGGGCGAGTTCGTGCCCTACCCCAACCACGCCACCCTGATCCTCGCGGTCCGCCCCGAGACCACCCTGGACACGGCTGCGGCGATCGAGGGCCTGGGTGCCCAGATCATCACGACCGAGGAGCGGGTCGGCCTGGTCACCGCCAACGTGCCGTTCACCGCGGTGGACGCCGTGGTCGCCCTCGGCGATGTCCAGCGCGTCGACGTCGACGAGCTCAACGAGCTGACCGACGTCACGCCCGACGGGGCAGCGACCCCGGGCGGCAAAGGCAAGCCGGGTCCGGACAAGCCTGGCCACGGCCAGGAACTGCCGGAAGGGCCCTCGGCCTCCACCCCGGACGCCAACCCCTACATGCCGACCGAGGACCTCGGCTCGGCCTCGTTCAAGGCGAAGAACAGCACCTTCGACGGTCGGGGCATCACCATCGGCATCATGGACACCGGCATCGACCCGACCCACCCCGCCCTGGCCACCACGACCACCGGCGAGGACAAGCTGGTGGACACCGTCGTCGGCTCCAACCCCATGACGATCATCGACATCCTCACCGACCGCACCTGGTCGCTGTTCACCTCGCTCAACCAGGTCAGCACGCCGGAGGCGACCTACAAGGGCGAGACCTGGACGATGCCCGAGGGCGGTGGCGAGGGCATGTACTTCAAGACCCGCCTCTACAGCTCCTTCGGTGCGGTCGACCCGACGCTGACCGGCTACCAGGGCATCGCGATGCGCGCCTCGGACCAGGCGATCTGGATCGACGCGGACGGCGACCACGTGTTCAGCGACGACGAGCTGATGCGGCCGTTCGCCGAGGACCGCCAGATCGGCTACATCGGCACCGACAACCCCGACACGGAGATCAACGAGCGCGAGCCGTTCACCGTGGAGTGGAAGCAGCTGAGCACCAGCATCATCGGCGTCAACATCAACACCCTCGACGTCGCCCACGGCACCCACGTCGCGGGCATCACTGCCGCCAACGGGATGCTCGGCGGGACGATGGACGGACAGGCCCCCGGCGCCAAGCTGGTCTCGATGCGCGCCTGCACCTCCAAGGGCTGCTCCAACCACGCCATCACGACGGGTATGACGTCACTCGCCCTGGACTACGACGTGGACGTCATCAACATGTCGATCGGCTCCTCACCGGCCCTCAATGACGGCCAGAGCGCGATGGCGCTGCTGTATGACCGGATCATCGAGGAGTCCGGCGTCCAGATCTTCAACTCCGCCGGCAACTCCGGCGCCGGCAACAACACGATCGGCGACCCCTCGACCGCGTCCAACGTGGTCAGCGTCGGCGCGAGCGTCACCAAGGACACCTGGTGGGCCAACTACGGCTCGGCCGTGACCCCGCGGGAGGACATCATGCCCTTCTCCTCGCGCGGTCCGCGTGAGGACGGCGGGCTCAAGCCCGACCTCGTCGCGCCCGGGTCGGCGATCTCCACCGTGCCGTCCTGGCTGGACTGGAGCGCCGTGGGCGACACCGGCTACACGCTCCCGGTGGGTTACTCCATGCTCAACGGCACCTCGATGTCCTCGCCGCAGGCCGCCGGCGCCGCGGCGCTGCTCCTGTCCGCCGCCCAGCAGCGCGGCGTCAGCGCCACCCCCGAGGAGCTGCGGACCGCGCTGTTCTCGACGACCGACTGGATCGCCGAGGGCGACGCGGTCGACCAGGGACGCGGCAAGATCGACGTGCCCGAGGCCTGGAAGACGCTGTCCAAGGGAGTCTCCGACACCGCGCGCATCGACGTCTCGGCGCCCGTGTGCACCGTGCTCTCCGGTGACCTGGTCTCACCCCACACCGGCGTCGGTCTCTACAACAACTGCGCCCCTGCCGCGGGCGGCCAGGCCGTCGGCGAGGTGCGCACCTACGAGCTCACCCTGACCCGGACCACCGGCGAGGCCAAGTCCCACCCCTACCAGGTGCGGATCCAGGGCAACGACGGCACCTTCCGGGCCACCAAGATGGTCAAGCTGGCCAAGGACGTGCCGACCACGATCGAGGTGACCGCCGCGCCGTCGTCGGCCGGCATGCACAGCGCCCTGCTCACCATCGACGACGCCCGCACCCGTGGTGTCGAGGGATCGGTCATGCTCGCCGTCGAGGCCGCCGACGAGCTGGCGTTCGACAGCACCTGGTCGGCCTCCGGGACGGTTGAGCGCAACGACACGGTGACCTACTCCATCGCCGTGCCCGAGGGCACCGACGAGCTCACCGTGAACCTCTCCGGGCTGGCCGAGGGCAGCCAGACCCGCTGGTGGGCTTTCGAGCCGACCGGCGTGGAGGGCGAGCGCGGGAGCGCCGGCACCAGCTTCTGCTACGCCAACTACCTGGACGGCAACGGCTGCGACCCGTTCACCCGCACCTATGAGAACCCGGAGCCGGGCGTCTGGGAGCTGGTCGTGGAGGCGCGCCGCACCTCCCCGCTGCTGGACAACCCCTTCACCGTGGAGGCCACCGTCACGCAGTGACGTCACCATCCACCGGACGGCGGGCCGTTCTGGCGCTTCCTCTCTGCGGCGCCGGGGCGGCCCGCCGCGCGTAGAATCGCGCTTCGTGGAGGGCCTTAACCAGCACCGCGCCCGGGGAGCGCGCACGTGAGCCACGGTGGACTCGGGCCGCTCGGACTGACGGGTGACGAGGAACGGCTCTACCGCGAGCTGCTTGATCGAGGAAGTGCTGACCTCGGGCCCGATGCCGAGCACGACCAGCAGCGAGCTGTCCTCGAATCGTTGGTGGAGCGGGGTCTCGTGGTGCGGGACGATCAGGGAGTGGCGCGGGTCGCGCCACCGGCCGGGGCCCTGGGCTCCCTGGCACTGCACCGGATGGACGAACTGCGCGATGCGCAGCGCCAGATCGAGCTGCTCGTCAAGCGCTACGAGTCCCAGGACGCGGGTGCGCGGTCCCCGCTGATCGAGGTCGTCCGCGGGGCGGAGACGATGGCCACGAGGTACGCCCTCGCCCTGCGGAGTGCGCGGGAGGAGGTGTGCAGCCTGGTCAAGGCTCCGGCCATCATCACCACACCCGAGGGCAACGAGGGGCAGCGGCACGCGCTCGGCTCCGGCGTGCGTTTTCGCGTCGTCTACGACCGGGCTGCCCTGGAGACCGGGGCCGTGGACTTCCCGACCATGCTCAAGGAGCTCGCCAGCATGGGCGAGGAGATGCGCGTCGCCTTCGACGTCCCGTTCAAGGTGGCGGTCATCGACCGACAGACCGTGGTGCTGATCCACGCCGAGCCGAGCAACCCCTACTTCGTCCTGGTGCGCGAGCCCCTGCTGGCGGCGGTCTGCCAATGGGTCTTCGAGACCGTATGGGACTGGGGACTCCCGGTCCCGGAGGCCCTGGCGGCCACGGCTACCGACGAGCTGTCGGCCGACGAGCGCGAACTGCTGGCGCTGCTGTTGGCCGGGCATACCGACGAGTCGGTGGCCAAGGCGCTCGACGTGAGCCCCCGCACCGTCCAGCGTCGCGTGCAGCGGCTGCTACGGCTGGCCGGGGCGCAGAGCCGCATCCAGCTCGGCTGGCACGCGGCGCGCCGGCAGTGGGTCTGACAGTGTGACTACTGTGACGAATGTGACTCGGCGCGGCGGGTCTGCGACGTTCTGCCAGTGCGTGCCGCCATGGTGGTGCCCATGGCAAGCTCGCAGGTGACCGAGGAAGAACTGCGCCGCATCTGTCTGGACGCCGCCGCCCGGGGCGAGGGCGTCAGCCACATCATCAACGACTACCTCTATCTCAACTTTCAGCACGAGCAGCACGAGGCCGACCGCGCCGCTCTGCATCGCAGCGAGGACCAGGCGGAGGAGTGGTGGATCGCCTCCGGTGCGCCACGTCCGCAGGGGCGTCATCGGGCGGCTGGCTGATCCTGGGGCCGTCTCGCCTACCATGGAGGCGTGACTGCCCTACCCACTGACCAGGTGTCCAAGCGCGTCCTGCTGGCCGCGCCCCGCGGCTACTGTGCCGGTGTCGACCGGGCCGTTGTGACGGTCGAGAAGGCCCTGGACCTCTACGGCCCGCCGATCTATGTGCGCAAGCAGATCGTCCACAACAAGCACGTGGTGCGCACCCTCGAGAAGCGCGGCGCGATCTTCGTGGACCAGACCGACCAGGTGCCCGAGGGCGCCACGGTGATCTTCTCCGCGCACGGCGTCTCACCCGCCGTCCACCAGGAGGCCGCAGCCCTCCAGCTGAAGACGATCGACGCCACGTGCCCTCTGGTGACGAAGGTGCACCGGGAGGCCGTGCGCTTCGCCAAGGACGACTACGACATCCTGCTCATCGGGCACGAGGGGCACGAGGAGGTCGAGGGCACCGCGGGGGAGGCCCCGGACCACATCGTCCTCGTGCAGGGGCCGCACGAGGTCGACGACGTCGAGGTGCGTGACCCGGACAAGGTGGTCTGGTTGTCCCAGACGACGCTGTCGGTCGACGAGACGATGGAGACCGTCCGGCGCCTGCGGGAGCGGTTCCCCAAGCTGCAGGACCCGCCGAGCGACGACATCTGCTACGCGACGCAGAACCGCCAGGTCGCGGTGAAGCAGATGGCCGCCGAGTGCGACCTGATGATCGTGGTCGGTTCCCAGAACTCGTCCAACTCGGTGCGTCTGGTCGAGGTCGCTGTCGAGCACGGGGCGCGGGCCGGCCACCTGGTCGACTACGCCGACGAGATCGACGAGTCCTGGCTCGACGGCGTGCAGACCGTCGGTGTCACCAGCGGGGCGAGCGTCCCCGAGGTGCTGGTGCGGGACGTGCTGCAGTGGCTCGCCGACCGGGGCTATGAGGACGTCAAGCCGATCACGGCTGCCGAGGAGTCATTGCTCTTCGCCCTGCCCAACGAGATCCGCCGCGACCTCAAGGCGCGGGACGGCGTCGAGGCCGCCAAGATCCGCCACGACGCGGGCTCCCTCCACTGACAGAGAAGGTTTCGCTCGTCCCTTCCTGACGCGACGGGTTTCGCCCGCCTGTCGCGGGTTTGACGCAGCCTGCGTCGCGCATGCAGTCGACGATCACGGTGGGGTCTCGGCCTTGCTCGTCGAGCTCTTTCGGGCGCCACGCAGGGCGCCGCCGGGTCACAAAAGGGTCACAACACCATCGCCCTGATGCACGTCCCACGGAGTGTTGGGATAGTCATTTCGGAGGTGCACGCGCGCGCGATAAACGACTATCGCGTGGTTGTCCAGCCAGCCAGGACGCGTTTGACCTGCTTGGCGGACCTTTCTATGTTCGATGAAACCCACATGGAGAAAAGGACTTCCAATGACAACCTTGCCCAGGGCCGGCCGTCGCGCCGGCGCCCTCGTCGCGGTCGCTGCGGCGTCCCTCGCACTCACCGCCTGCGGCGGTAGCGACCAGAAACTTCTCAACGACGGTGAGCTCGTCGTGGCGATGAGCGGGGAGTTCCAGCCCTTCAGCCACTTCGAGGGTGACCAGCTGACCGGCTTTGACTTCGACATCGCCGTCGCGATCGCCGAGGAGATGGGTCTGGAGCTGGAGACGCAGACCGGTGCGTTCGACAGTCTGATCCAGGGTCTGAAGTCCGACCGCTACGACGTCCTGATCGCCTCGATGACTCCCACCGAGGACCGGGACAAGCAGGTGGACTTCACCGACCCCTACTACCTCTCCGGCGCGACGGTCTTCGTGACCAACGACAGCGACTGCACGGACCCGACGCAGATGGACAGCCCGGTGATCGGGGTCGCCTCCGGCACGACCTACGAGTCGTTCCTGAGCGAGGAGGACTGGGTCGGGGAGATCCGCACCTTCACCTCCGACATCACCGCGCTGGAGGACACCGAGGTTGGCCGGCTGGACGCCGCGATGACCGACCGCCTCGTGGGCCTCTTCCAGATCAACCAGGCGGACCGGGACCTGCGGGTGTGCGGCGAGCCGCTCTACACCGAGGAGCCGGCGTTCGCGGTGCGCGAAGGCAATACCGAGTTGGTCAACGAGCTGAACGCGGCGCTCGCCGCCATCATCGACGACGGCACCTATGCGGAGATCTCCGAGAAGTGGTTCGGCCAGAACATCCTGGAGTCCGACGTCGAGGCACCGGCCGACGACGCCGAGCAGACCAGTGACTGAGTCACGGCCATGACCTTCTTCGACTACTTCGTCGAGTATGCGCCGCTGTTCATCGAGGCGAGCTGGGTCACCCTCCGCCTGACCGCGGTGGCGTTGGTCATCGCGATGGTGCTCGGCGGCGTGATCGCCTGGATGGTGATGAGCAGGTTCGGTCCGCTGCGCTGGCTCGGCACGGCCTACATCGGGCTCATCCGGGGCACGCCGCTGATCGCCCAGATCTTCGTGCTCTACTTCGGCATCTCCGAGATCGTGAAGATGCCAGCGTTCTGGGCCGGTGCCCTGGCGCTGGCGGCGCACAACTCGGCCTACATCGCCGAGATCTTCCGCTCCGGCTTCCAGGCCGTGCCCAAGGGGCTGGTCGAGGCCTCCCGCTCCCTCGGCATGGGCAGGCGCAAGACGCTGCGCCGGGTGCAGGCCCCGTTGGCGCTGCGCACCACGCTGCCGGTCCTGGGCAACCAGTACATCATCGCGGTGAAGGACTCCTCGCTGGTCTCCTTCATCGGCATGACCGAGCTGTTCCAGACCTCGCGCAACCTGCAGGCGCAGAACTACGAACCGCTCCAGATGTACCTCATGGTCTCGATCTACTACCTGGCCATCGTGCTGGTGCTGACCTTCGTGGTGAACCGGCTCGAGCACTCGCTCAGCAAGCACCGCAGACCTGTGGACACGCCCTCCGGAGGGAGTGACCGAGGCAGTCTGGTCGAGAGTGGGAAGTCGGAGGGCGCAGAATGACGGGCACACCCCAGGGTCAGCCCCTGGTCAGCATGCGCAACATCGTCAAGACGTTCGGCGACAACGTGGTGCTCGACGGGGTCGACCTCGACGTCTATCCCGGCGAGGTGGTCGTCCTCATCGGCCCGTCCGGTGCCGGCAAGAGCACGCTGCTGCGCTGCATCAACGGGCTGGAACGGATCTCCTCGGGCACCATCGAGGTGGACGGTCAGCAGCTCAGCTACCAGGAGTCCGCGATCAACCGGATCCGGTCCCGGATCGGCATGGTCTTCCAGTCCTTCAACCTGTTCCCGCACATGACGGTCGCACAGAACATCATGATGGCCCAGCGTGACGTCCTGGGCCGCTCCGCCAACGAGGCGCGTCAGCGCGCCGAGGACCTGCTCGGTCGGGTCGGGCTCGGCGAGAAGGCCGACGCCTACCCGGACAGCCTGTCCGGTGGTCAGCAGCAGCGCGTCGCGATCGCCCGGGCCCTGGCGATGGACCCGGCGGTGATGCTCTTCGACGAACCGACCTCGGCCCTGGACCCCGAGCTCGTGGGTGAGGTGCTGCACGTCATGCGAGAGCTCGCGGACGCCGGGATGACGATGGTCGTGGTGACCCACGAGATGCGCTTCGCACGCCGCGCGGCCGACCGCGTGGTGCTGATGGCCGACAAGCAGATCGTCGAGGAGGGCACCCCCGAGCAGGTGCTGGACAACCCGACCAGCGAGCGGGGTCAGGCCTTCCTGCGCCAGCTCTCCGAGGAGTAACCCGGGCCGGCGTCATCGCGGCCCGGACCCGCACCCTGCGACTGGCCCGGGCCGGCGGCCAGGTCCGGGTCGATCTCGTCACGGACACCGGCGACCTCGGTCAGCTCGTCGGAGATCAGCTCGGGTGCGGTCAGCGGGCGCACCGACGCGCGCACCGGCTCGAGGTCGGGGTGCGCCGACTCGGCGATGCCGACCTGCTGCAGGTTGCGGCTGGTCACCATGACCCGCGACTCCAGCGTGCCGACCATGCTGTTGTAGGTCTCCACCGAGCGCCGCAGCGCCGACCCCATCGCGCTGACATGCCTGCCGAGGGTGCCGATCCGTTGATGCAGCTCGGTGCCGAGGCGGACCAGCTCACGTGCGTTGTCGGCAAGAGTGTCCTGCTGCCAGGCGAAGGCGAGGGCACGCAGCAGCGCCAGCAACGTGGCGGGGGAGGCCAGCACGACCTTCCTGGCCTGGGCGTGGTCGTAGAGGTCGGGCGCCGCCTGGAGCGCAGCGGCCAGGACCGCGTCGCTGGGGACGAAGCAGATCACCAGCTCGGGCGTCGTGGTGAAGGCGCTCCAGTAGGACTTGGCGGCGAGCGCGTCGACGTGACCGCGCAGCGCTCGGGCATGCTGACGGAGCAGACCCGTGCGCTCGCCGGTGGTGATGCCGTCGGCCTGGGCCTGCAGGAACGCCCCGAGCGGGGCCTTGCTGTCCAGCACCAGGAGCTTGTCGCCGGGAAGGTGCACGACCACGTCCGGGCGCACCGTCGCGTCGTGCTGGCTGACCGCGCTCACCTGCTCCTCGAAGTCGCAGCGCGCCAGCATCCCCGAGTGCTCCAGGATGCGCCGCAGCTGGGCCTCGCCCCACGTGCCGCGCACGCCGGAGGAGTTGAGCGCACCGGACAGGCTCGCGGTCTGGTCCCGCAGCTCCGCGGTCTGCCGGGCCACCTCCCCGAGCCGTTCACCCACCGAACCGAACTGCTCCACCCGGTCCCGCTCGAGGTCCCGCACCTGGGCCTCCATCCGCGACAGGGCCAGCCTCAGCGGGGCGAGCTCCGCGGCGGTCTGCCGGTCGTCCTCGTCGAGGGCCTCGCGGGCGGCCAGCCGTTCCGCGAGCAGATCTCGCTCGGCGCGGGCGCGGGCCAGCTCGTGGCCGGCCCCGCCCCTGCCCAGCGACCAGCCGAGCACGGCGCCGATGACGACAGCCGCGAGGCCGACCAGAAGCGTGGTTGTGTCCATGGCGTCCACCGTGCCAGAGCCCACTGACAGACAGGACACCGACAGACAGGACACAGACAGACAGGAGACCGACACGGACGCACCACCGGGGGCAGGGCGGAGGCCACGGGCACACCAAAGGCCCCCATCGGCATACTGCCGGACAGGGGCCCAGGTGGTGCGAGGGTCACGCGTCAGCGGACCCGGCCCTCGGTTACTGCCACAGGACGGGGGAGGCCAGGTAGGCGTTCTCGCTGAAGCCGCCGTCGATCTCGCGGACACCGGTCCAGGCGGCGCCGGTGACCTCCTGGCCCTCGGGAGCCAGCGAGACGTTGCAGGTGGTGGCGGTCGCCCCGGTCACGAAGTCCTCGAAGTAGTCGTTGGGGCACTCGGCGATCCCGGTGCTGATGACGATGAGGCCCTGGGCGGGGGTGCCGTCGTCCAGCACGCCCTCGAAGCTCGGCTGCAGGTTGGTGACGCCCTCGTCGCCCTCGGCGTAGAGCACCTCGTGCTCGGCCATGATGAAGTACGGCGTCATCCCCTCGAAGTCGTCCGTGTCGTCGAACTGGTCGAAGAACGAGGCGTCCCCCTTGACGATCTCGGTCACGGTGGACTCGACGTAGCCGAAGGCGTAGTACTCCTCGCCCTCCTCGCGCTGCTGCGTGTGCAGCACGGCACCCTCACCGAGCGCGAGCTCGGTGCCGGGGGCGACGGTCTTGAAGTCCCCGCCCGTGGCGGCCGGGGCCTCGGTCTCCTCGGCGGCGTCGGCCGGGGCCTCGGTCTCCTCCGCCTCCTCGGCGGGGGCCTCCGTCTCGATGGCCTCGTCCTCGGTCGGCTCCTCGGTCACCGCGTCGGCGTCGGTGGTCTCCTCGGCCGGCTCCTCCACCGCGCTCTCCGTCGTGGGCTGCTCCGCGGGCTCCTCCTCCCCGCCGCAGGCGGTGAGGACCAGGGCCGCGGCTGCCGCGGCTCCCGCCAGGCTCAGGCCGCGTCGGGTGCTGCGGATGGTCGTGCGCTTCATGTCGTGCTCCTCTGTCTGTCCCCCGGCGGTCAGGGGGTCTCGAACCGCCATGGAACCGACGGGCGCCATCGGCTCCGGGTTCCACGTCGATAGAAACTTGAACAAGTCGTGATCAAGAGGTCGGCAGCCCGAGGGACGCCGGCCGGCCGGTAGACTCCTGATCCCGTGGCACTCACTATCGGAATCGTTGGCCTGCCCAACGTCGGCAAGTCGACCCTCTTCAACGCGCTCACCAAGAACACGGTGCTCGCGGCGAACTACCCGTTCGCGACGATCGAGCCCAACATCGGCGTCGTCCCCCTGGCGGACCAGCGCCTGAACCGGCTCGCCGAGATCTTCGGCAGCGCCCGCCTCCTGCCGGCCCCGGTCAGCTTCGTCGACATCGCGGGCATCGTCCGCGGAGCCTCGGAGGGGGAGGGGCTGGGCAACAAGTTCCTGGCCAACATCCGCGAGGCGGACGCGATCTGCCAGGTGGTGCGGGCCTTCGTGGACGACGACGTGGTGCACGTCGACGGCAAGGTGAGCCCCAAGGACGACATCGAGACCATCAACACCGAGCTGGTGCTGGCCGACCTGCAGACCCTCGAGTCCGCCATCCCGCGGATCGAGAAGGAGGTCAAGGGCAAGAAGACCGACAAGGCCGTGCTCGACACCGCCCTGGCCGCCCGGACGGTCCTCGAGGCCGGCGACACCCTCTTCGCCAAGGGCGTCGCAGGTGGCGTCGACATGGACCTCGCCAAGAGCCTGGGGTTGCTGACCACCAAGCCGTTCCTCTACGTCTTCAACCTCGACGAGGACGGGCTGACCGACACCGCGCTGCACGACGAGCTCGCGGCACTGGTCGCCCCCGCCGAGGCGATCTACCTCAACGCCAAGCTCGAGGCCGACCTGGCCGAGCTCGACGAGGACGAGGCTGCCGAGCTGCTCGAGTCCGTCGGGGTCACCGAGCCGGGCATGGTGCAGCTGGCACGCGTCGGCTTCCAGAACCTCGGCCTGCAGACCTACCTGACCGCCGGCCCCAAGGAGGCCAGGGCCTGGACGATCCGCAAGGGTTGGACCGCGCCCCAGGCCGCAGGCGTGATCCACACCGACTTCCAGCGCGGCTTCATCAAGGCCGAGATCGTCTCCTTCGAGGACCTGGACGCCGCGGGCTCGATGGCCGAGGCGCGGGCCGCCGGCAAGGTCCGCATGGAGGGCAAGGAGTACGTCATGGCCGACGGCGACGTCGTGGAGTTCCGGTTCAATGTCTGACGCCCTGCCGCCGTGCCCGGAGTGCGCCGAGAGCTACACCTACGAGCAGGGCGCCCTGCTGGTGTGCCCGATGTGCGGGCACGAGTGGACCGCGGCGGCAGCCGAGGACGCTGCGGATGCCGGCGACACGGTGATCAAGGACTCCGTGGGCAACCCGCTGGCCGACGGTGACACCGCCACGATCGCCAAGGACCTCAAGGTCAAGGGCGCCGGCGGCGTGGTCAAGGTCGGCACGAAGGTCAAGGGCATTCGCCTGATCACCGACGGCGTCGGCGACCACGACATCGATGCGACTGTTCCCGGCTTCGGGCGCATGCAGCTCAAGTCGAGCGTGGTGAAGAAGGTCCTCTGAACCCATCGCTAGTCGCAACGTCGTGCTGATGCGCGTAGAATGTCGGTACGTACCTACTTTGGAGTGGTGGCGATGGGCACGATGACGGCGCGCGAGTTCAACCGCGATGTGAGTGCAGCCAAGCGGGAAGCCGCTCGGGGGCCGGTGGTCATCACCGATCGAGGTGAGCCGGCGTTTGTCCTTGTCTCGATCGCGGACTACGAAGCGATGCGGGACAGGCGGAGCCTGATCGATGTGCTGCAGATGGACGAGGAGATCGAGTTCGAGCCCGTGGTCTCGCGTGCACTACCTCGAAGTGCTGACCTGTGACCTACCTGCTCGACACGAATCTCGTGAGCGAGTTGCGGAAGACGCCCGCGAGGATCGACCCACGGGTCGCCGAGTGGGCGAGCACGGTGGTGGCCTCGGAGCAGTTCATCAGCGTGATCACTCTGTTCGAGATCGAACTCGGCGTGCTCCTGGTCGAGCGTCGCGACTCGCGACAGGGAGGGGCGTTGCGTCGTTGGCTGGAGTCGAGCGTTCGTCGGCCCTTCGCGGAGCGGACGTTGCCCGTCGATGGTGCGGTGGCTCGTCGAGCTGCTGAACTTCAGGTTCCTGATCCCAAGCCGGAGCGGGACAGATACATCGCGGCCACCGCACTGGTGCACGGGCTGACGGTGGTAACCCGCAACCTCTCCGACTTCGAAGCGACCGGTGTGGCGCTCATCAATCCGTGGGATGCCGGATAGCTTGTCAGGACGCGCCCGCGTGGTGCTCGCGGTACGGCTGGTACAACCGGCCCAGGAACGCCTCGAGCTCGGCTGCGATCTCGGGGTCCAGGGACGGGAAGGAGAAGGTCGCCTTCCCGGCGCAGGGACCGGAATCTCTCGGAGGAGGCCTCCAGCGCCTCCGGCCAGGTGTCCACCGCGAGAAGCGCCCAGATCCCCTGTTCGACCGCGTCCAGATCCGCCATCTGCCACAGTCTAGAAGCCGTATGCCGTGAGGTCGCGTCACAAGGGCGGCGTGCGTCATGCGGTGGCGGGGTTCAGGTGCGGTGACCGAGGCCGCGACGAACCCCCTCACCAGCCATTCCATCCTCACCCATGATTTACTACACTGCGTAGTGAAATATCGGGCGCGAGCGAAGGAGCGGTCGGGAGTGCGCGTAGTCATCGGTGCGCCAGGCAATGGTGCGGACCTCAAGGACGCCGTCAAGGAGTTCCTCGAGCAGGACGAGCGGGTGACCGAGGTCGTCGACCTGTCCCGCCCCGACATCACCTACCCCGACGTCTCGTTCCAGGCCGCCCAGCAGGTCGTCGACGGAAAGGCCGACCGGGCCGTCCTCGTCTGCGGCACGGGGGTGGGCACCGCGATCGCGGCGAGCAAGGTGCCGGGGGCCCGTGCCGCGACCGGCCACGACCTGGTGACCGTCCGCGGCGCCGTCGAGAACTACGACGCGCAGATCCTGTGCATGGGCCAGAACGTCATCGCCCCGGCCTACGCGCGGTCGTTGCTGGACGTGTGGCTGGACGCCCGGCACGACCCGTCCGGCTTCTACGGGCCGAAGGTGCGCGAGATCGACGACTACGAGACCCGTGGGAACCAACCCGGCACCAGCACCACGGCGGCACAGGACTAACGGCACCAGAGCGCAGCACCGGACTCACGGCATACAGACCAGACAGCAGCACAGGACTCATAGGCGTCACCGGCAAAGGAGCAGGCGATGGAAGACTTCCCGTTGTGGTTGCGTGCGCAGCACCTCCTCAACTTCATCCTGATCGGCATGCTGATCCGATCGGGGATCGAGATGCTCTCCTCGCTGCCCCGATTGTGGTGGCGCAAGGACTGCGCCCCGGGCACGGAGTGGCTGAAGTTCACCAAGCGCGAGCTGCCCAAGGAGGAGGGTGTCTACACCTCCCTCATGGATGAGAAGTCTGTCCACCCGATCCTCTCGCTCCCGGGACGGGAGAACATCGGGCTCGGCCGCCACTGGCACGGCCTGTCGGTGATGTTCTGGGTGCTCAACGGCCTGATTTACATCGTCCTGCTCTTCGCCACCGGCCTCTGGCGGCGCATCGTCCCCACGTCCTGGGACGTGATCCCCGAGGCGTGGGACTCGCTGCTGACCTACCTCAGCTTCAACACCCCGGACATCGAGCACTTCCAGCCCTACGACTCGCTGCAGATGCTGGGCTACACCTTCGTGATCTTCATCCTGGCGCCCTTCCAGATGCTCACCGGCATCGCGATGTCGCCGGCGATCCGCGGCCGGTTCCCGTGGTACGTCAAGATGTGGGGCGGCCACCAGGGCGCCCGCTCCCTGCACTTCATCGGCCTGGTCATCTTCACCGGCTTCATCGTCATGCACGTGTCGCTGGTCTTCCTCGTCAACCGGGACCACAACGTCATCAACATGGTCTTCGGCGGTGGTGAGGTCACGACCGCCCGCGCCGCCCAGGCGCTCGTCATCCTGATCGCCACCATCGTCGCGGTCGTCGTCTTCTGGATCGCCCTGTCCTACTGGTCGCTGGCCGACCGGGTGCGGGCCCAGAAGTTCACGGCGGGCTTCACCGAGATCGGCCGCAAGATCTTCCTGAACGGCCTGCGCCCGCTCGGCGCGAAGAAGAAGGCCTACACCGACGCCGACATCTCCGAGTTCCACTGGACCAACGGCCTGCCCCCGACCGAGGAGGAGTCGCCGGAGTGGGTGGCGGCCCGGGACAACGACTGGGAGGGCCTGACCATCACGGTGCGCGACGACATCAACGACGTCGAGAAGCAGCTGACCCTCGAGGACATCAAGAAGCTGCCCCGCCACTCCTACGTCGCGACCCACACCTGCATGCAGGGCTGGTCCGCCACGTCCCGGTGGACAGGGGTGCGGCTCACCGACCTCATGGCCGTGCTCGGCCCGCGGCCGGAGGGCGCCCGCTACCTCATGGCGGAGTCCTACGGTCTCGCGCAGAAGATGTACGACAACCGGCCCCGGGAGCCCTTCTACGCCGCCATCGACCTGGACACCATGGCCGAGGAGGAGTCGATCCTGGCCTACGAGCGCAACGGCCACCCCGTCGACCTGCACCTGGGCGGCCCGGCCCGGTTGCGCGTAGAGTCGAACCACGGCTACAAGCACGTCAAGTGGGTGTCCCGGGTGATGTGGATCCACGACTACGCCGACTACGGCGACGGTCGCGGTGGGACCAGGGAGGACTCGGCCCTGCAGGCGTTCAACGGAAGGATCTGATGCCCGTGGCGAAGATCGTGTCGACCCGCTTCCTCGTGGAGGGCGTGCACACCGACTGGGACACCAAGGTGGCGATGCAGCCCTTGTTCGACATCTTCGCCGCGCAGGGCATGGGCCAGGCGACCTTCGAGATCGTGCCCGGTGAGCCGACGCGTCTGTGGATCAAGCACAAGGACACCGTCGTGCCCAGTCGGGAGCTGATCGACGAGGCGCTGCGCCGGGCCGGCGACTACCGCGTCGTCGACGGGTAACCCCGACCGCTCGACCACCCGTGCAGCGCCGGTGGACCCGCTCCGCGAGGGCGGGTCCACCGGCGAGATCTGTTAAAGTTGACCGGCCAAAAAGATTCAGGCTGGTGTGGTTATTCCAGCCCTCGGCACTCCTGAGATGAAGTCGCGCCCCCCGCGCGAACCCCTGGCGCCCATCACCCGACGACGGGGGACGCGGGCGCCGCGATCACCGTGGTGCGCTGCCGTCCCGGAACAGGAACCGAGCATGAGCAAGAAGTACGTCTTCCTCTCCCAGGTCTTCATGACCTTCATCATGGCCGCGACGATGTCCGGCATCATGGGGCTGGTCTTCACCGGGCCCTCCGTGGAGTGGCTGGTCGCCTGGCCCCAGCAGTTCCTCATCGCCTGGCCCATCGCCTTCGCGCTGACCATGGTGGCCTGGCCCGCCTCGATGGCGCTGGCCGGCAAGGTCCTGTCGGCCACCCCGTCCGGCCCGTCGCCTCAGGGTGCGGTCGAGACGTCCTGACGGTCCCCGGCGAGCCCGGCCCCGACCGTGACGGCCCGGAGCACCCCGAGCACGATGAGCAGCTGCGCCGCGATGTAGGTGAGCATCACCCAGAACCCCTGCAGGGGCAGGTCCCACCACGGGGCGAAGGCGTTCAGCGCGATGAGTCCGTCCGAGACCAGGAAGAGGGCGCCACCGGCCCAGACCAGCGGGTTGACGCCCGTGGCCAGCACGGCCATGGCGCCGAGCAGCAGGCCGTAGGCGAGCACCGGCACCAGGAGGACCCCGGCGTGCGGCGCACAGGCGAGGACCAGGGCGACGATCGCCACGGCATACGGGATCAGCAGCATCCGCCGCCGGTGCAGCACGCTCTCGCGGCGGTGCGGCCAGAAGGCCACGATGTAGAGGACCTGGGCGACCAGGAAGAAGCCGACCATGAGCAGGAACGCGACGTCCCCGTCCGCCAGGGACGGCGCGGTGTCCCCGAGCCAGGAGAAGAAGAGCGCGGCCAGGGTCAACCGCACCAGGCGCCCCCGCTCGGCCCCCCGCGTGCTGACCAGCAGGAACCCCGCGAGGACCGGCATCAGGAACCACTGCGAGACCCGGGCCGGCGTGTCCTGGTCGGTCAGCTGCCACACCAGGTGCACCAGGGCGAGGGCCAGGAAGATCCGCAGGGCGATCCGTGCCGGGGTGCGCGTCATGCCCGCATCGTAGGCGCCCGGTCCCTCCGATTGCGGAGCCCCGGCGGGTGGGATGCACTGGGTCGATGGCACGACTCGGGTTCCACGCCTCCCACGAGCAGGCCTCGCCACGGCAGCTGCTGCGCGACGTCCAGCACGCGGAGCAGGCAGGCTTCGCCTGCGCGATGAGCTCGGACCACATCGCCCCGTGGAGCGCGCGGCAGGGTCACTCGGGCAACACCTGGGTGTGGCTCGGGGCGGCGTTGGCCACCACCGCCCTGCCCATCGGGACGCTGGCGATCCCCGGTGCCCGCTACCACCCGGTGGTGCTGGCCCACCACATCGCCACGCTCGCGCAGCTGTTCCCCGGCCGCTTCTGGGCGGCGCTCGGCAGCGGCGAGGCGATGAACGAACACGTCACCGGCGCCCCCTGGCCCCCGAAGGAGCAGCGGGTCGAGCACCTGGAGGCGGCGACCGAGGTGATCAGCCGGCTCCAGCAGGGCGAGGAGGTCAGCCGGGACGGGACGGTCACGGTGGACCGGGCCCGGCTGTGGGACGTGCCCGACCCTCCCGCGCCGCTGCGTGCCGCCGCCATCTCCGCGGAGTCGGCGGCCCGCGCCGCGGCCTGGGCCGACGGGCTGGTGACCGTCGTCCAACCGGTGGATGCCCTGCGCAGGCTCGTGACGGCATACCGCGAGGCCTGGGGTGGCGGGTCGCTCGCCCTCCAGCTGCACCTGTCGTGGGCGCCCGACCGGAGCGAGGCCGAGGCCCTGGCGATGGACCAGTGGAGCACCAACACCTTCCCGCCCGACGTGGCCGCCGACACCGAGACCACCGCCGAGTTCGACCGGCTGGCCGCCGGGGCCACCCTGGAGGACGTGCGCGGGGCGGTGCGGATCTCCGAGGACCTGGGGCGGCACCGCGCCTGGATCCAGGAGTATGCCGAGCTGGGCTTCGAGGAGATCTACCTGCACCACGTGGGCCGGGAGCAGGCCCGGTTCATCGACACCTTCGGGGAGCACGTGCTGCCCGCGCTGCGCACCCCCGAGGAGGCCCGATGAGGATCACCGCGACCAGTGACCTGTGGTGGAAGAGCGCCGTCATCTACTGCCTGGACGTCGAGACCTACTCCGACGCCGACGGTGACGGGACCGGTGACCTCGCGGGCCTGGCCCGGCGCATCGACTACCTGGCCCGGCTCGGGGTGAACTGCCTCTGGCTGATGCCCTTCTTCCCGACCCCCGACCGGGACGACGGCTACGACGTCATGGACTTCTACGGGGTGGACCCCCGGTTGGGCAATCACGGGCAGCTGGTCGAGGTGATCCGCACCGCGCACGACCGCGGCATCCGGGTCATCATCGACCTCGTCATCAACCACACCTCGGACCGGCACCCGTGGTTCCGCGCCGCGCGGCGCAGCACGGACAACCCGTTCCGGGACTACTACGTGTGGCGCGACACGGCCCCGCCCGACACCTCCGACCAGGTGGTCTTCCCCGACCAGGAGGACTCGATCTGGACGCGGGAGGAGAAGACCGGGGAGTGGTACCTGCACCACTTCTACCGCCACCAGCCCGACCTCAACACCGCCCACCCGGCCGTCCGCGAGGAGATCCTGCGGGTGATCGGGTTCTGGCTGGAGCTGGGGGTCGACGGGTTCCGCGTCGACGCCGTACCCTTTTTCATCGAGGACATCGAGCGGGGCGCCGGCGAGCTGCCCCGTGACCCGCACGACGTGCTCCGCGAGATCCGTGCGTTCCTGACCCGCCGCAAGGGCTCGGCCGTCCTCCTCGGGGAGGTGAACCTGCCCTACGAGCAGCAGCTCGACTACTTCGGCGGTGAGCGGGGGGACCAGCTGCAGCTGCAGTTCGACTTCGTCGGCATGCAGGCCACTTACCTCGCCCTCGCCCGCGGCGAGGCCACGCCCCTGGTCGAGGCGCTGGGGCGCCGCCCGACGCTGCACCGCACCTCGCAGTGGGCCAACTTCCTGCGCAACCACGACGAGCTGACCCTCGACAAGCTCAGCGAGGCGGAACGGGAGGAGGTCTTCGCCGCCTTCGGCCCCGAGGAGTCCATGCAGCTCTACGGGCGCGGGCTCAAGCGTCGGCTGCCGCCCATGCTCGACGGCGACCCCCGGCGGCTCCGGATGGCCTACAGCCTGATGTTCTCCCTCCCCGGCACTCCGGCGATCTACTACGGGGAGGAGATCGGGATGGGGGAGGACCTGGCCGCCGAGGGCCGGATGGCGGTGCGCACCCCGATGCAGTGGAACGCCGGTCCCGCCGGAGGCTTCTCCGCGGCGCCGCCCCGGCGGCTCATCCAGCGCCCGACCCCCGACGGGTACTCCCCGGAGCACGTCAACGTCGCCGACCAGGTGCGCGACCCGGACTCGCTCTGGACGTTCATGCGCTCCCTCATCGCGGCCCGCAGGGAGTGCCCCGAGCTCGGCTGGGCCCCGGAGCTCGAGGTCCTGGGCCAACCCCACCGCCAGGTGCTGGCCCACTGCTGCCGCGGCCCGGAGGCGTCGGTGGTCGCGGTGCACAACTTCGGGGCCGACGCGGTGACTCTGGACGTCGACCTCAGCGCGTTGGGGGAGCACGCGATCGACCTGCTCGCCCACGACGCGGTCGAGCTCGCCGACGGCCGGCTCGAGCTCAGCCTGGAGGGCTTCGGACACCGCTGGTTCCGGGTGGGTCCGCCCGAGCGGATCTCCGTCCCCTGACCCACCCAAGAATGTAGGGGTCCCGTACGCCCTCCGCACAAGAATGTAGGGGTCCCGTACGCGCTCCATCCGCCCGCCACGTCAGCGTCCGAAGATGCCCGGAGTGCTCCACCCCCGCCGTCGCACTGCGTGCCCGGACAACTTCGAGCGCCTTCGTCATCTTCGGTACGGTTACAACCATCTCGAGGAACCCGAGGGCGCTCGAAGACGGGGGGAGGCGCGTCGGGGCAGGAGGGTGGTGAACCTCGAGGGAGCGCGGCTGGTGGCTAGAAGGGGTCAGAAGTCGATTCGGACCACGGCCCGGCGCTTCGTCGGCCGGGTCACCTCCGTGAAGCCCGCGTCCAGGTAGGTCCCGATGGTCCCGACGTGGAGCTCCTCGTCGATGGCTGCCTTCGTCGTCATCGGGTAGGCCTCCAGCGCCGCCGCGCCGCGCGCCCGGGCGAACTCGACCGCCGCGAGGACGAGCTCGGTGCCCAGACCCTGCCTGCGGAAGCGCGCCCGGGCGAACACGCAGGTGATCGCCCATACCGACGGGTCCCCGCGGTCCTCCTCGCGCCCGGCCCACGGCACCTGGCTGTGCCGCAGACCCGGGAACTCCGGGCGCGGCTCGACCGCGCACCAGCCGACCGGCTCCCCGTCGAGGTAGGCGACCAGGCCGCTCGTGACGATCGCCTCCGGGTTGCCGCAGTCGGTCTGTGCGCGGAGCCGGGCCATCCGCTCCTCGACGGGTTGCTCGGCGAAGTTCTCCCGGGGCAGCAGCTTGTAGCGCTGGCATTGGCAGCGCGCCCCCTGCCCGCGCGTGCCGAAGACCACCTGCAGGTCCTCGCAGGCCGCCTCGTTGGCTGGGCGGATCTCGAGCACGGCGCCGTCGGCCATGGACGCCAGCGTAGGAGCCCGGGCGCCGCACCGCCAGCGGCGGACGGCACAATCGGCGGGTGCCCGAGATGTCCAGCCCGAGTCCGTCGACCGCCGGGCACGTCGACCCCGGACACACCGTGCTCGCGGTCCCGGTGCCGCCGCTGGAGGCGTTCGTCCGGGAGCGGACCGCCCACTACGACGCGGACTACCTGGCGGCCGACCCGGACTTCGGCCAGGCCCACGTCACGGTCCTGGGGCCGTGGGTGCGCGAGCCCACTCCGGCCGACCTGGCCGTGATCGCGCAGATCGCCGCCCGCACCGACCCGTTCGACTACGTGCTCGCCCGCACCGGGGTCTTCCCCAACGGGATCATCCACCTGCTGCCCGACCCGGACGGGCCCTTCCGGAGCCTCACCCGAGCGGTGGGAGACCGCTTCCCGGACCACCCGCCATACGACGGGCAGTTCCCCGACCCCGTGCCCCACGTGACGCTGGACGCCGTCGGTCCCGCGACGGACGAGCGCGCGGTGCGCATGATGCTCGGGCCCCGGATCCCGGTGGCGTGCCGCGCCGAGGCGGTGCAGCTGCAGTGGTGGCAGGCTGGGCGCTGCCACGTGCAGCGGACGTGGCGCCTCGGGATGAGCTCAGGAGGAGCGCGATGAGGATCCTGGTGACCGGTGGAGTCCGCTCCGGCAAGTCCCACCACGCCGAGAGCCTGCTGCGGGAAGAGCCGTCGGTGAGCTACCTCGCGACCGGCCCGGACGAGGCGGCCGAGCCCGACCCCGACTGGGCACACCGGCTGGCCGTCCACCGAGCGCGGCGGCCGGCCACGTGGACCACGGTCGAGTCCTCCGACCCGGCGACCGCGCTCGCCGAGAGCACCGACGCGGTGCTCCTCGACTGCCTGGGCACCTGGCTGACCGCGCAGGTCGACCGGCAGGGGATGTGGGAAGAGCCGGTCGACGAGGTGACCTCGATGATGCGTCACGAGACCGCACGGCTGACCGCGGCGCTGCAGCGTCCGCAGCTGACCGTGTTGGTGACCAACGAGGTCGGTCTGGGGGTGGTGCCCGAGCACCGGTCCGGGCGGCTGTTCCGCGACGTGCTGGGGGAGGTCAACCGCGAGGTCGCCGCCGCCTGCGACGAGGTCCACCTGGTCGTCGCGGGCCGGGTGCTCGTGCTCTGAACGGCCGTATGCCGAGTGGTCGCCCGCGAGGACGCGCGCGGCTCAGGCGACGGCGAGCAGCGGGCCTCCCCGCGCCATGCGACCAGATGGGCGCCGTGAGACGTCCAGGCACGCACTCAGCGCCCATCTGGTCGCACGGCTTGCGAGCACCGCGACCTACGTCAGTGCCGGCGTCAGGCCACCGCGAGCAGCAGCACCGCCAGCGTGACCTCGACGCACGCGCCGAGGACGTCCCCGGTCACGCCCCCGAGGCGGCGGACGGCCAGGGTGAGGCAGCCGGCCAGCGCGAGCGCGGCCAGGATCGGTGCCAGCAGGCCGCGGAGGTCGAAGCCGGGGAGCAGGGCGACCGCCCACACCACTGCGGCGGCCAGGAGCCCGACGGCGACCGCGCCCGCCGGGTGGACCGAGCCGGCGACGGTCGCGCCGAGCCCGTCCGGCCGGGCCGCGGGGACGCCCCGGGCGCAGGCGACCGGGAGCGCGGCGCGTGAGGCGACCACGACGGCGGCGGCGAGCCACGGCCCGTGGGCCACCGACACCAGGGAGGCCAGTCCGACGGCCTGGATCCCGAGGACGACGACGAGGGCCACCACGCCCGACGGCCCGGCGGTGCCGGAGCGCATGACCGCCAGGGAGCGCTCCCGGTCAGTGGAGGCGGTGAGGCCGTCCACGGTGTCGGAGAGGCCGTCCAGGTGCAGCATCCGGGAGACCCAGGCCAGCAGGGCGACGCCGAGCAGGCCCACGGCGAGCGGGGCCAGCACCCCCTCCCGGCCCAGCGCGACCAGGGCGGTCACACCGCCCGCGGCGGGCAGCGCCGTCAGCGGGGCGAGCAGCATGGCCGTGCCGGCGGTGGCGCGGTCGATCGTGGCAGGCGGGCGCACCGGGATGCGGGTCAGGGTGCCCAGGGCCAGGCGCCACCCGTCGGCCAGGCTCACCCGAGCTCCTCCAGCAGCGCGACGTCCCGCAGCAGGGCGGCCGCGCCGCGCAGCAGCGGCACGGCGGCCACGGCACCCGACCCCTCGCCGAGGCGCATCCCGAGGTCCAGCAGCGGCGACAGCCCGAGGGCCTCCAGGGCCAGTGCCTGGCCCGGCTCGGGGGAGCGGTGACCGGCCGCGAACCAGGCGGCCGTACCCGGGGCCAGCCGCTCGGCATACAGCCCGCAGGTCACCCCCAAGAGACCGTCGAGCAGGGCGGGGGTGCCGGCGCCGGCGGCGGTGACCAGGAAGGACGTGGCGGCGACCAGGTCGGCGCTGCCCAGCCCGCGCAGCGCCTCGGCGGGGTCCGCGGCGCGGGGGCCGAGGCGGGTGAGGGCCCGTTCGACGACGGCGGTCTTGCGCGCCAGGCCTGGGTCGTCGACGCCCGTGCCGCGGCCGGTGACCTGCGCGGCGGACAGGCCGAGCGCCGCCGCCACCAGCGCGGCCGCGGGTGTGGTGTTGCCGATGCCCATGTCGCCGGTGACCAGCAGGTCGCCCCCGGCGGCGAGCTCCTCCCGGGCGGCGGCCTCCCCGGCAGCCCAGGCCTCGGCATACTCCCGCTCGGTGAGGGCGTCCGCCTTGTGGATCGGCGCGCTGCCGCGGTGCACCTTGTGCCGCTGGACCTCGGACCTCAGGTCATCGGGAAGGTCTGCGAACTCGTCGGTGCAGCCCAGGTCGAGGACCCGGACGTGCACGCCGTGGGCCCGGGCCAGGGCGTTGACCCCGGCCCGGCCGGTCAGGAAGGTGCGCACCATGGCGCCGGTGATATCCGGCGGGAAGGCGGAGACGCCGTGGCCCGCGACTCCGTGGTCGCCGGCGAAGATGACCAGTCGGACGGAGGCCGGCGGCGCCGGCGGGACCACTCCCTGGACGGCGCTGAGCCAGACCGCGGCCTCCCCGAGCCGGCCCAGGGCACCGGGCGGTGTCGCGAGGGCGGCGAGCCGCCGGGTGGCCCGCTCGCGGGCGGCGGCCGAGGGCGCGGGGACGGCGGGGATGACGGCTCCTCGGGGAGGGGGTCGGGGGCCGTCCCAGGGTACGGCCCCCTCGACCGCCTAGGACACCGGACGCCACCCCGGCGGCGGGTCCTCGCCGACCAACCCGTCCACGGCCTCCCGGAGCAGGTCCGCGTGACCGGTGTGACGTCCATACTCCTCGACGAGGTCGCAGACCAGGCGGCGCAGGCTCGCGTGGTGGCCGCGGTCGTCGGTGATCGCCGCCGGCTGGTCGAGCCCGCCGTCCTCGAGGGCGTCGGTGAGCCGCTGCCGCGCCCGGGTGACCTTACTGTCGTAGAGGGCGTAGAGGGTGGCCGGCGAGTCATCCGCGGCCGTCGTGAACTCCCAGTCCGGGTCCAGGTCGAAGACCGCCGGGTCCCAGGGCCCGCCGGGCGAGTCGCCGCTCAGCTTGAGGAAGAAGGTGTGGTCCTCCACGAGCGCCAGGTGCTTGAGGAGGCCGCCCAGGGTCAGCGCGGACGCGCCGACGCGGGCGGTCAGCCCGGCGTGGTCCAGCCCGTCGGTCTTCCAGCGGAAGGTGTGGCGCAGCCGCTCCAGCATGCCGAGCAGGTGCTCCACGTCGGTGCCCGACAGGGGCGGCTCCCACGGGGTGGCCTCGGAGCCGTGCACGGGGTCGGTCGTCTGATCGGTCATGGTGTGCCTCCTGTGATCGGCCCGTGGTCCGGGTCCCTCGTTGACCGTAGAATCGGTCCCGGACGATTCGGGGTAGGGACAGGAGTCGCGATGCGATCCGAGGTGAGCCCGACCGCCCGGGCCCTGCTGGCCCTGGAGCTGATCCAGACCCGGCCCGGCATCACCGCCGACCAGCTGGCCGAGCGGCTCGGCGTCACGCCCCGCGCGGCCCGCCGCTACGTGGCGATCCTGCGCGAGGCGGAGATCCCGATCGTGTCCACGAGCGGGCCCTTCGGCGGCTACCGACCGGGCCGCGGGATCCGGCTGCCCCCGCTGACCTTCAGCCAGGGCGAGGCGCTGGCACTGGTCATGGCCGTGCTCGACGGTCACCACGACGCGGCCGACCCCTCCGACACGGCGGGGTCGGCGCTGGGCAAGATCCTGCGCGCCCTGCCCGAGGCGGTGGCCGCCCAGGCGGGCGCGGTCCGACTCACGGCGGCCTCGACGCCCGACCGCGGCGCCGCCAGGCCCGACCCGGTGATGACGGCGACCCTCGTGGCGGCCTGCGCCGACCGGGTGGTGACCGAGATCGGCTACCGCTCCGAGGCGGGCAACGAGTGGACCTCCCTGGTCGAGCCGTGGGCGGTCGTGGTGCGCCACGGCCGGTGGTACCTGCT
Organism: Actinomycetales bacterium; assembly: GCA_012515595.1. GTDB lineage: Bacteria > Actinomycetota > Actinomycetes > Actinomycetales > Dermatophilaceae > Ornithinicoccus. The sequence goes on from JAAYYA010000050.1 coordinate 39,852, forward strand.
GTGCCGCGCCGTCGACCGGGACGCCGTGCGCACCTACCGCGTGGACCGGATCACCGCGGCCACGCCGGGCAGCGCCACCTTCGACCCCCCGCCGGACCTGGATCCGGTGGCCGAGCTCGAGACCCACCTCGGCACCGGCTGGGAGTTCCCCACCGAGGTCCTCATCGAGGGACCGCTGGAGATGTGCCGGCGGGTGCTGCCGGCGCCGGCGGGGAGGCTCACCGCCGTGGACGAGCGGACCACCCGCCTGGTCGGCAGCACCAGCAACCTCTACTCGTATGCCGAGTGGCTGGCTCGTCTGTCCGTCCCGTTCCGCATCGTGGAGGGACCGGAGCTGCGCACGGTCGTCCGGGAGCTGGCGGAGCGGATGACCGCGGCGGTCGACGGCTGAGGGCCATCTCGGTTGCCCCGCGCCCCGGCGGCATCGACGATGGGGTGATGACCTCCTTCATCTCGCACACGTCGGTCGACTGCACGGACGCCTACGCGCTCTCCACGTGGTGGAAAGGCGTGCTCGGCTACACCGACCTGCCGGACGACCCCAACGAGCCGGGCCACGAGGAGTGCCTGATCCAGGACCCCGGGACCGGACACCAGCTGCTCTTCATCGAGGTGCCGGACCCGACCCCGGGCAAGAACAAGGTCCACTTCGACCTGCGACCGCGGGACCTGACCCAGCAGGAGGAGGTCGACCGGCTCCTGGGGCACGGTGCGGCGTTGTCGACCGACCACCGGGGGATCTACGGCGAGGGCACGGGGTGGGTGACGCTCGCGGACCCCGAGGGCAACCTCTTCTGCGTGCTGAAGTCCGAGGCCGAGCGGGCCGCGGCGCGGGCGCAGGACTCCTGAGCGCCTTCGAGTTTCGCCACGCCTGGTCCCTGACGGCGGACCGGGCAAGGGTGTTCGCGGTGCTCGCGGACCTGGGTGACTACCCGAGCTGGTGGCCCCAGGTGCGGTCCGTGGTGCGCATCGACGACGACGCGGCCGAGGTGGTGGTGCGCAGCGTCCTGCCCTACACCCTGCGGCTCGTGCTGACCCGTGAGGTCGAGGACGAGGCCAATGGCCTGCTGCGGGTGGGGATCGGCGGTGACCTGTGCGGCTGGTCGCAGTGGGTCGTGCGCGACGACGGCCCGACGGTGGCCGAGTTCACCGAGGAGGTCGAGGTGGCCGGCGCCCTGGGTGCGGTCGCCCGCCCCGGTGCCCGCCTGATGCGGGCGAACCATCGCGCCATGATGCACGGGGGCGAGCGGGGTCTGGCCCGCCATCTGGGGGCCGACTAGTGCAGGACTAGTCAGCGCGGCGCCGGTTGCGCGGGTGCTGTCGGGCGACGCGCTCGTTCCCCCGGCGGTAGTTGCCGGTGACCCGCGCCATGAGCAGCTGGTCGTCCCCGAAGGCCACGTCCTCGAGGAAGTCGGCGGCCCGCCTCCCGCGCAGCGTCGTCGCCAGGACCCCGTGGTGCCGGATGCGGACCTCCCCGGCCGCGCTCACGGCATACTCGAATCCCTCTGGCACGTGCCCCATGGACCCAGCCTGACGCAGGGAGGGGCGTGGGTGCCACCCCTTTGCGCGTGCGACATACTGGACACCCAGCGCAACGGAGGTGGGCGAGATGTCCAAGGGACACGTGGTCGTGGGTGTGGACGTGCCGGAGACCAGCGGCGATGCGGTCAAGTGGGCCGCCCGGACCGCGCAGGTGCACGGGGTGCCGCTCACGATGGTGCACGCCGTCGAGGGGGTCGCAGGACTGCCGACAGGTGTCGTGGGGGCGGAGGACACCACGACCCGGGACCTGCTCCAGGCCACCACGGAGGCCGAGACGACCCTGGACCACGCCGTGGCGGCGGTGCGCGAGGAGTTCCCCGACCTCGCAGTCAACCCGGTCGAGATCGTGGGGGACAACGTCAAGTCCCTCCTGGCCCACCAGGAGGACGCGCTGCTGGTCGTTGGCACGGGCCGGCGCAACTCCCTGTCCGAGCTCATCCTCGGATCCACCTCGCTCGGCGTGGCGATGCACGCGTCCAGCCCGGTGGCCGTCGTGCCCCCCGGCAGCAGCGGCCAGGAGGTCCGCGGCGTGATCTCGGTCGCGGTGGACGGCAGCGCCGACAGCGCGGTGGCCGCGCGGATCGCCTGCCAGGAGGCGCGGGTCCGCGGTGCGAAGGTCGTCGCGATCAACACCTGGGGCCTGGAGGTGGTCGACGGGTTCGTGGTCACCGAGTCGGACCAGGAGCAGTTCGCCGCGATCCAGCAGCGCCAGGCTGACCTGGTGGAGCGGACCCTGGCGGGCGCCCGGCGGGACTACCCCGACGTCGAGATCGAGGTCCAGGTGGTGCACGGGCGGGTGATCGCGACCCTCGTCGACTGGGCGGCCCGCTCCGACCTGCTCGTGATGGGCAGCCGTGGCCTTGGCGGGTTCTCGGGCAAGCTGCTCGGCTCGGTGAGCCAGCGCGTGCTGCGCCAGTCGACCTGCCCGGTGATGATCGCCAAGTCCAGCTGACCGCCCCTTTCCCGACCGGGCGCGCCGTGTGGCGCTCTCAGACCCCACCGGGCGCGCGGGGTGGCGCTCTCAGACCTGACCGGGCGC
>JAAYYA010000373.1 GCA_012515595.1 Actinomycetales bacterium
GCTCATCCTGCCGTATGCCGTCCGCCCCCCTTCGACCGAGCGCGTGGCGCGTCGCTCACAGACCCCACCGAGCGCGTGGCGCGTCGCTCACAGACCCCACCGAGCGCGTCGTGCGTCGCTCACAGACCCCACCGAGCGCGTCGTATGACGATCGGTCACCCGAGCTCGCGCAGGCGCGGGGCCAGGTCCTCCTCGAACTGGGTCAGGAAACGCTCCTGGTCGTGGCCGGGACCATGGAAGACCAGGTGGTTGAAGCCGGCCTCGACGTAGGGCCGCACCTGGGCCACGACGTCCTCGGGGTCGAAGGCCACGATCCACCGCTTGGCGACCTGCTCGATCGGCAGCTCGTCGGCGAAGCGCTCCATCTCGATCGGGTCGTCGATGGAGTGCTTCTGCTCCGGCGTCAACGACAGCGGCGCCCAGAACCGGGTGTTCTCCAGTGCCGCCTCACCGTCCCGGTCGTAGGACAGCTTGATCTCGATCATCCGGTCGATGTCCCCCAGCGCCCGCCCCGACTTCTCCAGCCCCTCCTCCACGGCCGGCACCAGCTTGTCGGTGTAGAGGTCCATGCCCTTGCCCGAGGTGCAGATGAAGCCGTCGCCGGAGCGCCCGGCATACCGCGCCACCACCGGCCCGCCTGCGGCGATGTACACCGGGATCCCGCCCTCGGGCACGTCGTAGATGCTGGCCCCCCGGGTCTGGTAGTAGTCGCCCTCGAAGTCGACCCGGTCCCCCCGCCACAGCTCGCGCATCAGCCGCACCGCCTCCCGCAACCGGGCGAAGCGCTCCTTGAACTCCGGCCACTCCCCGTCCAGCCCACCGGTCGCGATCTCGTTCAGCGCCTCACCGGTGCCCACCCCGAGGACCACCCGCCCCGGGAACAGACACCCCATCGTCGCGAACGCCTGCGCCACGACCGCCGGGTTGTACCGGAACGTCGGCGTCATCACCGACGTGCCCAGCACCAGTCGCTCGGTCCGCGCCCCCACCGCGCTCATCCACGAGATCGCGAACGGCGCGTGCCCCCCGTTGTGCCGCCACGGCTGGAAGTGGTCGGACACGAACGCCGAGTCCATCCCGTGCGCCTCCGCCCGCACGCCCAGATCCACCAGCTCGGCCGGGCCGAACTGCTCCGCCGACGCCTTGTATCCCAGTTTCAGGTTGCTCACGAGCCCCACTCTTCCTTACAACCCGGCCCGCTGAGGACGGGGCACCTCCTCAGCGGGCGCCACGGCATACTCCCCGCAGGTGTGGACGGTCAGCCGTTGAGCGGGTTGTTGTCCCAGTCGTCGGACTCCGGGTCACCGGTCTCCCACTCCCGCTCCTTGCGGTCCTCCTCGTCCCAGGCCTCGGTGCGCTTCCGGGCGGTCTCCAGGGCGTCGGCGGCCTCGGCCTCGGTCTCGTAGGGACCCATCAGGTCGCCACCCCTGGCGCGGCCCGGGTCGTCGTGCGCCTCAACCTGGCCGGTCCGGATGTTGAACCAGTACGCCATCGTCGTCTCCTTGCCGTCGGGACCTGTTGCCTAGACTCCACCGTATGCCGAGCACCACCGCAACCGTTGCCCCAGGACAGGTCTCCCCGCGGCTGGCGGTCCCCGCCAGCATCCGACGACCGGAGTATGTCGACCGGCCGGCTCCCACGCCATACACCGGTTCGGAGGTCAAGGACGCCGACACGATCGAGCGGATGCGGGTGGCCGGGCGGATCGCGGCCCAGGCGCTGGCCGAGGTGGGGCGCGCGGTCGCGCCGGGCGTCACCACGGACGAGCTGGACCGGGTCGGCCACGAGTTCCTCCTCGACCACGGGGCCTACCCCTCGACCCTGGGCTACCGCGGCTTCCCGAAGTCGCTGTGCACCTCGGTCAACGAGGTGGTCTGCCACGGCATCCCCGACTCGCGCCCCCTGGAGGACGGGGACATCGTCAACGTGGACATCACGGCATACATCGGCGGTGTGCACGGCGACAACAACGCAACCTTCCTCGTCGGAGACGTGGACGAGGAGTCCCGCCTGCTCGTGGAGCGCACCGAGGAGGCCCTCCGCCGGGCGATCAAGGCGGCCCTGCCGGGGCGGCCGATCAACGTCATCGGGCGGGTCATCGAGTCCTATGCCAAGCGCTTCGGCTACGGCGTGGTCCGCGACTACACCGGGCACGGCATCGGTGAGAGCTTCCACTCGGGGCTGATCATCCCGCACTACGACGCGGCACCGGAGTACTCCCAGCTGATCGAGCCGGGTATGACCTTCACGATCGAGCCGATGCTCAACCTGGGCACCCCCGACTGGACGGAGTGGGACGACGGGTGGACAGTGGTCACCGCCGACCTCCGGCGCTCGGCCCAGTTCGAGCACATGATCCTGATCACCGAGAGCGGCAACGAGATCCTGACCCTGCCGTGACCGGCGGCGGGGCCAGGCAGCAGACCGACACGAGGACGGGGTGGCACGGGTGAGCGCGACAGGCAAGGGACTGGTCCTGGGGATCGACATCGGCGGCAGCGGCATCAAGGGCGCCCCGGTCGACCTGCAGAAGGGCGTGTTCGCCCGGGAACGGATCCGCATCGAGACCCCCAAGAAGTCCACGCCGCAGGCCGTCGCGGAGATCGTCGCGGAGGTCGCGGCCGGCTTCGTCGACGAGGTCGGGGACGACTCCCCCGTGGGCGTGACCGTCCCGGCGGTGGTGCACCACGGCGTGACCAAGAGCGCGGCCAACATCGACGACTCCTGGATCGACGCCGACGCCGACGCGCTGTTCACCAGGGTCCTCGGCCGCCCGGTCGTGGTGATGAACGACGCCGACGCGGCCGGTCAGGCGGAGATGCACTTCGGCGCCGGCCGGGACCGCGACGGCGTGGTGCTCATGACCACGCTCGGCACCGGCATCGGCTCGGCGCTCTTCCTCGACGGGCAGCTGCTGCCCAACACCGAGCTCGGCCACCTGGAGCTGGACGGCAAGGAGGCCGAGCACCGGGCGGCCTCCAGCGTCCGCGAGGACAAGGACCTGTCCTGGAAGGAGTGGGCCAAGCGCCTGCAGCGCTACTACCGCCACCTCGAGGACCTCTTCTGGCCCGACCTGTTCATCGTCGGCGGCGGTGTGTCCAAGGAGGCCGACGAGTTCCTGCCCCTGCTGGACCTGCGCACCGAGATCGTCCCCGCCCAACTGCGCAACGACGCCGGCATCATCGGCGCCGCCTGGGCCGCCTCCCACCAAAAAATATAGTGGTTTCGTAGGTCTCCCCCGCATTTTCTCAGGGGTTTTGTCGGCGCCTCCCGGATTTTCTCAGGGGTTTCGTAGGTACCTCCCCCATTTTCTCTGGGGTTTTGTAGGTAGATCCCGGACTTTCGCAGGGAGGTTTGTCACTCGCATCCGTCTGCATTCCCCAGGCTCCCGCAGAGACACACTCCGGCAGTCGAGGCGTGTTCGGAATTCGAATTGAGATGGCCTGGCCCAGGCATCTGCAGTGAGCGGTGCCACCAACACGTGCGCACTACACAGTGCCATGACCCGAGGTCCCGGAAGCGACCACAAGCGCCCTCATGTGTGGCGACCTGCAAAACCCCTATCAAAATACGGGAGGCACCGGCAAAACCCCTATATCTTTGCGGGGGAAGGCCGCAAAACCACTATATTTTTGGTTACCAGGACGTATGCCGTGGGCGGCCTTCGTCGTAGCCCGCCGCGCCCTGGACGCCGACGACCGCGCGGGAGCGGAACTGTCCGATCGTGTCCGCCCCGGCATAGGTGAACGCCGAGCGCACGCCGGAGACGATCTGGTCCAGCAGGTCCTCGACGCCGGGGCGCTCGGGGTCGAGATACATCTTGGAGCTGGAGATGCCCTCCTCGAAGAGCGCCAGGCGGGCGCGCTCGAAGGCGGAGCGGTCCCGGGTCCGGTTGCGCACCGCGCGCGCGGAGGCCATGCCGAAGCTCTCCTTGAAGAGCCGGGAGTCGCCGTCGTGCTGCAGGTCACCGGGGCTCTCGTAGCTGCCCGCGAACCACGAGCCGATCATTACGCTGGCGGCCCCCGCGGCGAGCGCTAGGGCGACGTCGCGCGGATACTTCACCCCGCCGTCAGCCCACACGTGCGCCCCCACGTCGGCGGCCGCCGCGGCGCACTCCAGCACCGCCGAGAACTGGGGCCGACCGACCCCGGTCATCATCCGGGTCGTGCACATCGCGCCCGGCCCGACGCCCACCTTGACGATGTCGGCGCCCGCCGAGACCAGGTCGAGCGCACCCTCGGCCGAGACCACGTTGCCCGCCACGAGCGGCACGCGGAGCCCGGTCGCCTGCTCGTGGGCGTCGCGCGCCTCCCGGACCAGGGGCAGCACCTCGAGCATCTTCTCCTGGTGCCCGTGGGCGGTGTCGACGACCAGCACGTCGACCCCGAAGGACAGGATCGACTCGGCCCGCGAGCGCACGTCACCGTTGATGCCCACGGCCGCGCCGATCCGCAGCCGCCCCTGCCCGTCCACGGCCGGGGTGTAGATCGCCGACCGCAGCAGCCCCTTGCGCGTCACCACCCCCCGCAGGGCGTCCCCGTCCACGACGGGAGCCAGCTCCACGTGCTCGTGGTCCAGCAGGTCGAAGGCCTCCCGGACGTCGGTCCCCTCCGGGACCGTGACCTCCGGCTCGTGCATCACGTCGCGCACCTGGGCGAACCGGTCGACGCCCTCGCAGTCGCTCTCCGTGACGATCCCGATGGCGCGGCCGTCCTCAACGACCACAGCGGCCCGGTGCGCCCGCTTCCCCATCACCGAGAGGACCTGGGCGACGGGTGCCCCCGGTTCCACCACGATCGGCGTCTCGTAGACCGGGTGCGCCCCCTTCACCGCCCGCACCGTCTCCTCGATGGCCTCCACCGGGATGTCCTGCGGCAGCACGGCAACGGCGCCACGACGGGCCAGCGTCTCGGCCATCCGCTTGCCGGACACCGCGGTCATGTTCGCGGCCACCACCGGCACTGTGGTGCCGACACCGTCCGGCGTGGTCAGGTCGACGTCCATCCGCGAGGTCACGGCGGACCGGGACGGGACCATGAAGACGTCGCTGTAGGTCAGGTCGTGCTGCGGCTCGCTGCCGTCGAGAAACTTCACGTCAGCAGCCTACGTCGCGGTCTTTCATCGGCCTTTCCCTGCCTGAGCCAGCCGGCCTGCGGCCCCCGCCCCCACGGCATACGGTGGGGGCATGCAGATCACCCACCTGGGCCACTCGTGCGTGCTGCTCGAGGTGGCCGACCAGCGCATCCTCATCGACCCCGGCAACTTCAGCGACTTCGCCAGCGCGCGGGACCTCACCGCCGTCGTGGTGACCCACCAGCACCCCGACCACGTCGACCCGGCCCAGCTCGCGCCGCTGCTCGCCGCCAACCCCGCCGCCCGGGTGCTCATGGAGGGCCAGACCCGCGGTGTGCTCACCGAGGCGGCGGGCGACCAGGCCCACCGCCTGGAGAGTATGTCGTCCGGCACCGACATCCTGCTGGGTCCGGTCACCCTGAGCCCGGTGGGTCAGCGCCACGCCGTCATCCACGACTACGTGCCGCGGATCGACAACACCGGGGTGGTGCTGCGGGCCGAGGGTGAGCCGAGCGTCTTCCACCCCGGCGACGCACTGGACGCCGAGCCCGGTGACGTCGACGTGCTGCTCGTGCCGTTGAACGCGCCGTGGGCGCGCATCGGCGACACCGTCGAGTTTGCGCGGCGCATCGCTCCGGCGCGGGCCATCCCGATCCACGACGGCCTGCTCAACGACAACGGGCGACCCACCTACCTGCGGCACCTGAGCAACTTCGGCGCCGACGGCGGCCTGGAGGTGCTCGACCTGCGCGGGGCCGGGGCGACCGCACTCTAAAACTGCGGATGGACCGAAAGCCGGATCGGCTCCAGGTCCGTGAGCCGGATCTCACCGCGGAGCATCGCCAGCCCGTCCGCAACCGTCACCGACCAGGCCTCTGCCTCACCGGACTCATGCCACTCGTCCCACGCTGCTGCGTAGTCCCCCTCGAGCTGCGGGTCGTCCAGCAATCTGATCGCCATGGTCAGCCGATCAACCCGCTGGCCCCGAAGGCGAGCCCCAGCAGATAGGTGATCGCGGCCGCGCCGTAACCGATCGCCAACTGCCGCAGCGCCCTCCGCAGCGGTGGCGCACCCGACAGCAGCCCGACCACGCTCCCGGTGACCATCAGGGCCAGCCCCACGAGGACCGCCGCGACGATGAGCGCCGGGTAGCCCGTCATCCCGAACAGGAAGGGCAGGATCGGGATCAGGGCACCGCTGGCGAAGAAGCCGAAGCTGGAGGTCGCGGCGCCCCAGGCGTTGCCGATGGCCTCGTCGCGGTCGACGTCCACCTCCGCGGCGGGCATCGCCCCCTCGGGCACCTGGCGCTCCGGGTGCCCGTGGACGGTACGCATCACGTCCCGGGCCTTGGCCCTGGCATCGTCGTCGGCCATGCCGCGGGAGCGGTAGACGAGCGTGAGCTCGTTCTCCTCGAGGTCGAGCTCGGGCACCGCCGCGTGCGCGTCGGGGCTCGGGTGGGAGGCAGCGAGCAGCTCGCGGGCGGAGCGGACCGAGATGAACTCGCCCGCACCCATCGACATCGCACCGGCCAGCAGGCCGGCGATGCCGGCGGCCAGCACCACGCCACTGCCGGCGCCGGTTCCGGCCATGCCCATGACGAGCGCCAGGTTGGAGACCAGTCCGTCGTTGGCCCCGAACACCGCGGCGCGGAAGTTGCCGCTCATGTGGGCCCGCCCGCGGGCGGCCAGGCCCCGCAGGACCTCCTCGTGGATCATCTCGTCGGCGGCCATCTGGGAGGTCGCGGCCGCATCGGTGAAGTAGGGGGTCCGGGACTCAGCGCTCTGCGCGAGCGCCAGGACGAAGACGGACCCGAACCGCTTGGCGAGCACCCCGAGGATGCGGTTGCGCAGGTCGGGCGCCACCGGCTTGCCCACCTCGTCGCCGAGCAGAGCGACCCAGTGCGCCTCGTGGCGTTTCTCCGCCTCCGCCAGGCCGAGCAGGATCTCTCGCTCCTCACCCTGGCGACGCTCCGCCAGGGACCGGTAGACCTGGGCCTCCGCGCGCTCGTTGGCCAGATAGCGGCGCCACCGCTTGGCCTCCTCCGGCGTGGGCGTGATGGCGCTCGTCATTGCTCTCCTGGTCTGGTGGCGTGTGCGTTCCCCGGCCGCCGTTGGCCCATCAAGAGTAGGCACCCGGCCACCGAAACACTAGATAGGACATCCTGACCTTGCCTAAATCCCCCGTTCACACGTCATACAGTCAGGGCATGCCATCCCGTGACGGCGCAGCCGCGACCCGCCTCGACGTCCCGCGGACCTACAACTTCCGCCCGGCGGCGCCGAACGTCCTCGCCCCCGGCAGGCTCTACCGCTCCGACGCACTGCACCGGCTGACCCGGGCCGGGCGGCGGGCCCTCGCCGACCTCGGGATCCGGGTGGTCATCGACCTGCGCTCCGACCTCGACCGGCGCATCGGCGGCCGCGACCGGCTGCGCGGCACCGGCGCGACCCGGGTGGCGATCCCCATCTCCGGGGCCTCCCCCGGGACCGACCCGGGCAGCCTCGACCTGCGCGGGGTCTACCGCTCGATCCTCACCCACCACCGCGCCGAGCTGGCGACGGCCATCCACGCCGTCGCCGCCGCCGACGGGCCGGTCCTGGTGCACTGCACAGCCGGCAAGGACCGGACCGGCCTGGTGGTGGCCCTGATCCTCACGGCGATCGGCATCGACGAGGAGACCGTGGTCGCGGACTACGCCGCCACGCAGGCCAACCTCGCGGGCGAGTGGACAGAGGGCATGCTGCGCAAGGTGCGTCGCTTCCGGGTGCCGGTCACCGACAACCTGCTCGAGGTGCTCGCCCACTCCCCCGAGGCCGCGCTCCGCGACACTCTGGACTGGCTCGACGATGAGCACGGCGGGGTCACGGCATACCTGCAGTCCATAGGGGTCGACGACACGGTGGTGACCTCCCTGCGCACGGCGCTGCTGCCGGTGCGCGAGATGGGTGGATGAGTCGGTCGATACGCCGGGTCCTGTCCCGTCGCGCCGTTGCCGGCACTGCGACGGTGGCGACCATCCATCTCGGGTGACCGTTGCCGGCCACCTCTAGCGGTCTACCCGCACGCTCGGGCGGGCCGCCCTCAGACGCGTGCTGTCTGACCTTGCTCCCGGTGGGGTTTACCTAGCCGCACCGGTCACCCGGCGCGCTGGTGGTCTCTTACACCACCCTTTCACCCTGACCCCCGGCCGGAGCCGGAGGCGGTCTACTTTCTGTGGCACTGTCCCGCGGGTCACCCCGGGTGGCCGTTAGCCACCACCGTGCCCTGTGGAGCCCGGACGTTCCTCGGCGAGTCCCCGGAGGGCTCGACGCGGCCGCCTGACCGACTCATCCACCAGCCCATTCTACGGGGGAACTGCCAGGTCGTATGCCGTGAGCCGAGTCCCGCAGTCGCCTCACCCCACCTGGTGGTCGGTGTGCTCCTTGACCCGCACCATCGCCAGCGCGCCGGCGGCCAGGATGAGGACGATCCCGAGGATGCCCCAGTACTGGGTGTTCTCCGCGCCGGTGACCCGGGCCCCGAGCCAGATCCCGATCCCGAAGGCGGCCGGCGACAGGAAGGACACCACCCGGCCAGTCGTGGCGTAGAGCCCGAAGATCTCACCGCTCTTGCCCTCCGGGATGAGCCGGGCCAGGAACGAGCGGGAGGCCGCCTGGGCCGGCCCGACGAAGACGGTCAGCCCCAGACCGAGGACCCAGAAGACCGACTTGCCCCCGTCGTGGAGGAAGAAGATCAGCAGGCCCAGGATGACCAAAGCGGTCAGGGAGAGCAGGATGACCTTCTTGGGGCCGATCCGGTCGTCGAGCAGGCCGAACAGGATGGTGGCGACACCCGCCACGATGTTGGCGGCCGCGCCGAAGATGATCACCTCGCCCGCGCTCATCCCGAAGGTGCCCGCGGCGAGAACGGCCCCGAAGGCGAAGACGCCCGCGAGCCCGTCGCGGAAGAGCGCCGAGGCCAGCAGAAACCAGACGGTGTGGCGGGAGGTGTTCCACAGCCGCCGGATGGTGCCGAAGAGCAGCCGGTAGGAGTCGACTACGCCGACCCGCGGCGCGCGCTCCACCGGCCGGTCCTTCAGGGCGACCAGCGCGGGGATGGTGAACAGCGCGATCCAGATGCCGCACATCAGCATCGAGACCCGGATGTCCATGCCGTCCTCGCCGGTGACCCCGAACAGGCCGACCTCGGGCTGGATGAACAGGAAGTACATGACCAGCAGCGCGACGATGCCGCCGAGGTAGCCGAAGCCCCAGCCGTAGCCGGACACCCGCCCGATCGTCTTGGGCGTGGCCACCTGCTCGATCGTGGAGTTGTAGTTGACCCCGGCGATCTCGGAGACGACCGAGCCGACGCCAAGCAGCACCAGGCCCAGGATCAGGTAGCCCGGGTCAGCCTTGACGAAGAACAGGCAGGCCGCGATCAGCGCCAGCAGCCACGTCTGCCAGCGCAGGTTGCGCACGGTCCGGCCGGAGCGGTCAGAGTTCTGCCCGAGGACGGGCGCGAGCACGGCCACGAAGAACCCGGAGATCGCCGTGAAGATCGCCAGCATCTGCGAGGTGTAGTTGGTCGACCCGAAGCTGTCACTGGTCAGGTAGACCGCGAACACGAAGGTCGTGATGACGGTGTTCCACGGCTGGCTGCCCCAGTCCCAGAACGCCCAGGCCGTGATCTTGCCCTTGGACGCGCCGCCCGACGCCTCGAGCGCCGTGGTGGTCTCGTCAGGGTCGAAGGACGGGGCGGCCGCCGGGTCGACCGGCCCGTGGTCCGGGTCGGTGCCGGTGATGTCCTCGTGCGTGCTCACAGCACCGACCGTATTGCCTCGGCCCGACATTCCGGCGCTGAACCCGCCGAGTTCGGCCCAGCGGACCGCCCGGCCCGAGCGGATCAGGCAGCGGCAGTATGCCGATCCGCCAGGTCCGCGATGACGCTCACCAAGGCGTCGGGCGCGCTGACCATCGGCCAGTGGCCGCTGTCGATGTCGACCAGCTCCAGCGCCGTGGCGGCGGCGAGCTCGGGCAGGTCGCCGGAGGCGATCCACTCCCGGGCGTCGTCCGGCCCGAACTCGGGACAGATCAGGGTGACCGGCACCGCCGACCGGCGCTCGTCGGCATACTGCACCGTTCCCTTGCTGACGCCGGCCGGGACCGGCACCATGTCCGCCTGCATCGCCGCACGCGCTGCCTCGTCCAGGTCCGCCGAGTCCGGACCCTCGAAGGCGTCCCAGCCCGGGAAGCCCATCTGCCCGTCCACCGGCTCGAAGAAGTCGGCGTAGGCCGTGCCGTCGCTGGAGGGGAAGCCCCCGATCAGCCCCACCGCCGCAACGCGGTCCGGCCGCCGGTCGGCGGCGATCCAGGCCAGCGTCGCGGCCGCCGAGTGACCAATGACCAGGGGTTTCCCGTCCGTCCCGTCGACGGCGGCGAGCACCGTCGCCACCTGGTCGTCCAGCGTTGCTGCGCCGTTGCCGTCGCCCTGGCCCGGCAGGGCCAGCGGCACCGCTCGGTGCCCCCGCGCCCGCACGCCCTCGGCGACCTCACGCCATACGTCGGCGGTGAGCCACAGCCCACCGATGAGGATCACATCCATCGCATCTCCTTTGTGTCGTCACCACGACCCTAGAAGCCATCCCGGACGATCCGCTCCCCCAATTTTCGTAGTGGTTTTGCTGCCCTGTCCCGCATTTTCGTAGTGGTTTTGCTGATCCCCGTCGTGGGTGTCGTCCGGGCCGGGCAACGCAGCGCTGAACCTCAGACGATCCGGAAGCGCACCGTCTGCGTGGCAATGTCCGCCTCGACGAGCTCGACCCGGACCTCGCTGCCCAACTCCGCCTCCCCCTCGGCGATGGCGTTGACGGCCGGCTCGGTCAGCTGCACCTGCCAACCCTTCTTCGCGTCGTCGACGACCACAGCGTCGAACTGCTCGCCGACCCGGTGCGCCAGGACGGCGGCCTCGGTGGCGTCGGTGCAGGCCCGCTCGACGGCCTTGGCCAGCCGACCGGACTCGTCCATGATCTCCGGCAGGGTCGGCAGCGCCTCCCGGACCCATGCTGGGATCTCGCCGCCCTGGGTCAGCGCCTCGCACACCACGAGCACGAACCGGTCGATCAGGCGGCGCAGCGGCGCGGTCACGTGGGTGTAGGGCGCAGCGATGGCCGCCTGCTCGGTCTGCTCCGGGACGGACCCGTCGAAGGCCTCGTAGCTCGCGCCCCGGAAGAGCGCGGTGGCGTCGTGGATGATCGCCAGGTGCTTGGGGTCCTGCCGGTCCAGGGTGCGCAGGAAGTCGCCGTAGGCCATGCCCTTGGGCCAAGTGACACCCAACGCCCTGACCTGCCGCCGGAACCGGTCGACGTCGCGCTGCTGCGCCGGCGGCATGGTTCTCAGGATCCCGACCTTGCCGTCGAGCATGATCTGCGCGGCCACGATGCCGGTGAGCAGGCTGATCTGGGCGTTCCAGTCCTCGACGGGCAGCAGCGGCCGAAACTGCAGGGAGTAGGTGCCGTCGTCGTCGACATGCACCTCCTGCTCGGGCATCGGCAGGCTGGCTCCGCCGCGCTCGGACTCACGCCGGATCCGGTGCTCCCCCACATCCTTGAGCAGCAGGAGCGTCTCCTCGGCGTCCCCGCCGTCGATCAGCTGCTGCACCTCCTCGTAGGTGTAGCGCCGCACCGAGCGCACCATGGCCCGGTAGAGCTCGGCCGAGTCCCGCACCCCCTGGGCCGTCAACCGCATGTCCCAGACGTATGCCGGACGGCTGGTGTCGGGGAGCAGGCTCGCCGCTCCCTCGCTCAGCTCCCTGGGGTGCAGCGGCACGCTGGTGTCCGGGCAGTAGACGGTCTGGCCGCGCAGCCGCACCTCGGTATCGAGGGCGCCGCCGGGCTCGACGAAGGCCGGCACGTCCGCGATGGCGTAGCGGATGCGATAGCCCTCGCCGTCGTGCTCGATGTGCATCGCCTGGTCCAGGTCCATCGAGCCCGGCGGGTCGATCGTGATGAACGGCACCGCCGTCTCGTCGCGCTCGGGCAGCTCCGGATCCTCCGCCGCAGCCCTCGCCTCGGCCAGCGCGGCCTCGGGAAACTCCTGGCGCACCTTCAGCCTGGTCCGGATCTCGGCGAAGACTCTCTCGAGCACGTGCCCGTTCGCCCCGGTGCGGTCGTCGCGGATTCTCGTCGCTCGCTGCGCCATAGCCGTCACCCTATGCAGTCGGACCCTGGCTCCGCGCGGTCAACGGCGTGACGGTCCGCCCCACCAGGTCGGCGCCGCGTAGGCGTCGAGACTCCGGTCAGCCGTCACCAGAACGGCACCCTCGGCGAGAGCCTGCGCCACCAGGATCCGATCGAACGGGTCCCGGTGGTGCCATGGCAGGTCTTCCACGCCGACGGCGTGCGCGGCGGAGACCTGGAGGTGGTTCAGGTCGAGGCCCATCAGCGCCGCGTACCAGTTGTCCCCGATTCTGAGCTTGCCAAGCGACCGCTTGATCGCGATCTCCCACACAGAGGCCGCGCTGACCAGCACGGTCTCGGCCGGACTGCCCAGGGAGTCCGCGACGTCATCGGGGATCGACCGGCGCTCGCCGAGCAACAGCCAGATCACCACGTTGGTGTCGAGCAGGAGTGTCATGAGACGTAGGGCCCGAGGTCGTCGAGTGGCTCGTCGAACTCAGCGGTGAGCTCACCGTCGACGTCCCCCCAGATCCGTCGCCGCTCGGTGGTCACGGGGGCAGGGCTCAACATCGCCACCCTCGTCCGACCGCGTCGGATGATCACGGTCTCGCCCGCCTCGACCCGACGCAATAGCCGGGACAGGTGGGTCTTGGCCTCCTGCACCGTGACCTCCATAGTTCCCAGACTAAGTCGACCAGGTTGACTTGGTCAAGTAGGCCAGAGCGCCCCGGCCCCACCTGGCCATGGCCGCCTGTCTAGGCTTCCCTGGTGCTCATTCTGCTGCCACCCTCGGAGTCCAAGACAGGTCGGTACCGCGGGCGCGCGCTCGACCTCGAGCGGCTCTCCCTGCCAGCCCTCACCGAGCACCGCGCCGCAGTGGTGGCAGCCGTGGCCGAGGTCAGCAGCGGACCCGGTGCTCCGGCCGTGCTCGGGGTGAGCCCCAACCTCACGGACGAGATCGCCCGGAACACCCGGTTGACCTCGGCCCCCTCGGTGCCGGTGTCCGACCTGTACACCGGGGTGCTCTACGACGCCCTCGACCTGTCCACCCTCGAGCCCGCCGCCCGCCGCCGGGCCAAACGCCGCATCCTGGTGGTCTCGGCCCTCTTCGGCGCGCTCCGCCTGACCGACCGTGTCCCGCCCTACCGGCTCTCGATGGCGGTCAACCTGCCGGGCGTCGGCCCGCTCGCCGGCCACTGGCGCGGGCCGCTGGCCGAGCTCCTGCCCGGGGAGGTTGGGCGCGGCCTGGTCGTCGACTGCCGCTCCAGCACGTATGCCGCAGCCTGGGTCCCGCAGGGCGACCTCACCCGGCGCTGGGTCCAGATCCGGGTGCCCGGCGCCACCCATATGGCCAAGCACACGCGCGGGCTGGTGACGCGCGCCCTCTGCGATTCCGCCGCCGACCCGCGCACGCCGGCGGGTCTGGCCGACGTGCTCGCCACGACCTTCACCGTGGCGCTCCATCACGCCGCGTCCCCGAGCAAGCCATGGGTGCTCGACGTCCACCCGCCCGCCTGACAAGGAGCGCACCGCATGACCGATGCCCCACTGGCCGCCGCCGGGGGTCGCCCCCTCCGGGGTCTCTGGCTGACGGCGCTCACCGCCGACGTGGTCGAGCTCGTCCCCCTGGACGGGTTCGACTGGCTCGGCGTCGACCTGCAGCACGGGTGCCTGGAGGCCACCGACCTCCCGGGGCTCCTGCGCGTCACGCCGCTGCCGGTGCTGGCCCGGACGGCGAGTCACGACGCAGCCCATCTGGGCCGGGTGCTCGACACCGGCGTGCGGGGAGTGATCGTCCCGGCGGTTGAGTCGAGGGCCGAGGCCGCCGCGCTGGTGCGAGCGGTCCGCACCCCGCCGGAGGGCGCTCGAAGCACCGGGGGCTCGCGCAGCACCCTGCTCGGTGGCCGGGCCCGGCCCGTGCTGCTCCCGATGGTCGAGACCGCGGCCGGCCTGGATGCGGTGGAGGAGATCACCAGGGTCTCCGGGGTCGATGGCGTCTTCGTCGGCCCCTACGACCTCGCGCTGTCTCTCGGACGAGAGTCCGTGGTCGACCCCGATGTCGTCGCGGGTCTCCACGCCGTCGTCGCGGCGGCGCGGGAGCGGGGCCTGCTCACAGGGGTCTTCACCGGCCACGCATCCCTGGACCCCCTGCTTCCTCCGGTCGACCTCCACGCCGTGGAGTCCGACATCGGGGCGCTGCGCCGAGGCCTGAACTCTCTCGAGCGGCGCTCGGAGGACTGACGCCAGCACCAGATCGCTTGCCGCGCAGGACACCCCGATGACGGGCGGGAGATGCCGTTCTATCCATAACACGCACTGTCAGGCTTTCGCCTTGACCTCCCATTTCGTTTGGTTTCACACCTTACATTCAGCCAAGTCACAGCCCTAGGTTGGACATATCCAGGTCATCACCCGCCCTGGTTACCCATTCCTTGGGCCTGCGCCCCCGCCGCAGTTCCCTTCTCGTAGGAGGAATTGTGCTCGATCGAAAGCGTCCTGCGAGGCGCTGGCTAGGTGTCCTGGCCAGCGCCTCACTGGTGGTCTCCGGCCTTGGTGCCGGCGTCGCCGCGGCGGACCAGATGGTCCCCGCGGCTCCTGCCCCCGACAAGGCCGACATCGCCCAGGAGGTGCTCGACGACCTCGAGGCCACCGGGACGGCCGACTTCTGGTTGCGCTTCGACGCCCGTCCGGACATGTCCCAGTTCAGCCGGATGGCCGATTGGGACGCCCGCGGCTGGGCGGTTTACGAAGCGCTGAACTCCACGGCGAAGGACAGCCAGGCGGAGGCGGTCCGGACACTGCGCACCAGTGACCTGGACTTCCAGTCCTTCTACATCACCAACGCCATCAAGGTCGAGGGGGCGGGGTCCGCAACGGTCGACGCCCTCGCGGCCCTGCCCGGCGTGGACGCGATCTACCCCAGCTTCGAGGTGACACCGCCCGAGACGGTCCGGGAGACCGACTCCGGCATGGTGCCGAACGCGGTGGCCTGGGGCGTGGAAGACATCAACGCCCCCGACGTCTGGGACCTGGGCATCACCGGCGAGGGCATCGTCGTCGCCTCGATCGACACCGGGGTCCAGTGGGACCACCCGGCCCTGGTCGGCCACTACCGCGGCAATAACGGCGACGGCACCTTCGACCACAACTACAACTGGTACAACGACGGGCACGGCAACGCGGACTTCCCGAACGACGGCAACGGTCACGGCACCCACGTCACCGGCACGATGGTCGGTGACGACGGCGGGGAGAACCAGATCGGCGTCGCACCCGGGGCGACCTGGATCGCCGCTAACGGCTGCTGCCCCAGCGACGCCGCGCTCATCGCCTCCGGCGAGTGGATGCTGGCACCAACCGATCTTGCCGGGCAGAACCCCGACCCCGGCCTGCGCCCGCATGTGATCAACAACTCCTGGGGCTCGATCGTCCCGTCCAACGACCCCTTCATGGAGGACATCTCCGAGGCCTGGGCGGCCGCCGGCCAGTTCGGCGTCTTCGCCAACGGCAACAGCGGGCCAGCCTGCAACACCTCGGGCTCGCCAGGCAGCCGGATCATCAACTACTCGGTCGGCAACTACAACTCGGGCCACACCATCGCCACCCTCTCCGGCCGCGGCGCCGGCCAGGACGGCGCCATCAAGCCGGACATCTCCGCACCGGGTTCGGCCATCTACTCGGCCTGGCCGGGCGATGGCTACAACACGATCTCGGGCACCTCGATGGCCTCGCCGCACGTGGCGGGTGCCGTGGGACTGCTCTGGTCCGGCTCACCGTCCATGCTGGGCGACGTCGAGGGGACCCGCGCCCTGCTGGACAGCACCGCCATCGACACCGAAGACCTGCAGTGCGGCGGCACGGCCGCCAACAACAACGTCTTCGGTGAGGGCCGTCTGGACGTCGCGGCGCTCCTCGCCGCTGCACCCATGGATGCCGGCACCCTGACCGGGACCGTCACCGACTCCGTCAGCGGCGACCCGGTCTCTAGCGCCACGGTCGCGGTGACCGGGAGCATCGACCGGACCATCCAGACCGACGCGTCGGGTGGCTACACGCTCGTGCTGTCCGCCGGCGACTACACCGTCGAGGTCAGCAGGTTCGGCTACGCCACCGCTACCGCTACCGTCACCATCACCGAGGAAGCCACCACCACGCACGACGTGGCCCTGGACCCCTCGGCCTCGGCGACCGTGTCGGGCACGGTGACCGACGGGTCCGGACTGGGCGGTCCGCTGGCCGCGACGGTCACGGTCGACGGCACCCCGCTCTCCGCGGACACCGACCCCGCGACGGGACAGTACGCGCTGTCGGTCCCCGCCGGGGACTACACCCTCACTGCGACGCCCACCACGCCCGGCTACCTGCCGGCCTCACAGCCGATCACGGTCGGCACCGAGGACGTGGTCGCGAACTTCGCGCTGCTGGTCGATCCGGTCGCGTGCTCGGTACCGGGCTACACGCAGGAGCGGATCGGCTCGACCGAACCGTTCGACGCGACGACGGCCCCTGACGGCTGGACAGTCACCGACGACGAGGGCAGCGGCCAGGTATGGAGTTTCACCAACCCCGGCGGCCAGGCCAACCTCACGGGTGGGTCCGGCAACTTCGCCATCGTCGACAACGACTTCTACGGGTCTGCCGGGGTCCAGCGCACCGGCCTGGTCTCGCCCACGCTCGACTACAGCGACGCGACCTACCCCGTCGTGGAGTTCAAGCAGGACTTCCGGGTGTTCAACAACGGAGAGCTCCTCTACGCCGACGTCGACTTCAGCCTGGACGGCGGCACGACGTGGACGACGGCACTGCACCAGACGGCCCAGCTGCGCGGACCGGTCACCACGACCGTCCCGCTCCCGGAGGCCGCCGGCGAGTCCGACGTCCAGGTCCGCTTCTACAACGTGGACGAGGGCTGGTCCTGGTGGTGGCAGGTCGACGACGTCTGGCTGGGTCACATCACCTGCACCGCGGACGATGTCCCGCGCATCGAGGTCGACCCGGCCGAGGTGACCTCGACGCAGGAGCAGGAGACCACGACCTCCCACGAGGTCGAGGTCGCCAACACCGGCACTGCGGACCTGACCTGGGTGGTGACCGAGGCCGAGGCGGAGTATGTCCCGGGTGCCCCGGACACCTCGCTGGTCCTGCCCCAGGGCGCGGACCGCTCCGGCACCCAGCCGGCAGCGTCCTCGGCGGCCCCTGCCCGGGTGCCCGCGGCCCATGTCCCGGCGGTGGCCTCCTTCACCGAGGCGTTCAACGACATCACCACCCTGCCCGGTGCGGGGTGGGCGATGATCAACACCAGCGAACCGATCGGTCTGACCAACTGGTTCCAGGGCAACCCCACAGTGTTCGACGCCCACGAGGGGGCGCCGGCGGCCTACATCGCCGCCAACTGGAACAACGCCGGCTCCGTCCCGGGTGACATCAGCAACTGGCTGGTCACCCCGGAGGTGGACCTGGTCAACGGTTCGGAGCTGACGTTCTGGACCCGGACCATCGAGGACCAGTCCTTCGCGGACCGGTTGGAGGTGCGGATGTCCACCAGCGGTGCCTCCACCGACGTGGGCACCGGCTACGACACCGTCGGTGACTTCACCGAGCAGCTTCTGGTGATCAACGAGGGACTGGGCTCCGACTACCCCGAGGCCTGGACCGAGTACACGGTGACTATCGAGGGTCTGAGCGAGGCCACCACCGGTCGTCTGGCCTTCCGCTACCACGTGCCGGACGGTGGCCCGGCCGGGTCCAACTCCGACTTCATCGGCATCGACACCGTCTCCTACGAGGCAGCCGACGTCCCGCCACCGACCACGTCGTGCGACAGCCCGACGGATATCGGGTGGCTGTCCGTGTCGCCGACCAGCGGCACCACCGCTGGCGGGGCGTCGACCGCCGTGAACGTGGGGCTGGACGCGACCGGGCTCGCGCTGGGTGACTACAGCGCCCAGCTGTGCATCGCCAGCAACGACCCGGCCACACCGCTGGTCGAAGTCCCGGTCACCCTGACGGTGACCGAGGCCCCCGAGGAGACACCGGTGATCGGGGTCGACCCCGCCGCGGTGTCCTCCACGCAGGAGCAGGAGACCACGACCACGCATGAGGTCGCGATCGACAACACCGGCACCGGGGACCTGACCTGGGTGGTGACCGAGGCCGAGGCGGACTACGCTCCGGGCGCTCCGGACGCCTCACTGGTCCTGCCCCAGGGCGCGGACCGATCCGGCACACAGCCGGCAGCCTCCGGGTCGGCTCCGGCCCGGGTTCCCGCGGCGCACGTGCCGGCCGCGGTGGCCTCCTTCACCGAGGTCTTCGATGACATCACCACCCTGCCCGGCGCCGGGTGGGCGATGATCAACACCAGCGAACCGGTCGGTGTGACCAACTGGTTCCAGGGCAACCCCCTGGTCTTCGACGCCCACGAGGGCGCGCCGGCCGCCTACATCGCCGCCAACTGGAACAATTCCGGAGCCTCACCCGGGCACATCAGCAACTGGCTGATCACCCCGGAGGTGGACCTCGTCAACGGCTCGGAGCTGACGTTCTGGACCCGGACCATCGAGAACCAGTCCTTCCCGGACCGGTTGGAGGTGCGGATGTCCACCGCCGGTGCCAGCACCGACGTGGGTACCGGTTACGCCACCTTCGGTGACTTCACCGAGCAACTGCTGGTGATCAACGAGGGCCTGGGCACGGACTACCCCGAGTCCTGGACCTCCTACACCGTCACCATCGAGGGTCTCAGCGAAGCCACCACCGGTCGCCTGGCCTTCCGCTACCACGTGCCCGACGGCGGCCCGAACGGTGTCAACTCCGACTTCATCGGCATCGACACCGTCTCCTACGAGGCGGCCGATGTCACGCCACCGACCTCGTGTGAGAGCCCGACGGACATCGGATGGCTGTCCGTGTCGCCGACCAGCGGCACCACCGCCCCAGGGGGCACCAGCACCCTGGAGGTCGCCCTGGATGCCACCGGCCTGGCCGTCGGTGACTACAGCGCCCAGCTGTGCATCGCCAGCAACGACCCGGCCACACCGCTGGTCCAGGTTCCGGTCACCCTGACGGTGACCGAGGCCCCCGAGGAGATACCGGTGATCGGGGTCGACCCGGCCGCGGTGTCCGCCACGCAGGAGCAGGAGACCACGACCTCCCACGAGGTCGAGGTCGCCAACACCGGCACCGGGGACCTGACCTGGGACGTGACCGAGGCCGAGGCCGCGTCGTGCGAGAGCCCGAGCGATATCGGGTGGCTATCCGCCTCGCCGACCAGCGGCACCACCGCACCGGGAGGCACCAGCACCCTGGAGGTCACCCTGGATGCCACCGGTCTGGCCGCCGGCGACTACAGCGCCCAGCTGTGCATCGCCAGCAACGACCCGGCCACCCCGCTGGTCCAGGTCCCGGTCACCCTGACCGTCACCGAGCCGGCGCCACCGGAGCTGATCGTCGACCGGCTCTTCGGGCCGGACCGCTACGCGACGGCGGCGGCGATCTCCCAGGCGCTACACACGCCCGGGGTGGACACCGTCTATGTCGCAACCGGAGCGGCCTACGCCGACGCGCTGGCCGGGTCCGCCCTGGCCGGGTCGGAAGAGGTCCCGGTGCTGCTGACCCGCGGCGACCACCTCAACCTGGCCACCGCGGCCGAGCTCGACCGGCTCGACCCGGGCCGGGTCGTGCTCTTCGGCGGCGACGAGGCGATCACCGAGGAGGTGGCCGACCTCATCGGTGAGGCGGCCGAGGCACCGGTGACCCGCCTGTCCGGCGCCGACCGGTACGCCACGGCAGCGACCATCGCCGGTGAGTTCGACGGCGCCGACGTGGTCTACATCGCCACCGGCCAGGAGTTCGCCGACGCACTGGCCGGAGCGGCCCGGGCCGGTGCCCTGGACGCCCCGGTGCTCCTGGTGCGCACCGACCATCTGCCGAATGCCACCGCGGCAGCACTCACGGCCCTCACCCCCAGTGAGATCCGAGTGCTCGGCGGCGAGGACGCCGTGTCCGCCGACGTCGCCACCGCCCTGGGCGACTACGGCACCGTCACCAGAATCGCCGGTGACAACCGGTACGAGACGGCCGTACAGATCACCTCCGACTACCCCTCGGCCGCCACGGTCTACCTCGCCAGCGGCCAGCAGTGGCCCGACGCCCTCGCCGGCGGCGCGCTCGCCGGTGCCACCGACCAACCCCTGCTGCTGACCAAGGTAGACAAGATCCCCGCCGTGGTCGGACCCGAACTGCAACGGCTCGCCCCACCACGAGTGGTCCTGCTAGGAGGTGAAAGCGTCGTGGGCGCCGAAATCGTCGACGCACTCCACGCCCTCCTCCCCTAGAGGTTCCGTGGCAACCCGGCTGTGCCCCGTCAGTCCCCGGACCGACGGGGCACAGCCCCGTCAACGGCTCCCCCTTCGCTCTTCCGCCCGGAGGAGCCTTGCCGTAAATTTGCTAGGTCGTGGCAGTCCTGCCGCGGCACTCCCGTGATCACGCGCCCCCGCCGTGGGATCCCTCTCCCGAGGAGGAGACGTGCACACCCGAAAGACACCATCCCGGCGTTGGCTCGCAGCCCTGGCCGGCGCCTCCCTGATTGTCACCGCGCTGCACACCGGCGCCGCCGTCGGAGCGGATCCCGCGCTCCCCCAGACCACCTCCCCCGAGCACCAGGCCAACGTCGCCCAGGAGGTCCTCGACGACCTCGACGCCGCGGGCGAGGCAGCCTTCTGGGTGCGCTTCGACGCGCGTCCCGACCTGGGCGGGTTCGAGCAGCTCACCGACTGGGATGCTCGGGGCCAGGCCGTGTATGACGCGTTGACCAGCACCGCCGATGCCTCGCAGGCGTCCGTGCGCGCCGAGCTCGACGCGCTGGACGTCGACTACCAGAGCTTCTGGGCGACCAACGCGATCGCCGTCGACCGGGCCGACGCCGACCTGGTGCAGTCCCTGGCGCACACCGACGGCGTCGAAGGCATCTACGCCCGGTTCGAGGTCACCCCGCCGACCGTGGAGACCGCGCCGCTCAATGAGCATGGGCCGCAGGCCGTGGAGTGGGGCGTCGCCGACATCAATGCCGACGACCTCTGGGCTCAGGGCATCACCGGCGAGGGCATCGTGGTCGCCTCGATCGACACCGGGGTCCAGTGGAACCACCCTGCGCTCGTGGGGCACTACCGCGGCAACAACGGCGACGGCACCTTCGACCACAACTACAACTGGTTCGACGCCGCCGGCACCTCACCGGGTGCACCGGTCGACAACAACGGCCACGGCACTCACGTCACCGGCACGATGGTCGGCGACGACGGCGGGACCAACCAGATCGGCGTTGCCCCCGGGGCCACCTGGATCGCGGCCAACGGCTGCTGCCCCACGGACGCCGCGCTCATCGCCTCCGGCCAGTGGACGCTGGCCCCCACCGACCTGGCCGGCGCCAACCCCGACCCCTCCAAACGACCGCACGTGATCAACAACTCCTGGGGCACCCTCCTGCCGTCCAACGACCCGTTCATGGAGGACGTCTCCGCGGCGTGGGCGGCCGCCGGACAGTTCGGGGTCTTCTCCAACGGCAACAGCGGCCCGAGCTGCAACACCTCCGGCTCCCCGGGTAGTCGGATCATCAACTACTCGGTCGGCAACTACACCTCGTCCCACGTCATCGCCTCCAGCTCCTCCCGTGGGGCGGGCCAGGACGGCGCGATCAAACCCGACATCTCCGCACCGGGCACCGCGGTCCGGTCCTCCTTCCCGGGCAGCAGCTACGCCTCTCTCACCGGCACCTCCATGGCCTCCCCGCACGTGGCTGGCGCCGTCGCGCTGCTCTGGTCGGCTGACGACCAGCTGATCGGGAACGTGGACGCCACCCGGGCGCTGCTGGACGGCAGCGCGATCGACACCGCCAACGACCAGTGCGGCGGCACGGCCGGCAACAACAACGTCTTCGGCGAGGGCCGGCTGGACGTGCTGGCGGCCCTCCAGTCCCTCCTGATCGTCGACCGGCTCTCGGGACCCGACCGCTACGCGACCTCCGTCGCCATCTCCCAGGAGCTGCACGACCCCGGCATCGCGGTCGCCTACGTGGCCACCGGTGCCGCCTTCCCGGACGCGCTGGCCGGAGCGGCCCTCGCCGGGTCCGACAGCGCCCCCGTCCTGTTGACCGGCAGCAGTCACCTGCCCTCCGTCACAGCCACCGAGCTGGGTCGGCTCGACCCCGACCAGGTGGTGCTCTTCGGCGGGCCGGGCGCGATCAGCGACGACGTGGCCGCGCTCATCGGCACGGCGGCCGGTGCCCCGGTGACCCGCCTCTTCGGCGCGGACCGCTACGCCACGGCGGCGGCCATCGCGGCGGAGCTGCCGCCGTCGGACACCGTCTATGTCGCGACCGGCCAGGCCTTCGCGGACGCCCTGGCGGGCGCCGCGCGCGCCGGGGCCCTGGACGCACCGCTGCTGCTCGTCACCAGTGACGGTCTCCCCGCGGCCACCGCCGCTGCGCTGACGTCGCTGGCGCCCACGCAGATCCGCCTCCTCGGCGGCGAGAGCGCCGTCTCGGCGGGCGTCGAGACCGAGCTCGGCACCTACGCCACGGTGACCCGGATCTCGGGGGCCAACCGCTACGAGACCGCCGTCGAGGTGTCAGCGGACTATCCGTCGGCCGAGACGGTGTACCTGTCGAGCGGCACGGCCTGGCCCGATGCCCTCGCGGGCGGGGCGCTCGCTGGCGCCACGCACCAGCCGCTCCTGCTGACCCAGCAGCAGATCATCCCGGGGGTCGTGGGCACCGAGCTCCAGCGGCTGGCCCCGCAGCGCGTCGTGCTGCTCGGCGGCGAGGCCGTGCTCGGTCCCGAGATCGTCACCGCGCTGCACGCCCTGCTCCCGTAGCCGAACGGCGTAGGGACGGTCGTGTCCCGTCGGTCCCCGGACCGGCGGGGCACGGCCCCTGCCGGGTCAGCCCAGACGCTCGAGCGCCTGCTGCACGTCGGCGACCAGGTCGGCCTCGTCCTCGATGCCCACCGACAGCCGGATGATGTTGTCCGGCACCTCCAGCTCGGTGCCGCGCACCGACGCGTGGGTCATCTCGGCCGGGTAGTTCACCAGTGACTCCACGCCACCGAGGCTCTCGGCGAGCTGGAAGACCGACATCGACTCGGCGAACCGCCGCGCCGCGGCCGCACCACCGGCGAGCCCCAGCGACACCATGCCGCCGAACGCGCTCATCTGCCTGGCAGCGACCTCGTGCCCGGGATGGTCGGCCAGGCCCGGGTAGTAGACCCGCTCCACCGCCGGGTGACCCACCAAAGCGTCGGCGATCGCGGCGGCGTTGGAGCTGTGCTTCTCCATCCGCAGCGCGAGGGTCTTGATGCCGCGGATGGTCAGGAAGACCTCCCACGGCGCCGACACTCCACCGGCGGCGAACTGGAGGAACTGGATCTTCTCGGCGTGCTCCTCGCCCGCGGTCACCACGAGACCGCCGAGCACGTCGGAGTGGCCACCGAGATACTTCGTCGCCGAGTGCACCACGATGTCGGCACCGAGACTGATCGGGGTCTGCAGGGCGGGTGAGGCGAAAGTGTTGTCCACCACGACGACCAGCCCGTGCTCGTGGCCGAGCGCGGCGACCGCCTCGATGTCGGTGATCTTCATGAGGGGATTGCTGGGCGTCTCCAGCCAGAGCATCTTCGTCTCGGGCCGTATGCCGGCACGCACCTGGTCGAGGTCGCTCATCTCCGCGGTGCTCAGGTCCAGGCCCCATGGCTTGAGGATCTTGTTGACCAGGCGGTGGGTGCCGCCGTAGACGTCGTTGCCCATCAGCACGTGGTCGCCGGCGCCCAGCAGCGCCCGGAAGACGGCATCCTCGGCGGCCAGGCCGGAGGCGAAGGAAAGCCCTCGCACGCCGCCCTCGAGGTCGGCGACCAGCTCCTGCAGGGCGTCCCGGGTCGGGTTGGTCCCGCGGGTGTACTCATAGCCGTTGCGCAGCCCGCCGACGTGCTCCTGCACGAAGGTCGAGGTCTGGTAGACGGGCGGGATCACCGACCCGGTCGTCGGGTCGAAGGCCTGGCCGGTGTGGATCGCGCGGGTGGAGAAGCCGGTCACGTCAAAGATTTCCGTTCACTCGGGGCGGGTGCTGAGCTCACCGGGAGAGGAAGGTGAGCAGGTCGGGGCGGGTCAGCACGGCGACGGGCTTGCCCCCCTCTGTCACCAGCAACGCGTCGGCGTCGGTGAATGCTTCCCGGGCCGCGGAGACCGAGTCGTTGACGCCGATCAGCGGCAGGGCCGGACCAGTGAGCCGGCCCACCGCGTCGGTGAGCTTGGCGTCGCCGTGGAAGACCGCGTCCAGCAGCTCCCGCTCGGTCAGGCTGCCCTTGACCTCCCCCATGACCACCGGCGGCTCCGCACCCAGGACGAGGAGCTGGCTCACGGCATACTCCCCCATGATGTCGATCGCGTCGCGGACGGTGTCGGTGGGGTGCACGTGCACGAGGTCGGGCAGCTGACCGGTCTTGGCCGACAGCACGTCGCGGACCGTCTTCTCCTCGGCGACCGCGCTGAAGCCGTAGGAGCGCATCCAGCCCTCGTTGAAGATCTTGCCCAGGTAGCCCCGACCGCCGTCGGGCAGCAGCACGACAACGGTGGCCCCGGCCGGCAGCTCTCGCGCCGCCTTGAGCGCGGCGACGACCGCCATGCCGGAGGAGCCACCCACCAGCAGCCCCTCCTCGAGGGCCAGCCGGGTGGTCATGGCGAAGGACTCGGCGTCGGTGACCGGGATGATCCGATCGGGCACCGACGTGTCGTAGGCCCCGGGCCACATGTCCTCGCCGACGCCCTCGACCAGGTACGGACGCCCCGTACCGCCGGAGTAGACCGAGCCCTCCGGGTCGGCCCCGATGACCGTGACCTGCCCGACCTCCTTGAGGTAGCGCCCGGTGCCCGAGATGGTGCCGCCGGTGCCGATGCCGGCCACGAAGTGGGTGACGGTGCCGTCGGTGTCACGCCAGATCTCCGGGCCGGTCGACTCGTAGTGCGAGGCCGGGCCGTTGAGGTTCTCGTACTGGTTGGGCTTGTAGGCGCCCTCGATCTCCGCGGCGAGCCGGTCGCTCACCGAGTAGTAGGACTCGGGGTGCTCCGGCGGCACGGAGGTCGGGGTCACCACGACCTCCGCACCATAGGCCTTGAGCACGTTGATCTTGTCCTCGCCGACCTTGTCGGGGCAGACGAAGATGCACTTGTAGCCGCGCTGCTGCGCCACCAGCGCCAGGCCCACCCCGGTGTTGCCGCTGGTCGGCTCCACGATCGTGCCACCCGGCTTGAGCTTGCCCTCGGCCTCCGCCGCGTCGATGATCTTGATCGCGATCCGGTCCTTGACCGAGCCGCCGGGGTTGACGTACTCGATCTTCGCCAGGACCGTCGCGGCGATGCCGTCGGTCACGTGGTTGAGCTTGACGAGCGGCGTGTTGCCGATCGTGTCGAGAATGGTCTCTGCGACGCGCATCAGTGGTCTGCTCCCCGATCGGTGGGTGGGTTCGGCTGGTCCCAGGGTAGGCGACGGACCCGCCCACCCGGCTGTCGGCATACGGCCGTTCAGGCCAGGTCGTGCAGGTGGTGCGTGTCGTTGACGAAGGCCACCTGCACGCCGCCGTCGCC
>JAAYYA010000374.1 GCA_012515595.1 Actinomycetales bacterium
CTACTCGTCCAGACCGATGGCGAAGGCCGCCTCGAGGTCCTCGCTGGAGTAGGTCCGGAAGGCGATGTGGGTGTCCGTCTCCTGGACGCCGGGCACCTTGTTGAGGCGGTCGGCGATCACGTCGGCGAAGTCCTCGTGCTTGGCGACCCGGGCGACCGCGATGAGGTCGATGTTGCCGGTCACGGAGTACACCTCGCTGATGCCCTCGATCGCGGCGATGGCCTGGGCGGCCTCGGGGATGCGGGCTACGTCGGCCTTGATCAACACGATGGCGGAAATCACGGTCTCACTCTAGTCGTGCGGCGGGCGGCGCGGTCAGGCGCCGGTGCGCACCGCGCCGGGAGGGCGCTCCAACGGTGCGGCACCCGTCTCGCCCCAGGAGTCGGGGAAGTCCTGCCAGCGTCGGGACAGGGGCTCGAGTTCGGCCCGGGCCATGCCCGCGCCGCCGACGGGGCAGGTCCACTCCCCGTCCATGCTGACCAGCCGGGTGCCGGGGGTCTCCAGCCACTTCAGGACCAGCTCGGTCTCCTCCGGGTGGGCCGCCGGCGCGGGGGCGGTCGGCTCGGCGACGACCTCGGCCGTGGACCGCAGCGCGTCGATGTAGGGCATCGGGTCGGCGCCGCGCGGCGTGACCGTCGTGCCGGCCAGTCGTCCGTAGCGGACGCAGACGACCTCCCAGCCGCCCGTCTCCCGGCGCTGGGCGGCGACGATCTCCGGGGCCGAGGACAGCGGCGCGAGGCGTTGCGCCCGCGCGGTGGCCCGGACCAGCGCCAGCATCCGGTCCCGCAGGCTGGTGGCGTCCTCGAAGCGCTCCTGCTCGGCGAGGGAGTCGAGCTTGGCGCGCAGTGCCGCGACGAGGTCCCGGCCGTCCCCGATCAGGGCGCTGGCCGCCTGACCGGCGACCTCGGCATACTCCTCAGTCGTCTGTTCACCGATGCAGGGGGCGCCGCAGCGGCCCATCTCGAACAGGACGCAGGCGCTCTTGCGGGACCGCTGGGTCAGGGTCTGCGTGCACTGCCGCAGCGGGATCACCTCGTGGACCGCGATCACGGCCGCCTCGGCGCTCTTGCGCGAGCCGAACGGCCCGGCGTAGTGCGCCCCGTCGCCGCGCACCTGGCGGACGATCGAGAGGCGGGGGAAGGGCTCGACGGTCAGCTTGACCCACAGCGCCTTCTCGGGGTGGCGGGAGCGGCGGTTGTAGCGCGGCTTGTGCTCGGCGATGAGGCGCAGCTCGCGGACCTGCGCCTCCAGCCGGGTCGCGCAGACGATCGGGGTGATCGACTCGGCGATGCCGACCATCTCGGCCATCCGGCGGCGGGTCTCCGAGGCGGTGAAGTAGGTGCGGGTGCGACGGCGGATGTCGACCGCCGTCCCGACGTAGAGCGGCTCGCCGCGGTGGTCCTTGAAGACGTAGACCCCCGGTGCGGACGGCATCGCGTCGGCCAGGAACCGCTTGCGTCGCTGGGCCGGGGTGACGCGGCTGTGGTAGCTCTGCAGCTCCTCCAGCGTGTGCACGCCCAGGTTGCCGACCCGCTCGATCAGGCCGTGCAGCACGTCGACGGTCGCGCGGGCGTCGTGCAGGGCCCGGTGGTCGGGTGTCGTGTCGGCGCCGAAGAGCGTGGCGAGGCTGGACAGCTTGTGGTTGGGCGCCTCGTCGCGGTGCACGAGCTGGCGGGCCAGCCGCACGGTGTCGAGCACCGCGAGCCCCGGCCACGGGTGCCCGGTCTGCTGGGCGGCCGCCTTGAGGAAGGACACGTCGAACCCGGCGTTGTGCGCGACCAGGACCGAGCCGCGGGCGAACTCCAGGAAGGCCGGCAGTGCGGCGTCGATCCTCGGGCTGTTGGCCACCATGGCGTCGGAGATGCCGGTCAGCACCGTGATGAACGCGGGGATGGGCGTGCTCGGCCGGACCAGGGTCTGAAACTCGCCGAGGACCTCCCCGCCGCGCACCTTGACGGCGCCGATCTCGGTGATGCCGCAGTCGGCGGGGGAGCCGCCCGTCGTCTCGAGGTCCACGACCACGAACGTGACATCCGACAGGGCGACCCCCAGGTCGTCGAATGTCTCCTGCACCATCTGCATGAAACGAACGTACGACCCGGCACTGACAGAGTCCCGCAGACAGGCCGGACAGGGCAGGGTTCCGGTCGAATCACGGTCCGGGATCCCGGGCGTGTCGCGGGTTGTCACCGCCGCGTCCCACGCCTGACAGCCCCGGCCGCGCGGACCGTCTCGGACGGCGTGTCGGAGGTCTGTCACACCTCGCCCCTAGCGTTTCGAACATCAGATGGAAGAGCGTCAGACGGAGGTGAGATCGATGAGTTTCACGATTGACTGCGAGACCTGCCCGGTGCGCGGGAGGCACTGCGGGGACTGCATGGTGCCGGTGCTGGCCAAGGTCTGGATGGCGGACCCGGCCGTGCGACCGGCCGCGGGGCGACCCGCCGCGCCGGCGCCCGAGGGTGACACCCGGACAGCGAGCCTGCCCCTGGACTTCGAGGAGACCGAGGCCGTGGAGGCCTTCGTGCGGGCGGGGCTGATCAGCCGGAGCGAGGCCGCGGGAGTCCGCGCCCAGAGCACCGCACCCTCGATCGCGGCGGGCTGA
>JAAYYA010000375.1 GCA_012515595.1 Actinomycetales bacterium
AGCTCTCCGTCGCCGCCCGGACCTTCGCCGAGCTCGGCGCCGAACCGGCCCGCCGCGAGGCCGAGCGGCTACTGGGCGGTGGCCTGCCCGACGGCCTGACCGCGCGCGAGGCCGAGGTGCTGCGCCTCGTCGCGGCCGGGCGCACCAATCCGCAGATCGCCCAGGAGCTGGTCCTCAGCGAGAAGACCGTCGCCCGCCACCTGTCCAACATCTTCGGCAAGATCGGCGTCGCGTCCCGGACGGAGGCCGCGGCCTACGCCTTCGCCCACCACCTCACCTGACCGGGACCCGTGCCACGCTGTCCCCGTGACCGCCCGCACCACCACCACGACCGAGCACGTCGCCGCGCCCAGCGGCTTCGGCCTGCTCGTGGTGGCCGGGCTGCTCTGGGGCACGGGCGGCGTCTCCGGGGCGGCCCTCGCGGAGAGCTCCGGCCTCAGCGCCCCGGCGGTCGCGACCTACCGCCTCGCGCTCGGCGGCGGCCTGCTGGTGCTCGTGCTCCTGGCCCAGCGCCGGTGGCTGCCCCGCGACCGACCGTCGCTCACCCGGATCGCGATCACCGGCGTACTGGTGGCGCTCTTCCAGGCGACCTACTTCGGCGGCGTGGCCCTCGCCTCCGTGAGCATCGCAACACTGGTCACCATCGGGTCCGCACCCATGATCGTGGTGCTCGTGCAGTCAGTCCGCCGGCGCCGCCTGCCCACCGCGGCCCAGGTGCGCCCCCTCGTCCTCGGCGTCATCGGACTCGGCCTGCTCGTCGGTGGACCGACGGCTCCCGGGACGGACCCCGGGGAGGCGCTGCTCGGCATACTGCTGGCGCTGTGTGCCGGCGCGTCGTTCGCCCTGCTGTCGATGGTCGCGGCGCGGCCGCACCGCGGGACGGACGCGCCGATGGTGACCGGCTACGGCTTCCTGTTCGGCGGGTTGCTGCTGGCGGCGTGCACCCTCCCGTTCGCGCCGCTGAGCTTCGAGCCGACGGCGCGCAACCTCGGGCTGGTCGCGTTCTTCGCGGTGTTCCCGACGGCGCTGGCGTGGACGCTCTATTTCGCCGGCCTCGCCCACGCCGGTCCCGCCGTCGCCACGGTCGTGGCCCTGCTCGAGCCGCTGACCGCGACCGTGCTGGCGGTCCTCCTCCTGGGCGAGCACCTCACCGTGACGTTGGTGATCGGCGGTGCCCTGCTGCTGCTCTCCGTCGTGGACGCGCGGCCGCGGCCAGTGCGGCCGAACCCGAGGCCCTGAGCCGGGGACGTGACACTGGTTCACCTCACGAACCAGTGTCACGTCCCCCAGCGATGCCCCCGTCCGCAGCCCAAAACCCGTGGATCCAGACCCACCACGCGTGTGAGGGTGCCCCCATGCAACTGACCCTCGTGAGGCTCGCCGGGCCGAGTGTGCAGGACACGGCGGGCGTGCGCCCCATCGGTGAGGCCGACATCGAGGCGGTGGGCCGGCTCTACGCAGCGAGCTTCCCCGTCGAGGTCGTCGGTGACGAGGCTGCCGCGATCGCGGACGTCCGGGCGAGCTGGGACGGGGAGTATGGCGTGTGGTTGCCGTCCGCCTCCCTGCTCGCCGAGGTGGACGGCCGGCCGGCCGCAGCCATCCTGGTCGTCGACTCACCTCCGTGGGAGGACGTCTCTGACCTGGTCTTCATCATCGACCTGTTCACGGACCCGGCACACCGCGGACGAGGGCTGGGCGAGCTGCTCGTGCGGTCAGCCCTGAGTGCTGTGGAGCCCGGCCGCGTCGTGGGTCTGCGGGTCGACGACGAGAACGAGGCTGCCGTTCGGCTGTATCGCCGGCTCGGGTTCCAGGAGCGCACCTGACCCTCGGCCCTGGGCGGGAGGGCTCGATCGGCGAGCACTGTCAGTGCTCGGTGCCAGACTTCCGCGATGGTGCAGGAGAACGAGCTGAGTCCGGTCCCGAGCGTGTCTGAGGTGCGGCGGCGCCTCCTGGATCAGGGACCGCGGATCGGCACCGGGTGGCCCGTGCTCGACGAGGTCACCGGCGGGCT
Organism: Actinomycetales bacterium; assembly: GCA_012515595.1. Lineage (GTDB taxonomy): Bacteria > Actinomycetota > Actinomycetes > Actinomycetales > Dermatophilaceae > Ornithinicoccus. The sequence continues at coordinate 2,012 of JAAYYA010000375.1, forward strand.
CCCGCTCTGCAGATCGACGATCGTGCGCGGCCCGCAGGACGTGCGCCTTCAACTGCTCGCGCGGGTGGCGGCCTGGACCGCTGGCGAGGGGCTGCCCACGCTCATCGCCTCGCGATCGGTCACCGAGGAGGAGCTCTGGCTCGCGGTCGCGGGTGGTGGGCTCGGGCTGCCGCCGCAGGCCCTGCTGGAGACGAGCACCCACGACGCCTGGCTCGACGCCCG
>JAAYYA010000376.1 GCA_012515595.1 Actinomycetales bacterium
CACGACTCCATCGGTCTGGGCGAGGACGGCCCGACGCACCAGCCGGTCGAGCACCTCGCCTCGCTGCGGGCTATCCCGGGCCTGGACGTGATCCGCCCGGCCGACGCCAACGAGACGGCCGTCGCCTGGCGTCGCGCCCTGCAGATCCACGACCACCCGATGGCCCTGGCCCTCACCCGGCAGAACGTCCCGACCTGGGACCGCACCGAGTTCGCCTCGGCCGACCTCACCGAGAAGGGCGGCTACGTCCTGGTCGACGCCGAGGGCGGCGACCCCGACGTGATCCTCATCGGCACCGGCTCCGAGGTGCAGCTGGCCGTCCAGGCCCGCGAGCAGCTCGCCGGGCAGGGGGTCCGGGCCCGCGTGGTGAGTATGCCGTGCCGCGAGTGGTTCGACGCGCAGGACCAGTCCTACCGGGACGAGGTGCTGCCCCCGTCCGTCCGGGCCCGGGTGAGCGTCGAGGCCGGCGTCGCCCAGGGCTGGCGCGAGCTGGTCGGTGACGCCGGCCGCATCGTCAGCCTCGACCACTTCGGGGCCTCGGCCGACTACCAGACCCTCTTCCGTGAGTTCGGCATCACCGCCGAGGCGGTTGCCGCCGCGGCCACCGAGTCCATCGCCGCGGCCACCGGCGACGACGCACCCGGCCACAGCAGCCCGGCCGGACCCTCGTCCGGCGAGCCCACCATCGGCGACGTTCCCACCTCAACCCAGGAGCAGTGAGCACCATGACCGAGACCACCAAGACTCCCCTCGCCGACCTGGCCGCCGCCGGCGTCTCCATCTGGCTGGACGACCTGAGCCGCTCGATGATCACCACCGGTGAGCTGCAGGAGCTCATCGACACCCGCAACGTCGTCGGCGTGACCACCAACCCGACGATCTTCGCCAACGCCCTCTCCGACGGCGACGCCTACCGCGAGCAGGGGCACGAGCTGGCTGCCGCGGGCGCCGACGTGGACACCGCCGTCTTCGAGCTCACCACCGAGGACGTGCGCAACGCGTGCGACGTGCTCCGGCCCGTCTACGACGCCACGGACGGCAAGGACGGCCGGGTCTCCATCGAGGTGGACCCCCGCCTCGAGGCCGACACCGACGGCACCGTCGAGATGGCCCGCAAGCTGTGGGCCGCGGTGGACCGGGAGAACCTGTTCATCAAGATTCCCGCGACCCTGGAGGGACTGCCGGCGATCAGCCAGGTGCTCGCCGAGGGGATCAGCGTCAACGTCACGCTGATCTTCAGCCTCGACCGCTACCGCGGCGTCATGAACGCCTTCCTCACCGGTCTGGAGCAGGCCCGTGAGGCCGGGCGGGACCTGTCCAAGATCCACTCGGTGGCCTCGTTCTTCGTCTCCCGCGTGGACACCGAGATCGACAAGCAGCTCGAGGCCATCGGCACCGAGGAGGCGCTGGCGCTGCGCGGCAAGGCCGGCCTGGCCAACGCCCGGCTCGCCTACCAGGCCTACGAGGAGGTCTTCTCCACCCCGCGCTGGCAGAACCTCGCCGACGACGGCGCCCACGCCCAGCGTCCCCTGTGGGCCTCGACCGGGGTGAAGAACCCGGACTACCCCGACACCCTCTACGTGGACGGTCTGGTGGCGCCCAACACGGTGAACACCATGCCGCACGCGACCATGGAGGCCACTGCCGATCACGGCGTGATCCCCGCCGACTCGGTCACCGGGACGTATGCCGAGTCCCAGCAGGTCCTGGACGACCTGGAGCGCGTCGGCGTCAGCTACGCCCAGGTCGTCGAGACCCTGGAGACCGAGGGCCTGGACAAGTTCATCGGGTCCTGGACCGGGCTCCTGGAGTCGGTGCAGAGCGCGCTGGACCGGATGGCGGGCGACCAGTGAGCGCCCTGTCCGTCGAGGCGCTGGGCGCCGCGGCCGACGCGGTCGAGGCACACCTGCAACCCCTGGTCGACGAGCGCTTCGCCTCACGGCTGTTCGCCCAGGACGCGACTCTGTGGGGGCCGGAGGCCGAGTCCGAGTCCGCGATCCGGCTGGCGTGGACGGGGCTGCACCGCACCTCCCGGCCCCTGGTGGGCGAGATCGCCGCGCTGCGCGAGGAGCTCACCGGCCGCGGCGTCCGGAGGATCGCGCTGTGCGGCATGGGCGGCTCCTCGCTGGCGCCCGAGGTCATCTGCGCCACGGCCGGCGTCGACCTCGTGGTGGTGGACTCCTCCGACCCGGACATGGTGCGCTCCTGTGTGCAGGAGGACCTGGCCGGCACCGCCGTGGTGGTCTCCTCCAAGTCCGGCTCGACCGTGGAGACCGACTCCCAGCGCCGCATCTTCATCCAGGCCTTCCAGGACGCGGGCATCGACCCGACCGAGCGGATCGTCATCGTCACCGACCCCGGCAGCGCGATGGACACCCAGTCCCGTGCCGACGGCTACCGTGTCATCAACGCCGACCCCCACGTCGGCGGCCGCTACTCGGCCCTCACCGCCTTCGGGCTGGTCCCCTCCGGCCTGGCCGGGGTGGACATCGGGGCCCTGCTGGACGAGGCGGAGGAGGTCGCCGACCTGCTGGCCGAGGACGACCCTGCCAACCCAGGGCTGCGGCTCGGTGCCGCCCTGGGCGGGACCTCTCCCCTGCGCGACAAGCTCATCCTCACCGACCGCGGCACCCCCATCGTGGGCTTCGCGGACTGGGCGGAGCAGCTGATCGCCGAGAGCACCGGCAAGGAGGGCACGGGGCTGCTGCCCGTCGTCGTCGGCGCGGACGGCGCGAGTGAGGCCGTGGCCGGCGCAGCGGACGCCACGGTCGTCGCCCTCACCGGTGACGACGACGAGGCCGCGGACAGCGAGGGCGTCCCCTCGCAGGTCAGCGTCTCGGGCACGCTCGGTGCCCAGCTCCTCCTGTGGGAGGTCGCCACCGCGGTCGCCGGCCGGCTGCTGGGGATCAACCCGTTCGACCAGCCTGATGTGGAGAGCGCCAAGAGCGCCGCGCGCGCGCTGATGGCGAACCCGTCGGACTCCACGGTGCCGGCCCTCGGCACGGACGGGGCGGTGGAGATCCGCACGGCCGGTGCGGCGCTGGACCTGGGCGAGGCCGCCTCCTCCCTGACCGGGGCGGTGGACGCGCTCCTGGCCGAGCTGGATCCAGAGCACGGCTACATCGCCGTCATGGTCTACCTGGACCGCCTGGCTCACGCCGACCTCGCCGCGGTCCGGGGTGCCCTCGAGGCGCGCGTCGGCCGCCCGGTCACCTTCGGCTGGGGTCCGCGCTTCCTGCACTCCACCGGCCAGTTCCACAAGGGCGGTCCGGACACCGGCGTCTACCTGCAGGTGACCGGCACCCCGACCGAGGACGTCCCCGTGCCGGGCAAGGAGTTCACGCTGGGCACGTTCATCGCTGCGCAGGCCGCAGGTGACGCTCAGGTGCTGGCCGACAAGGGCCGCCCGGTGCTGCAGTTGCACCTGAGCGACCAGGCTGCCGGTCTGGACCAGGTGCGGGACGCGCTGGGTCGCCCGTGACCCAGGGGCCGGCCGAGGTGGCCGCGGGGCACAACCCCCTGCGCCACCCCGACGACAAGCGCCTGCCCAGAATCGCCGGGCCGTGCAGCATGGTGATGTTCGGGGTGACCGGCGACCTGGCGCGCAAGAAGCTCATGCCGGCCATCTACGACCTGGCCAACCGTGGGCTGCTCCCGGCCGGCTTCTCCCTCGTCGGCTTCGCCCGGCGGGACTGGGCGCACCAGGACTTCGGCCGCGTCGTCCACGACTCGGTGCGGGCGCACGCCCGCACCCCCTTCCGTGAGGACGTCTGGCGCAGCCTGGCCGAGGGGTTCCGCTTCGTCCCCGGCAACTTCGACGACGCGGACGCCTTCCGCAACCTGGCCGAGACGGTGCGCGAGCTGGACGAGGAACGGGGCACCGGCGGCAACCACGCGTTCTACCTGTCCATCCCCCCGGACTTCTTCGCGCCGGTGTGCGAGCAGCTCCGCAACTCGGGGCTGAGCGATCCCGTCCCCGGCAGCTGGCGGCGGGTCGTCATCGAGAAGCCGTTCGGGCACGACCTGGCCAGCGCCCAGGAGCTCAACCGGATCGTCGAGGACGTCTTCCCGCAGGACTCCGTCTTCCGGATCGACCACTACCTGGGCAAGGAGACGGTCCAGAACATCCTGGCACTGCGCTTCGCCAACCAGATGTTCGAACCGATCTGGAACAGCAACTACGTCGACCACGTCCAGATCACCATGGCCGAGGACATCGGCATCGGCGGGCGGGCGGGCTACTACGACACCGTGGGTGCGGCCAAGGACGTCATCCAGAACCACCTGCTCCAGCTCCTGGCGCTCACCGCGATGGAGGAGCCGATCGACTTCACGGCGCGCGCCGTCCGCACCGAGAAGCTGAAGATCCTGGCGTCCGCCAGGATCTCGGCCGACCTGGCCGCGGCCACCTCCCGCGGGCAGTATGTCGCGGGGTGGCAGGGCAGCGAGCTCAAGCGGGGTTACCTCGAGGAGGACGGGGTCACCCCCGACTCCATCACCGAGACGTATGCCGCGGTGAAGCTGGACGTGGACACGCGCCGCTGGGCGGGGGTGCCGTTCTACCTGCGTGCAGGCAAGCGGCTGGGCAAGCGCGTCACGGAGATCGCGGTCGTCTTCAAGCGCGCGCCGCACCTTCCCTTCGGCAGCACCGCGACCGAGGAGCTCGGACACAACGCGATCGTCATCCGGATCCAGCCCGACGAGGGCATCACCATGCGCTTCGGTTCCAAGGTCCCCGGCACCCAGATGGAGGTCCGGGACGTCACGATGGACTTCGGCTACGGCGCGTCGTTCACAGAGTCCAGCCCCGAGGCCTACGAGCGCCTCATCCTCGACGTGCTGCTCGGCGACCCGCCCCTCTTCCCCCGGCACGAGGAGGTCGAGCTGTCCTGGCGGATCCTCGACCCGGTCATCGAGTACTGGGAGCGCGAGCACGTGGTGCCCGGTCCGTACCGTGCGGGGACCTGGGGACCCGAGTCCGCCGACGAGCTGATGCGCCGCGACGGGCGCGAATGGAGGCTGCCGTGATCGTCGACCTGCCCAGCTCCACGACCACCGAGGTCAGCAAGCGGCTCATCGCGCTACGGCACTCGGTGGGCGCGATGGCGATGGGGCGGGTCCTCACGCTGCTCATCGTCACCGACGAGGCGCTGGCCGACGAGGCGCTGGAGGTCGCCAACGACGCGACCCGGCAGCACCCCGCGCGCATCCTGGCCGTCGTCCGGGCGAACCGCCGGGGAGCCAGTCGGCTCGACGCGCAGATCCGGGTCGGCGGGGACGCCGGGGCGAGTGAGATCGTGGTCCTGCGCCTCTACGGCGAGATGGCCGACCACGGCGCCTCCGTGGTGACACCCCTTCTCCTGCCCGACTCCCCCATCGTGGCGTGGTGGCCCGGCGAGCCACCCAGCAACGTGGCCGGCAGTGCCCTGGGCAGCATCGCGCACCGTCGCATCACCGACGCCGGGGCCTGCGCCGCGCCGGCCACGCAACTGAGGCGGCGCGCCAAGCACTACAGCCCCGGTGATACCGACCTGGCGTGGACCCGGGTGACCCGCTGGCGGGGCCTGCTGGCCGCGGCTCTCGACGAGCCACCCTTCAGCCAGATCCGCTCCGCCGTGGTCGTGGCCGAGCCGGATGAGCCCAGTGCGGACCTGATCGCGGCGTGGCTCGCCCAGGCCCTCGACGTCCCGGTTCAGCGCGTCGCCAGCGAGGTCGGCACCGGGATCGTCAGCGTCCGGATGGACCGGGAGAACGGGCCGATCGAGCTGGTGCGGGCCGACGCGGGTCTGTCGACGCTGGCCCAGCCGGGCCGACCGGTGCGGGAGGTCGCGCTGCGGATCCCCGACGCCGCCGAGTGCCTGGCCGATGAGCTGCGCCGCCTCGATGCGGACGAGATCTATGCCGCCGCGCTGACCGGCGGGCTGCGCAAGGTGACCAGGGTGACCGGCGAACAGCAGGACAGGACTGATGAGCCGGTGACCACGACAGGTGAGGAGCGGGAGCTGATGACAACTGGAACAGTGCGCGTCTCGAGCGACAGCGAGACGCTGGCCGCAGACGTGGCGGCGGGGGTCGCCGAGGCGATCGAGGAGGCGGTCACGACCCGCGGGGTCGCGCACCTGGTCCTGACGGGCGGGTCGATGGGGGCCAGGACCGTCACGGCCCTGGCGGACCGGGACCTGCCGGCCGAGGTCTGGAGCAAGGTGCACATCTGGTGGGGTGATGAGCGCTTCGTGCCCGAGGGGCACGAGGACCGCAACGACCAGCAGGCCCGGGACGCCGGCCTGGACCGCATCCCGGTCCCCGCCGAGCAGGTCCACTCGACCCCGGCGGGCTCGTCCGAGGAGGAGCTCCCGGCGGCCGCGGACCAGTGGACGGCCGACCTGGCTGCCCAGGCGTCGGACGGCGATCCCGCCCCGCGCTTTGACGTGATGATCCTCGGGATGGGGCCGGACACCCACGTGGCCTCGCTCTTCCCGGGGCGGGCCGAACTGGAGGTCACCGACCGGGTGGTCGTGCCGGTCACGGAGTCGCCCAAGCCGCCACCGCTCCGCCTGACCCTGACTGTGCCGGCGATCAACGCCTCCGAGCGCGTCTGGTTCGTCGTCTCTGGTGCCGACAAGGCCGAGGCCGTCGCCACCGCTCGCGCGACCCAGGACGACCCGCAGGTCCCGGCGTCCTGGGTGCGGGGCACCAGAGAGACCGTCTGGTGGCTAGACCGGGCGGCCGCTCACTCCTGAGCGCGCCCCCTCCCCCGGCCGGGCGTGAACGACCCATGCATGTGGATGCATCCTCATCTGCCCGCCCTGGGCCGGACGTGAACGATCCGTGCACATGCATGGGTCCTTGCCTGCGACCCGCCGGCAGCACGTGAACGATCCATCCACGTGGACGAGGCGGCGGCGTGGAGAGTCAGGGCTACGACAGCGATCAGGTCAGGCGGATCGTGACCCGGGTGCCTGGACCCGCCCGGGAAAATGCCGCCGCCACTCGTCTCGCAGCCGACCGATCTGCATGCCCCGCTGCCGGAAGATCTGAGCAGGACGATCGACGGTGAGAGCGGGCGTCACGTGGATGTCCTTGCTGAGCAGAGTGACGATCCGCCAGTCGTCGTTCTCGAACGTCTCGCGCCGACCCACGTCAGCCTCCCACTGCTCCTGGCGCTCGATGTGGTGGCGACCGTCGTACTCGACGGCCGTCTTGGTTGGGCGGTCTCCTGAGTCCAGTCGCTTCAGAAGGTGGCCCTCTTCGTCAAAGAACCGGATATCGGTCTCCAGCTCAGGCAGTCCGCTGAAGACCCGAAGCAGTCGGCACCGGGTCTCCATCGGCGAGTCAACTCCGGATCGCACCAGGGCTGCGGCACGCCGGGCCGGGTGAATTCCACGACCAGTAGCCTCCTGCATCGCTGTCATGAGACGCTCAGGAGTCGTCCGGCCGCGGCGCACGAGCGAGTCTCCGAGCACGACGAGGTCGACCAGCGTCAGGTGTGTTGCCAAGTCGAGAAACAGGTCCTCGGGCGTCGTGGTCAGCAGCCCGCGGAAGGTGACCGGCGTGCGTCGCGACTGGTGAACGAGGACCTCGCGATGGGTGGACCGACGCCGGCCGGGAGGGACGCTCGCGTGGAGCATCGGCCCATCCGGCACGATCGCCCCGTACAACCTCGCGGCAGTGTGATGTGACACGAAGGCATGTGGTCCGGCCACGAGCAGGGCAGCCTTTGCCTCCGCGTAGGCAAGGGCAGTTCTCGACTCTGCCTGCTCCTGACCGGTCGGGGCGCTCGCGACATAGACACCACTGACCAGGCGCCGATACTCGGTGCCTTCGAGGGCGCGCTGGGGGATGCCTTCATCGCGGGCCTGTCGCCACGTGAAGGGGAACTTGGGGTCCAGTGGCATGGGGCAACCATGCCGTGAGTGCCGACCACTGCGCCGAACTTATCCACAACCACCAGCCAACGGACGATCCAGGAGTCGCTGCCCCCGGCGTTCAGGTGCATGCATCCTTAGCGGTCATCGCCCCTCACCGCGTGAAGGATCCATCCACGTGCACGGGTGGTGTCCCGGCGGGCGGGACTACTCCTCGGTGGTGCCGCGCCGCTCGCGCAGAGCGGTGAGGGCCTCGTCGAGCAGGTCCGCCCCGGCCTTGTCGGAGCGGCGCTCCTTCACGTAGGCCAGGTGCGTCTTGTAGGGCTCGTTCTTGGGTGGTGCCGGGGGGTTGTCCTTGTCCTGCCCGGCCGGGAGCCCGCACCGCGGACAGTCCCAGAACTCCGGTGCCTCGTCGACGCCCTCGACGGCGAAGCTGGGGCGGCTCTCGTGCCCGTTCTGGCACCAGTAGGACAACTCGACGCGCGGGGCGGCCTCGCCACGCTCTGCCTCGCCCGAGGGTCCGGAACCTACCCGGCTACCTCTGATCGAATTCGTCCCGACCACAGCTGGACCTCCTGGAGCTCGCACCGACCGTTCAGGGCAGCAATGTAACCCGCCGGGGTCCGGCAGCAGGTCAGGGGGCCAGGGCGGGTCGCGTCCCGGGCGTCGGTCTCCGGCTCAGGCGAAGCGGATCAGCAGGCCGATACCGACGATCGCGGCGACCCAGATGACCGAGACGGCGATCGTGATCCGGGTGAGGTTGCGCTCTGCCACGGTGGAGCCGCCGAGGCTGCTGGACATCCCGCCGCCGAACATGTCGGAGAGGCCACCCCCGCGGCCCTTGTGCATCAGGATCAACAGGACCAGGAACGCGCTACTCAGCACGAGCAGCACATCAAGGAAGATCCGGACCAGGTCCACAGGCGAACACCTCACGTCGGGTCGGGCTCACGCCCGGGTTCAGGAGCAGAAGACAGGATAACGCAGTGAGCGCGAAGAACCGGCAGCCCGTTCGGACCGGCTCAGCCGTGGACGCGTGGCGGTCCCGGGGCCGAGCGCCGGATCAGACAGCTCGGGGCCGGCCACCACCGTGGCCGGCCCTGGGCCGTCAGGTGCCCACGTGCTGCTGGTAGCGGCAGATGCTGGCGAACTCGTCGACGTCGATGGAGGCACCACCGACGAGGGCGCCGTCGACGTCCTCCTGCGCCATGATCGAGGCGACGTTGCCGGCCTTGACCGAGCCGCCGTAGAGGATCCGGACCGCGTCCGCGGTGTCGCCCGTGGTGAGCTCGGCCACCCGGGTCCGGATCGCGGAGCACACCTCCTGGGCGTCCTCGGGGGTCGCCACCTCGCCGGTGCCGATGGCCCACACCGGCTCGTAGGCGATGACGAGTCCGCGCACCGTGGCGGCGTCGAGGCCATCGAGCACGGCATCGACCTGGGCGAGCACGTGCGGCACGTGCTCGCCGGCCTGCCTGACCTCCAACGCCTCACCGACACAGATGATCGGCACGAGGTCGTGCCGCAGGGCCGCGGCGACCTTGGCCGCGACCAACTGGTCGTCCTCGGCGTGGTACTGCCGCCGCTCGCTGTGCCCGACGGCCACGTAGCTGCAGCCCAGCTTGGCCAGGAACGCCCCGGAGATCTCGCCGGTGTAGGCGCCGGCGTCGTGCTGGGACAGGTCCTGGGCGCCGTAGCCCAGCTCGAGCCGGTCACCCTGCACCAGTGTCTGCACGGACCGCAGGTCGGTGAACGGTGGCAGGACCACCACCTCGACGGCGGAGAAGTCGTGCTTGGCGTCGCGCAGGCTCCAGTCCAGCTTCTGGACCAGGTGCGTGGCCTGGAGGTGGTCCAGGTTCATCTTCCAGTTGCCCGCCATCAGCGGGGTGCGTGCTGCCATGAGTGCTCCTAGTCAGTCCTGGAGGACCTCGAGACCGGGGAGGGTCTTGCCCTCCAGGAACTCCAACGAGGCTCCGCCCCCGGTGGAGATGTGGCCGAACTCATCGTCGCTGTGCCCGAACTGGCGCACCGCGGCCGCGCTGTCCCCACCGCCGACGACGGTCAGCGCGTCGTGCTCGGCCGTGATGTCGACCAGCGCACGGGCCACCGCACGGGTGCCGGCGGCGTAGGGCTCCATCTCGAAGGCCCCCATCGGGCCGTTCCAGAAGACCGTGCGGGCGTCGGCCAGCCTGTCGGCGAAGAGCCTGGAGGAGTCGGGACCGATGTCCAGGCCCATCCGGTCGGCGGGGATCTGGTCCGCTGCGACGACCTCGTGATCTGCGTCGGCGGAGAAGTCGGTGGCGGCGACGATGTCCGTGGGGAGCACGATCTCCACACCGCTCTCCTCCGCCGTGCGCAGGTAGCCGCGCACCACGTCCAGCTGGTCCTCCTCGAGGAGGCTCTTGCCCACCTCATGACCCTGGGCCTTGAGGAAGGTGAAGACCATGCCGCCGCCGATCAGCAACCGGTCGGCCTTGGCCAGCAGGTTGTCGATGACGCCGAGCTTGTCGCTGACCTTCGCACCACCCAGCACCACGGCATACGGCCGCTGCGGGTCCTCGGTGAGCCGCCGCAGCACGCCGACCTCGGTCTCGACCAGCCCGCCCGCCGCGGACGGCAGCAGCTCGGTGATGTCGAAGACGCTGGCCTGCTCCCGGTGGACCACCCCGAACCCGTCGCTCACGTAGGCGTCGGCCAGGGAGGCGAGCTGCTCGGCGAACTCGCGGCGGCCGTCGGCGGTCTTGGCAGTCTCCCCCGCGTTGAACCGCAGGTTCTCCAGCAGCACGACCTGGCCGTCCCCGAGCGCGTCGACGGCGGCACGGGCCGACTCCCCCACCGTGTCGGTGGCGAAGGCGACCGGCTGACCGAGGAGCTCCTCCAGACGCGTGGCGACCGGCCGCAGGGAGTACTGCGGGTCCGGCTCGCCCTTGGGACGCCCCAGGTGGGCGCAGACGACGACGCGGGCTCCCTGGGCGGTGAGCTGCTTGATGGTCGGCACCGACGCGCGGACACGGCCGTCGTCGGTGATGGCACCGGCGTCGTCCAGCGGGACGTTGAGGTCGCTGCGGACCAGGACCCGACGACCCGCGAGGTCGCCGAGGTCGGCGATGGTCTTCATGCCGCCGCTCAGAGCTTGCTGCCGACCAGGACGGCGAGGTCCACCAGTCGGCTGGAGTAACCCCACTCGTTGTCGTACCAGCCGACGACCTTGACCTGGTTGCCGATGACGCGGGTCAGCCCGGCGTCGAAGATGCAGGAGGCGGGGTCGGTCTCGATGTCCTTGGACACGATGGGCTCGTCGGTGTAGCGCAGGATGCCCTGCAGCGGACCCTCCGCCGCCTTCTTCACGGCCGCGTTGACCTCCTCGACGGTGACCTCCCGGCTGGCCTCGAAGGTCAGGTCGGTGGCCGAGCCGGTCGGCGTCGGGACGCGCAGCGCGAAGCCGTCGAGCTTGCCCTTGAGCTCCGGCAGCACCAGGCCGATGGCCTTGGCGGCGCCGGTCGTGGTCGGCACGATGTTGAGGGCCGCGGCGCGGGCGCGGCGCAGGTCGCGGTGCGGGCCGTCCTGCAGGTTCTGGTCGGCGGTGTAGGCGTGGATGGTGGTCATCAGGCCCTTGACGATGCCGAACTCCTCGTGCAGCACCTTGGCCATCGGGCCGAGGCAGTTCGTCGTGCAGGAGGCGTTGGAGATGATGTGGTGATTCTCCGGGTCGTAGTCACCCTCGTTGACCCCGAGCACGACGGTGAGGTCCTCGTTCTTGCCGGGCGCGGAGATGATGACCTTCTTGGCGCCGCCGTCGATGTGGGCCTGGGCCTTGGTGGCGTCGGTGAAGATGCCGGTGGACTCGATGACGACGTCGGCACCCAGGTCGGCCCACGGCAGGGCCGCGGGGTCCTTCTCGGCGAACGCCCGGATCGTCTTGCCACCGACCGTGATGTCGTCCTCGGTGGAGGAGACCTCCTCGCTCAGCCGGCCCAGGATCGAGTCGTACTTCAGCAGGTGGGCGAGGGTCTCGTTGTCGGTGAGGTCGTTGACCCCCACGATCTCGATGTCGGCGCCCGAGGCGATGACAGCGCGAGCGAAGTTGCGGCCGATGCGGCCAAAGCCATTGATGCCTACGCGAACGGTCACTGGAACTGCCTCCTGATCTGGACCCGCGTGTGCAGGTCGTGTGGACGAACGTCTCACCCCCAAACCTAGGGGATGCGGGGTGCTGGCAACCACCCGGGCCTGACCGGTGATGCCCAGCGGATGGGATCCCGGGCGGGTGCGGTGTCGACCCGGGTCGAACGTCAGCCAACGCCGGACGCCGGAGCCGGCTCAGTCCTCGAGCATCTCCGGTGTCAGCCCCGCCTCGGTGCCCTCGATGCCCAGCTCCTCGGCGCGCTTGTCGGCCATGGCCAGCAGCCGGCGGATCCGGCCCGCGACGGCATCCTTGGTCATCGGCGGGTCGGCCACCTGACCGAGCTCCTCGAGCGAGGCCTGCTTGTGCTCGACCCGCAGCAGACCGGCCACCCGCAGGTGCTCCGGTGCCTCGTCACCCAGGATCTCCAGGGCACGCTCGACCCGGGCTCCGGCGGCCACGGCCGCGCGGGCCGACCTGCGCAGGTTGGCATCGTCGAAGTTCGCCAGGCGGTTGGCTGTGGCCCGCACCTCACGCCGCATCCGCCGCTCCTCCCAGGCCAGCACCGCCTCGTGGGCACCGAGCCTGGTGAGCATCGCACCGATGGCGTCCCCGTCGCGGATCACGACACGATCGACCCCGCGCACCTCGCGGGCCTTGGCCTGGATGCCCATCCTGCGGCCCGCTCCGACCAGTGCCAGGGCGGCCTCGGGGCCGGGGCAGGTGATCTCCAACGCGGACGAACGGCCCGGCTCGGTGATCGACCCGTGGGCCAGGAAGGCTCCGCGCCAGGCGGCCTCGGCGTCGCACACGGACGCGCCCACGATGCGCGGGGGCAGCCCGCGCACCGGACGACCCCGGTGGTCGATCAGCCCGGTCTGCCGGGCCAGGGACTCACCGTCCGAGGTGGCGCGCACGACGTAGCGGGTCCCCTTGCGGAGACCCCCGGGACCCATGACGACCATCTCGCTCGTGGAGCCGTAGACCTCGGCCATGAAGGCCCGCAGCCGACGGGCCACCTGCGCGGTGTCCACCTCTGCCTCGATGACGATGCGGCCGCCGATGATGTGCAGTCCCCCGGCGAACCGGAGCATCGTGGAGACCTCTGCCTTCTTGCAGCAGGTCTTGGTGACGGGGAGCCTGCTCAGCTCGTCCTTCACCCGGGCGGTCATCGCCATGGTGCCCCCCTTTGCGGTCCGGGTCGTGAATCGTCTCTCAGCCACCGAAGATCACGTCCCGGTAGGCCGCGGCCAACCGCAGGGTGTCGTGCTCCCTCGGTCTCCGCATCTTACGCACCGGCGTGACGACGAGCTCGGCGCCGACACCCTTGGCCACCTCCCGCAGCGACTGTTCCTCGCTGCGGACGACTGCCGGGTCGGCGACGACGTAGTCGAGGGTCAGGTCCGGGGCATGCGCGGAGAGCACCTCGATGTGCTCCGCCGGGGAGAAGCCCTGCGTCTCGTCGTCATCGAGCCCGACGTTGAGCGTGAGGATCCGTCGGGCGGGGGTGTGGACGAGCTCCTCCTGGAGCTGCGGCACGAGCAGGTGCGGCATCACCGAGGTGAACCAGGACCCCGGACCGAGGATCACCCAGTCGGCCAGCTTGATCGCCTCCAGCGCGTCCCTCGACGCCGGCGGCTCCTCGGGCACGATGCGCACGCTCATCACCCGTCCCGGGGTCGCCGCCACCCGCGACTGGCCCTTGACGACCGACATCTCCTCGGGCTCGCGCGGGTCGGCGCCCAGCACCGTCGCCTCGATGTCCAGGGGCACCTCGCACATGGGCAGCACCCGCCCCCGGGTGTTCAGCAGCCGACCCACCAGGTCCAGCCCCCGGACCGGGTTGTCCAGCAGCTCCCACAGGCTCATGATGAGCAGGTTGCCCAGCGCGTGCCCGGCCAGCTCGCCGTTGCCACCGAGGCGGTGCTGCAGGACGGCGCTCCACTGGTGCCCCCACGCGGTGTCCTCGCACAGCGCGGCCAGGGCCATCCGGAGGTCGCCCGGCGGCAGGATGTCGAACTCCTGGCGCAGCCGTCCGCTCGACCCGCCGTCGTCGGCGACGGTCACGATCGCGGTGATCTCCTCGGTGAGGTGGCGCAACGACTGCAGCGACGCGGCCAGGCCGTGCCCGCCGCCGAGGGCCACCACCCGGGGGGCGGTCGCGACGCGAGGCGGGGTCACTCGCGCCCCAGGTCGCGGTGGAAGGTCGTGATGGCCACCCCGGCACGTCCCTCCAGCCGCTTGACGAGCTCCTCGGTGACCGCCACCGAGCGGTGCTTGCCGCCGGTGCAGCCGATGGCGACGGTGACGTAGCGGCGGCCCTCGGACAGGTAGCCGTCCATCGCGATGTTGAGCATCGTGGTCACCGCGTCGAGATAGGCGTCGAGGCCGCGCTGGCCCAGCACGTAGTCACGGACCTGCTCGTCGCGGCCCGTGAAGGGCCGTAGGTCGGGCTGCCAGTAGGGGTTGACGAGGAAGCGCAGGTCCAGCACGACGTCCGCGTCGAGAGGGATGCCGTACTTGAAGCCGAAGGACAGCACCGCCAGCCGCAGGCGGACCGTCACGTCCGTGTTGAGCAGCTCGTCGACCGCCACGCCGAGCTGGTGCACGTTGTAGCCGGTCGTGTCGATGACGACGTCCGCCCCGGACCGGATGTCCCCCAGCATGCGCCGTTCCTTGTGGATGCCGTCGAGGAGCAGGCCGTCGCCCTGCAGCGGGTGGGGCCGGCGGACGCTCTCGAACCGCCGCACGAGGGCCTCGTCGGTGGAGTCCACGAAGATCGTCCGGGGGTTGAAGCCCTTGGCGCTGAGGTCCCGGATCGCGTTGCTCAGCTCCGTGGTGAAGTCCCGGCTCCGCACGTCGACGACCGCCGCGAGCCGCTGGGGACGCACGCCGCCCGAGACGACGTCCACGAGGTCGGGGAGCATCTTCGGCGGGAGGTTGTCCACGACATACCAGCCGCGGTCCTCCAGGACGTTGGCCGCGGTGGACCGGCCGGCCCCGCTCATCCCGGTGAGGAGCACGAACTCACGGTGCCCGTGTCCCTCCTGCTCCTCCGCTGCTGCCGCCTGCGTCGTGGTCGTACTGCCAGAGATGTCGGCATCCGCCCCGAGCTCAGTCATGTGGGTCTCCCTCAGTCCATCACTTCACCGGTGGCCAGATTAACCCGCGGCGCCACCGTCGTCGCCTCACCAGTCAGTTTCTCGTGAACCAGCGTGGCCAGGGCGGGTCCGATCCCGGGGACGCCGGCCAACTCATCGACCGAGGCGGCCTCGATCTTGCGCACCGAGCCGAAGGCGCGCAGCAGGGCCTTCTGACGCGCGGGCCCGAGCCCGGGGATGCCGTCCAGGCGACTGACCGTCATCGACTTGGAGCGCCGCAGCCGGTGGAAGGTGTTGGCGAACCGGTGCGCCTCGTCGCGGACCCGCTGCAGCAGGTAGAGACCCTCGCTGGTCCGGGGCAGGATCACCGGGAACTCCTGCCCGGGCAGCCACACCTCCTCGAGGCGCTTGGCCAGGCCGATCACGGTCACGTCGTTCACCCCGACCTCGCTGAGGGCGGCGGCCGCGGCGTTGACCTGGGGGAGGCCGCCGTCGACGACCACGAGGTTGGGTGGGTAGGCGAAGCGGGCGGGTCGGCCCTCTGGGGTCAGCGGCTGGCCGCCAGGGGTCGGTGCGCCCCCTTCCCCTGCCTCACCCGCGCCGTCCACGGCTCCGGGGACGGCGCCGTCGTCGGTGGCGGACGGCGCGTTGACCAGGTGCCGGAACCGCCGGGTGAGCACCTCGTGCATGGCGGCCGTGTCGTCGGAGGTCCCGTGCCGGACGATGAAGCGGCGGTACTCGCTCTTGCGAGGGAGTCCGTCCTCGAAGACCACCATCGACCCCACCACGTCGGTGCCCTGCACGTGGCTGATGTCGAAGGACTCGATCCGCAGCGGCGCCTCGTCGAGCTCGAGCACGTCCTGGAGCTCCTGCAGCGCCTGGCTGCGCGCGGTGAGGTCGCCGGACCGGGCCACCTTGTGGCGCGCCAGCGACTGGGTGGCGTTGCGGGCCACCGTCTCCAGCAGGGCCCGCTTGTCACCCCGCTGCGGCACCCGGATCCGGACCCTGGCGCCCCGCAGCGTGCTGAGCCACTCCTCCAGGCTGTCGCGGCCGTTCGGCTCGACCGGGACGAGGACCTCCCTTGGCACCGCCTCGGCCGACTCCCCGCCGTAGACCTGCTGCAGCAGGTGCTCGACGATCTCGCCGAGCTCCTCCGCGCCCTTCTCGCTGACCCAGCCCCGCTGGCCACGGACCCGCCCACCACGCACGTGGAACATCTGGAAGGCGACCTCGAGCTCGTCGTCGGCCAGGGCGAAGACGTCGGCGTCGGTCGCGTCGGGCAGCACGACCGCGGACTTCTCCAGGGCCCGCTGCAGGGCCACGATGTCGTCGCGAAGCCGGGCGGCGGTCTCGAAGTCCAGCTCGGAGCTGGCG
The DNA here is from genome assembly GCA_012515595.1 of Actinomycetales bacterium. Classification (GTDB taxonomy): domain Bacteria; phylum Actinomycetota; class Actinomycetes; order Actinomycetales; family Dermatophilaceae; genus Ornithinicoccus. Next base: position 16,464 of record JAAYYA010000376.1, read on the forward strand.
GCGCGCATACGCCGCTCCAGGTCCTTGACGAACCGGCCCGTGTTGCCGGCCATGAAGTCGCAGAAGTCCTCGGCGATGGCCCGGTGCTCGTCTGCGGTCACCCGCCCGACACAGGGTGCCGAGCACTTGTCGATGTAGCCCAGCAGGCACGGCCGACCGACCTGGCCGGCCCGCTTGAAGACGCCCTTGCTGCAGGTGCGCACCGGGAACACCCGCAGCAGCTGGTCGAGGGTCTCGCGGATCGCCCACGCGTGCGCGTAGGGACCGAAGTAGCGGGTCCCGCTCTTCTTGGCGCCCCGCATCACCTGAGCCCGCGGGAACTCCTCCCCCATCGTCACGGCCAGGTAGGGGTAGGACTTGTCGTCGCGGTACTTGACGTTGAACCGGGGGTCGTACTCCTTGATCCAGGCGTACTCCAGCTGGAGCGCCTCGACCTCGTTGCGCACGACCGTCCAGTCCACGGACGCCCCGGTCTGCACCATCGTGCGGGTCCGCGGGTGGAGCGCGGAGATGTCCTGGAAGTAGGAGCTCAGCCGGGAGCGGAGCGAGACCGCCTTGCCCACGTAGATGACCCGCCCGTGCTGGTCGCGGAACCGGTAGACACCCGGCTCGGTCGGGATCTCCCCGGGGCGGGGACGGTAGCTGGAGGGATCGGCCATCGGTCAGGCGGACCGCCCGCGGGGACGCGAGCGGGCGCTGTCAGCGCTGCGGCCGCGCTCCAGGAGGGGGGCCAGGAAGCGCCCGGTGTGGCTGTCCGGGTTGCCGGCGATAACCTCGGGGGTGCCCTCGGCCACGACGGTGCCCCCGCCCCGGCCACCCTCGGGTCCCAGGTCCACCACCCAGTCGGCGCTCTTGATGACGTCGAGGTTGTGCTCGATGACCAGGACCGTGTTGCCCTTGTCGACCAGCCCCTGCAGGACGCCCAGGAGCTTGCGGATGTCCTCGAAGTGCAGCCCCGTGGTCGGCTCGTCCAGGACGTAGACGGTGCGGCCCGTGGAGCGCTTCTGCAGCTCCGCCGCCAGCTTGACCCGCTGGGCCTCCCCGCCGGACAGGGTGGGAGCCGGCTGGCCGAGCCGGACGTAGCCCAGCCCCACCTCGACCAGCGTGGTGAGGTGGCGGGCGATCGCGGGCACCGCCGCGAAGAACTCAGCCGCCTCCTCGATCGGCATGTCCAGCACCTCGGCGATGGTCCGCCCCTTGAAGTGCACCTCGAGCGTCTCCCGGTTGTAGCGTGCGCCGTGGCACACCTCGCACGGGACGTAGACGTCCGGCAGGAAGTTCATCTCGATCTTCAGCGTCCCGTCACCGGCGCACGCCTCGCACCGGCCGCCCTTGACGTTGAACGAGAACCGCCCGGGCAGGTAGCCGCGGACCTTCGCCTCGGTGGTCTCGGCGAACAGCTTGCGGATGTGGTCGAAGACGCCGGTGTAGGTCGCCGGGTTGCTCCGGGGCGTGCGCCCGATCGGGCCCTGGTCGACGTGGACCACCTTATCGAGCGCACCCAGGCCCTCGACCCGCTTGTGCCGGCCCGGCACCTGACGCGCGCCGTTCAGCTGGTTGGCCAGCACCTTGTAGAGGATGTCGTTGACCAGCGTCGACTTGCCCGATCCGGAGACCCCGGTGATCGCAACCAGGTTGCCCAGCGGGAAGCTGACGTCCACGCCCTGCAGGTTGTGCTGCCGGGCGCCGACGACGGTGAGGGACCGCCCGTCCTGCGCCCGGCGTCGCTTCGGCACCGCGATCTCCCGCCGCCCGGACAGGTAGGCACCGGTGAGCGAGGTGGTGTGGGTCAGCAGGTCCGCGACGGACCCGGAGTGCACCACCTGGCCACCGTGCTCGCCGGCGCCGGGGCCGATGTCGACCACCCAGTCGGCGGCCTCGATGGTGTCCTCGTCGTGCTCCACGACGATCAGCGTGTTGCCCAGGTCGCGGAGCCGGGTGAGGGTCTCGATGAGCCGGTGGTTGTCGCGCTGGTGCAGCCCGATCGACGGCTCGTCGAGGACGTAGAGCACCCCGACCAGCCCCGAGCCGATCTGGGTGGCCAACCGGATGCGCTGGGCCTCGCCGCCGGACAGCGTCGCCGCCGGCCGGTCCAGGGAGATGTAGTCGAGCCCGACGTCGAGCAGGAAGCCCAGCCGGGACTGCACCTCGACGATGACCCGGTCGGCGATCTGCGCCTCGCGCTCGCTGAAGTCGACGCCCCGCAGGAACTCGGCGCACTGGTCGATCGGCAGGGCACACACCTCGGAGATGTTCCGGCCGCCGATCGTCACCGCCAGGATCTCCGGCTTGAGCCGGCTCCCCCGGCAGACGGGACAGGGCACCTCGCGCATGTAGGACTCGTAGCGCTCGCGGCTAGTGTCCGAGTCGGTCTCGGCGTGCTTGCGCTTGACGTAGGGGATGACGCCCTCGAAGCCGGTGCTGTAGGCCCGCTCCCGCCCGAAGCGGTTGCGGTAGCGGACGTGGACCTTGTGCTTGTAGCCGTGCAGGATGGCGTCGCGCGCCCGCCCCGGCAGCGCCCGCCACGGGGTGTCCAGGTCGAACTTGAGGTCCTCCCCGAGCCCGCCCAGCACCCGCACGAAGAAGTCGCTGATCCCCTGCGCCGTCGACCAGGGCGTGATGGCGCCCTCCATGATCGTGGCGTCCTCGTCGCGGATCACCAGCTCGGGGTCCACCTCCAGCTCCACGCCGATGCCGGTGCAGGAGGGGCACGCCCCGAACGGGGAGTTGAACGAGAACGACCGGGGCTCGATCTCGTCGATCGCCAGCGGGTGGTCGTTGGGGCACGCCATCCGCTCGGAGAAGCGCCGCTCCCGCGGCCGCCCCTCGGGGTCGTCCTCGGCGATGTCGACGAACTCGACCACCACCAGACCGCCCGCCAGGCCCAGCGCGGTCTCCACCGAGTCGGTCAGCCGCTGCTTGGCCTTGCCGTCGCTGCCCTTGGCCACCAGCCGGTCGACGACGACCTCGATCGAGTGCTTCTTCTGCTTCTCCAGGGTCGGGGGCTCGGTCAGCGAGAGCACCTCGCCGTCCACCCGGGCCCGCGAGAAGCCCTTGGTCTGCAGCTCGCTGAACAGGTCGACATACTCCCCCTTCCGGGCCCGCACGACCGGGGCCAGGACCTGGAACCTGGTGCCCTCGGGCAGCTCGAGCAGCCGGTCGACGATCTGCTGGGGGGTCTGCCGCGCGATCGCCTCGCCGCAGACGGGGCAGTGCGGCCTGCCCACCCGGGCGTAGAGCAGGCGGAGGTAGTCGTAGACCTCGGTGATCGTGCCCACCGTCGAGCGCGGGTTGCGGTTGGTGGACTTCTGGTCGATCGACACCGCCGGGGAGAGCCCCTCGATGAAGTCCACGTCCGGCTTGTCCATCTGCCCCAGGAACTGCCGCGCGTAGGCGGACAGCGACTCGACGTAGCGTCGCTGCCCCTCCGCGAAGATCGTGTCGAAGGCGAGCGAGGACTTGCCCGACCCGCTCAGCCCGGTGAACACCACCAGGGCGTCGCGCGGGATGTCGACGGACAGGTCCTTGAGGTTGTGCTCGCGGGCGCCCCGCACCACCAGCCGGTCGTGGCGGTGCGGGAGCGAGGTGGCGGCAGTCGTGGATGGCACGCTCTCGATGGTAGATCGTGGCACCGACACTCCCCACTTCGCGCGGTCCGGCGCCGGGTGGCGACCGACGCGCCAGCGGCCACCGGTGACAAATTATGCCGTCACCTGCATACTTATGTGACGCTCGACACGGTTGCTTCCGGTGACCGGCGTCAGCGTTTACAGTCACCGCAGCACTTTTTCCGGCCAGTCGGACACGGTGCTGACCCACCGGGCCGACGCCGTCCCGGGTTATGTACACGCGGCTACAGGCTGCCCGCCCCTGGACGGTGCCATGAACCAGAGCCACCCTCACGCGACCCCGCACTCCGCCTCGCCCGCAGGCCGGCCTCCCGGCCTCTACGACGGCGCCCACGAGCACGACGCGTGCGGTGTGGCCTTCGTCGCCACGCTCCGCGGCTACCCCGGCCACGACATCGTCGCCCACGCCATCACGGCGCTGCACAACCTCGACCACCGGGGCGCCGTCGGCGCCGAGCCCGACTCCGGTGACGGCGCCGGCATCCTCACCCAGGTCCCCGACCGGTTCCTGCGGGACGTCCTCGACGTCGCCCTCCCCGAGCCCGGTCAGTATGCCGTGGGGCTGCTCTTCCTGCCCCGCACCGACCCCGAGGGGTCGGCTGCGGCGGTCGAGTCGATCCTGGCCGAGTCCGGCCTCGACGTGCTGGCCTGGCGCGAGGTGCCCACCCGGCCCGAGATCCTCGGCCCGATGGCCCGCTCCGCGATGCCGGTGATCCGTCAGCTCGTGGTCGCCTCCCGCACCGGCGAGAGCGGCCTGGAGCTGGAGCGCCGCGTGTGGCTGGCCCGCAAGGTGATCGAGCGCCAGACGGAGGTCTACCCCGTCTCGCTGTCCGGGCGCACCCTGACCTACAAGGGCATGCTGACCACCGGCCAGCTCGCCGAGTTCTTCCCTGACCTGGTCGACGAGCGCTACGAGTCCGCGCTCGCCGTGGTCCACTCGCGCTTCTCGACCAACACCTTCCCGTCCTGGCCGCTGGCCCACCCCTACCGGGTCGTCGCGCACAACGGCGAGGTCAACACCGTCCGCGGCAACCGCAACTGGATGAACGCCCGGGAGAGCAACCTGACCACCGAGGTCTTCCCCGGCGACCTGGCGCGGGCCCTGCCGATCTGCACGCCGGGGGCCAGCGACAGCGCGACCTTCGACGAGGTCGTGGAGCTGCTCCACCTCGGCGGGCGGTCGCTCCCGCACGCGGTGCTGATGATGGTGCCGCCGGCCTGGGAGAACAACACCGAGCTCGAGGACGACCTCCGGGCCTTCTACGACTTCCACTCGATGATGATGGAGCCGTGGGACGGCCCCATGAACCTGGTCTTCACCGACGGCACCCAGGTCGGCGGCGTGCTGGACCGCAACGGGCTGCGGCCCTCGCGCTACTGGGTCACCGACGACGGTCTGGTCGTGCTGGGCAGCGAGTCCGGGGTGCTGCCCATCCCCGAGTCCTCGGTGGTCCGCAAGGGGCGGGTCGAGCCGGGGCGGATGTTCCTGGTCGACACGGCGGCCGGCGAGATCGTCGACGACGAGGCCCTCAAGCGTGACCTGGCCGCCGCCCAGCCCTACCGGCGGTGGGTCGACGACAACATGGTCCGGCTCGAGGACCTGCCCGAGCGGGTCCACGTCCGGCACACGCACGCCTCCGTGACGCGCCGCCAGCAGATCTTCGGCTACACCGAGGAGGAGCTGCGCATCATCCTCTCCCCGATGGCCCAGTCCGGGACCGAGCCGTTGGGCGCCATGGGGTCCGACACCCCGATCGCCGCCCTCTCCGATCGTCCGCGGCTGCTGTTCGACTACTTCGTCGGCGCGTTCGCCCAGGTCACCAACCCGCCGCTGGACGCCATCCGGGAGGAGATCGTGACCTCCCTGATGACCACGACCGGACCCGAGGCAAACCTGCTCACCGAGGGGCCCGAGCACGCGCGCCAGGTGGAGCTGGACTTCCCGGTCATCGACAACGACCAGCTCGCCGCGCTGCGCCACATCAACCTCGAGGGGCAGCACCCCGACTTCGCGCCGGTCGTCATCCGCGGCCTCTACCGGGTCGACGGCGGCGGCGCCGCTCTGGCGGAGCGGCTGGAGGAGATCTGCGCGCAGGTCTCCGAGGCGGTCGCCCGGGGGGCCTTCTTCGTCGTGCTGTCCGACCGGCACGCCGACCGGGAGCACGCCCCGATCCCCTCGCTGCTGTTGACCAGCGCCGTCCACCACCACCTGGTCCGGGAGCACACCCGGACGCGCGTGGGCCTCCTCGTGGAGGCCGGCGACGTCCGCGAGGTGCACCACGTGGCGCTCCTCATCGCCTACGGCGCGGCGGCGGTCAACCCCTACCTGGCCATGGAGTCGGTCGAGGACCTGTGTCGCTCCGGTCAGCAGCTGGACGGGCTCGACCCCGACGTGGCGATCGCCAACCTCATCAAGGCGCTCGGCAAGGGCGTGCTGAAGGTGATGAGCAAGATGGGCATCTCCACGGTGTCCTCCTACCGCGGCGCCCAGACCTTCGAGGCGGTCGGGCTGTCCCGGGAGCTGGTCGACCGGTGGTTCACCGGCACGACGAGCCAGCTCGACGGCGTCGGCCTGGACGTCATCGCCGAGGAGGTCGCCCGCCGGCACAGCGTGGCCTACCCGCTCAGCGGGATCCCGCCCTACCACCGCAACCTGGAGATCGGCGGCGAGTACCAGTGGCGGCGCGAGGGCCCACCGCACCTGTTCAACCCCGAGACGGTCTTCCGGCTGCAGCACTCCACCCGCACCGGGCGCTACGACATCTTCCGGCAGTACACCGACCTGGTCGACGACCAGTCCGAGCAGCTGATGACGCTCCGCGGGCTGATGCGCCTGCAGGGCGACCGGGACCCGGTGCCTCTGGAGGAGGTCGAGCCGGTCAGCGAGATCGTCAAGCGGTTCGCCACCGGCGCGATGAGCTACGGGTCGATCTCCCGGGAGGCGCACGAGACCCTGGCCATCGCGATGAACCGCCTGGGCGGGAAGTCCAACAGCGGCGAGGGCGGCGAGGAGCCCGACCGCCTCTTCGACCCCGAGCGGCGCTCGGCGATCAAGCAGGTCGCCTCGGGACGCTTCGGCGTCACCAGCGCCTACCTGGTCAGCGCCGACGACATCCAGATCAAGGTGGCTCAGGGCGCCAAGCCGGGTGAGGGCGGCCAGCTGCCCCCGGGCAAGGTCTACCCCTGGGTCGCAGCCACCCGGCACTCCACACCGGGGGTGGGCCTGATCTCACCGCCGCCGCACCACGACATCTACTCCATCGAGGACCTGGCCCAGCTGATCCACGACCTGAAGAACGCCAACCCGCGCGCCCGGGTCCACGTCAAGCTGGTCAGCCAGGTGGGCGTGGGCACGGTGGCCGCGGGCGTGTCCAAGGCGCACGCCGACGTGGTGCTCATCTCCGGCTTCGACGGCGGCACCGGCGCGAGCCCGCTGACCTCGCTCAAGCACGCCGGCACCCCCTGGGAGCTGGGCCTGGCCGAGACCCAGCAGACGCTGCTGCGCAACGGGCTCCGCGACCGGATCACCGTCCAGGTCGACGGCCAGCTCAAGACCGGCCGCGACGTCGTCGTCGCCGCGCTGCTCGGGGCCGAGGAGTTCGGCTTCGCCACCGCCGCCCTCGTGGTCTCCGGCTGCGTCATGATGCGCGTCTGTCACCTCGACACCTGCCCGGTGGGCGTGGCGACGCAGAACCCCGAGCTCCGGGCCCGCTACACGGGGCAGGCCGAGCACGTGATCACCTTCTTCGAGTTCATCGCGGAGCAGGTCCGCGAGCACCTGGCCGCCCTCGGCTACCGCTCCCTGGACGAGGTCATCGGCCGGGTCGACCTGCTTGACACGCGTCCTGCCGTGGACCACTGGAAGGCCGTCGGCCTCGACCTGGCCCCGATCCTGCACGCCGAGCCCGTGCCTGACGGCGCCGCGCTGCGCCGGACCACCGGGCAGGACCACGGTCTGGACCGGGCACTGGACCACCAGTTCATCGCCGCAGCCGCCCCGGCCCTGGAGCACCGACGTCCCGTGTCCGCAGAGTTCCCGGTCCGCAACGTGAACCGGACCCTGGGCACGATGCTCGGCCACGAGGTCACCCGCCGGCACGGCGGCGACGGCCTGCCCGACGGCACCATCGACCTCACCCTGACCGGGTCGGCCGGTCAGTCACTGGGCGCCTTCCTCCCGCGCGGCATCACACTGCGCCTGGTGGGGGACGCCAACGACTACGTCGGCAAGGGCCTGTCCGGCGGTCAGATCGTGGTCCGTCCACCGGAGGAGGCCACCTTCGCCGCCGCCGACCAGGTGGTCGCCGGCAATGTCATCGCCTACGGCGCCACCTCGGGTCAGCTCAACCTGCGCGGCCTGGTCGGCGAGCGGTTCTGCGTCCGCAACTCCGGCGCCATCGCGGTCGTGGAGGGGGTCGGTGACCACGCCCTGGAGTACATGACCGGCGGCACGGTCCTGATCCTCGGGCCCACCGGACGCAACCTGGGCGCCGGGATGTCCGGTGGCACGGCATACGTCCTCGACCTGGTCCCCACGCGGGTCAACCCGAGCGCCCTCGCAACCGGTGACCTCCTGCTGGATCCGGTGGAGCCCGGGGGCCCCACCGCCGGGGTCCTGCACGAGCTGCTCACCGAGCACATCGAGCTCACCGGGTCCACCGTCGCCCAGGGGATCCTGGACACCCCGGACTGGCCGGCTCGCTTCACCCGGATCACGCCGAGGCAGTATGCCGGGGTGCTCCGGATCCGCGAGGAGGTCCGGTCCCGCGGGGAGGACCCGGACGGACCCCACGCCTGGCAACTGATCCTGGAGGACTCCCGTGGCTGACCCGCACGGCTTCCTGAACCACCGCTCGCGCGAGGGCCAGCCGAGCCGGCCCGTCCCGGTCCGCATCATGGACTGGAAGGAGGTGCACACCGCCCAGGAGGACGGGGTGCTCCGCCGGCAGGCCGGCCGCTGCATGGACTGCGGCATCCCGTTCTGCCACCAGGGCTGCCCGCTGGGCAACCTGATCCCGGAGTGGAACGACCTGACCCGCCGCGGCAACTTCCGGGAGGCGATCGAGCGGCTCCACTCGACGAACAACTTCCCGGAGTTCACCGGCCGGCTCTGTCCCGCCCCCTGCGAGACCGCGTGCGTGCTCGGGATCAGCCAGCCCGCGGTCACCATCAAGCAGATCGAGGTCTCGATCGTCGACCGGGCCTTCGACAACGGCCTGGTGACCCCGCAGGAGCCGGAGTGGCTCAGCGGCAAGACGATCGCCGTGGTCGGCTCGGGCCCCGCCGGGCTGGCGGCCGCCCAGCAGCTCGGGCGCGCGGGGCACACCGTCGTCGTCCACGAGCGGGACGACGCGGTCGGCGGGCTGCTCCGCTACGGCATCCCCGAGTTCAAGATGGAGAAGTCGGTCCTGGACCGGCGGCTGGTGCAGCTGCGGTCCGAGGGCATCCGCTTCCGGACCGGGGTGACCATCGGCGGGGACGGGCCCGGCGACCTCAGCCTCGCCGAGCTCTCGGAACGCTTCGACGCGGTCGTCCTCGCCGTCGGGTCCACTGTCCCCCGGCCGCTCGGCGTGAACGGCCAGGAGCTGGCCGGGGTCCATCCGGCGATGGACTACCTGGTCCCGGCCAACCGCGAGGCGCTGGGGGCCGAGCGGGGCATCGACGCAGAGGGCAAGCACGTCGTCATCGTGGGCGGCGGCGACACCGGGGCCGACTGCTACGGCACCGCCATCAGGCAGGGCGCGGCGAGCGTCACCCAGCTGGACATCCGCCCGCAACCCCCCACGGAGCGCCCCGACCACCACCCGTGGCCGATGTACCCGCTGATCCACCGGGTCGGTGAGTCGCACGAGG
>JAAYYA010000051.1 GCA_012515595.1 Actinomycetales bacterium
CAGGATGTCGGCGATCGCCTGCACCCGGTCCTCCAGCCGCTCGGGCGCGAGCGACACCGCGGTGACCATCTCCACCACCACTGCATACGGGTCCCGAGCCATAGGCACACGGCCATTGTTCTCCTCCGACAGCGGGGTGTAAACGTTCTGGAGATGTATTTCTCAGCGCCTGCCGAAGGCCCTGACCTGTGCCGAGCCACGCAGCTCCAGACGCACTGACGCCGGGTCAGCCACCTGGGGGTGAGGGGGGTCGAAGGGCGCCGCCCTGGCGACCAGCTGAGGACTGTGACGATCCACGGAGGCGTCCGCCACGGCATACCCGTGGCGTTCCAGGACCCGCTGTTCGGTGGGCCGGAAGGCGTCCAGGTCCGTGCGGACCTGGTTGATCTGGTCGACGAGGTCCGGTGGGTATGCCGTGTGGTCGCCGGGCGCCGGCCCGTGACCAGGCACCGGGGAGACGGTGTTGGTGGACTCCAGCGACCAGGTCGCCCCCTGGAGGATCCCCGCCGAGGAGCTGGCCCGCAGCCAGCGGAGCCTGGTCGTGTGCTGGCCCGAGCCGGCGATCGACAGCGTGTGCAGCAACCGGCCGACGAACGAGCCCGCCGGCCGGGAGCGGAAGACCGCCCCGCCGTCGCTGACCAGGACGGCCCGGTGGTCGGACCACACCGGCTCGACCCCGAGGTTGTCGTAGATGCCCCCGTCGGCGAGCTGGATCCGGGCGAGCAGCCCCTCCCGGGCCTGCGCCGGCTCGGCAGGGTCGGGGACCCCTCCCTGCAGCCCGAGGCCTCGCCCGTCGAGCTCCATCGGGGGGAAGAACGGTGGGTAGGCGCAGGAGGCGGCCACGGCGTCGGCGACGCGCAGTCCCGGGGGCGGGGCGGCATACCCGAGGCGGTGGTCGCCGATCCGGCCGCGGGGGCCGATCGACCGGGAGTCGGCGAAGACCCAGCTCACGCCGTAGCCGATCTCGGTCGCGGAGGTCAGGATCACCGGACCGCCCCGGTCGGTCTCGCGCAGGTCCGAGGACCACCACGGCACGGCGACGGCCAGCTGCTCGGCGAGACTGTCGACGCTGGCCGAGGGCTTCGCCCAGCCGCTGGGACGCACCCGGGACAGCAGCGCCGGGGTCCGCAGGTTGCGCCCGGAGAGCCGCCTGAGGGGCCCGGCGACATACTCCTCGAAACCCAGGACGGGGGCGGCCGGGCCGTGCGGGTCCGGCCACCCCAGCCGGGGGTCGGCCAACAGGTTGGCGACCAGCGCACCGCCCGAGACGGCGCTGATGGTGCGCAACCGGCCCAGGATCCCCAGCTCGTTGAGTCGGCGCACCGCGCCGAGGTGGAAGAGCGCGGCCCGGAACCCACCACCGGACAGGCACAGGGCCGTGCCCGCGCGGGGCCCGGGGGCCGAGGGCCCGTGGTGCGCGGTGGCCCGCGCCGCAGCCAGCTGCGCGGACTGGGGGTCGCCGGGGGCGAGCGGTGCGTGGGCGTGGTGCAGCACGCCGTCCAGGCAAGAGGGTCCGGATGACCAGCCGGTGAACGGCACGCTGACGCCGAGGTGACGGTTTCGGGACGGGTCAGCTCACGCCAGCGCCTCGGCGACCAGGTCCACGTCGGCGTCGGTGTTCCACACGTGGAAGGCCAGGCGGACCCGGCCGGCCCGGCTGGCGCACCGGACACCAGCACGCTCCAGGACGTCGGCCAGGTGACCGGTCGGGTCGTCCAGCGTGATGACCGGGCGGTCGCACGGCTCGAGACCGAGGCGGGCGCGCAGCTCGGCGGCGAGCTCGAGGTCGTGGTCCCGCACCCGGGCGGGGTCCAGGGTGGCGAAGACCTCGCTCGCGGCCGCCGCCCCCACCCAGCACAGCCAGGCCAGGGAGACGTCGAAACGGCGGGCGTCCGGCGCCAGGTGCATCTCCGGCCCGTAGACGGAGTCCCAGACCGAGGCCCCGGCATACCACCCGGCGTTGTTGGGGGTGATCAGGTCGGCCACCTCGGGGCGCACCGTGAGATAGGCGGTGCCGCGGGGCTGACAGAGCCACTTGTAGGCCGAGCAGATGGTGAGGTCGAACAGGCTCGCGTCCACCGGCATCCACCCCGTGGCCTGGGTCGTGTCGCAGAGGGTCAGCGCCCCGTGGGCGGCGGCCGCCTCGGTGACGGCAGCGACGTCGACCAGATCGCCGGTGCTGCTCTGCGCCAGGCTGAAGGCCACCAGGTGGGTCTGCGGGGTGACCGCGTCAGCCAGCTCGGCGAGCGGCACGTGCCGGACCATGACCCCGCGCCGTTCCTGCACCTGGAAGGGGAAGGTGACCGAGGTGAAGTCGCCGGTGACGCACAGGACCTCCGCGCCGTCCGGCACCGCCGTGGCGACCGTCCCGGCCAGGACCGAGGCCTGCGAGCCGAGGGCGACGCTGTCGGTCGGCACCCCGACCAGCTCCGCGTAGCGCTGCCGGGCGCGCTCGGCCAGCTCGCCGTACTCCACCGGGCAGGCCCGCCCCGTCTGCCACTGGATCATCGCCTCCTGCATCGCGGTCACGACGGCACGCGGCGGGAGGCCGAGCGTCGGCGCGTTCAGATAGCCGGGCACCGGCGCCCACAGCTCCGCCGCCCGGGCGGCGACCGTGGGATGGTCCGTCACAGAGGTCATGTCTCCACGGTGACGGATCACGATCAGTTACACAACC
>JAAYYA010000377.1 GCA_012515595.1 Actinomycetales bacterium
CCTCGATGCTTCACGCCGGTGCGGTGAGGCTTGATCGGTTCCGGGAGGGGCTGTCGGGGACGTTACGGCGTGGGGTGGGCGTGACCAGATTCCCGATGTGCTCGGGTGGGCGCCGGTTCCACGGTCCGGCCGGGGTCCTGGGTTGTTGGGACGGTGGGTCTGCCAGTCAGGCGGGGTGCAGGGCGTGGATGCGGGACCAGGCGGTGGTCAGGTCAGTTGCCCAGGCCCAGCCTGGTGGGATCTTCAGGATCTTCTTGCGGGCGTGGGTGATGAGGCGGGCGGGGGCGGAGAAGAGCCGGAACCGCAGCATCTTGGGTTCGGCCTTGACCAGGTCACCGTCCAGGGCGATCAGGCGGAGCCAGGCCAGCAGGGAGACCGCGAGGGTGACCAGTTGCAGCCAGGCGCTGTTGCGGTGGTAGTCGGTGGACGGTAGGCGTTCGGCGCCGCAGGCCTTGGACTCCTTGATCTTGTCTTCGACGTGGGCCTGGGTGCGGTGGCGGGCGTCGAGGAACTGGACCTGCCCGGTGGTGGTGTTGGTGGCGAACGCGCCGTAGCGCCAGCGGGCGTCCTCGCCGAGTTCGGCCTGTTCCCCGGGCTCGCGGGGGGTGCGGCGGGCGATCACCCGCAGATCCTCAGGCCAGGTGGTGAGCTGGTCGCCGCCGACGGAGTGGCGCAGCAGCCCGGTCAGTTCCACCACCTGAGCCTTCTCGTCGGCGGTGCCCTTGGCGGTCAGCGCGGTAGTCCAGTCGGCCTCGGTCAACTCCTCGATCGCGGCCCGGGTGCGGGCATCGACGGGCCAGCCGACGGAGTACTCCAGGCGTCGGCCCCGCCGCCCGTAGCTGCCGTCAGCGCGGCGGGCGGTGTTGAGTTCGGTGAGGTGGTCGACCAGGTCATGGGAGGCCCCGGCCCCGTCCACGGTGACCAGCAGATCACCCCGGTACGCCGCGGGGAGCTGGGTGATCGCCGCATCCAGGACAGCGACGTGGTCTGAGGCGGTGAACGACCCGGCCGACCCGGGGCGCAGCATCGCCGCCAGGGCGTCGCCGATGTTGGTGCACCAGGCGGTCAACGGGTGGAACCCGTAGCCCTTGAAGTTGGGTTCGGCGCCGTCCTTGTCGGAGGCGGCCTGGATCACGGTGGCGTCCAGGCGGACCACTGTCACCGCACGACCTGGCTGGGCGTCCTCGCCGGAACGTCGCAGCTCGGTGGTCGCGACCCGGACCGCCGGGAGCCCGCCGTGCCGCTCGACGATCGCCGTCCACGCCCTGGCCCGGGCTCTGGCCATCGCCCGGGCCAGCCGCCGCCCGGGTAGCCCGCTACTGCCCAGCCGGTCGGCCAGCTCGTCCAGACCCCGCAGCACCGTGGTGTCCGAGGCCCCACCACCCGGACCGAAGAGCTCCTCCTGGCGGGTCAACGCCTCCACATCACTCAACGCGGTCGCCCCGGCGGCCAGCGCACACGCCGCGTCAACCAGCAACCGGCCCCGATGCCGCAACGGGGTGAAGCCGGCCCGGGCCACCACCGCCGCCAGATCGGCGGTCAGGCCCAGCCGGTCAGCCAACAACCTGGGAAGCACCACCCCGGCGTGGGCAACCGTCCCCGCCCCGCCGACCTCCACGGCCAGCTTCTTCGACCACGCCAGCGCGAGATCAGCCACCGCCACCACCCGCCCGCTACGCTGCACCACGAAGGTGCTCCTTTCCACGGACCCGATACGTGTCTTGACAACTCGTATTGTCCCAGGTCAGGGGCACCTTTCCGCATTCCGGCACACACCAGAACCATGATCAGTCAGATCGGCGTGAATACCCCAGG
>JAAYYA010000378.1 GCA_012515595.1 Actinomycetales bacterium
GGCTCCGGGTGGTGGCGCCAGGTGGTAGGGCGGCGGGCGAGGGAGGTCTATCGTCGGACGCATGGACGTGCACGTGCTGGTCACCGCGGCCGGCCCCGACGGCCCCGAGGCGGGGACGCCCGTCGTGGTGGAGATCCGGGACACCTCGCGGATGGACGTCGCCTCGACGACGGTCAGTGCCGCGCGGACGACGGTCGGCGACGTCGACGCCTCGGTCGCCACCGCCGAGACCGGCCGGTACGTCGGCGAGGACGTGCCCGAGCGCCTGACCGTGGCTGCGGCGGACCTCACGGTGCCCGACGACGCGGACCTGCGCGGCCTGACGGTCTGGGCGCGCGTGGCGACCAGCGACCACGAGCACATCACCTCCGGTGACTGGATCACCGTGCAGTCCTACCCGGTGCAGACCTATCCCGTGCAGGCCCACCCAGCGTCGTCGTCGCCCAGCCTCCCGGACGCCCCGGCCCCGTCGGCGGAGACCGTCGTGGTCGAGGTGGTCCGGGTCTAGGCGAGCGCACCGCCCACGGGCAGGGGCGCTCCCGGGGTGGCGACCCCGCCGACGGCCCCACCCGCGGCCCCACCGGCCGCGGTCGGGTTGCACAGCCAGTCCGCGAGGCCCTCGGTCACCGGGTGGCCGGCCCCCGCCTCGACGAACAGGAACTCGCCGGCCGGGTTGATCTCGAGGAAGACGAGCTCGCCGTCCGCGGTGAGCCTCAGGTCGACCGCGCCGTAGGCCAGCCCGAAGCGCTCCATCAGCGCCTGCAGCGCCGTGGCGGTCTCCGCGGGAAGGTTGAACGCGGCGGTCTGCGCTCGTCCCAGACCCAGGCGGAAGTCGACCTCCGGCGCTCCGGAGATCGACATCGCGAAGACGCGCCCGCCGACGAGGGTGACCCGGATGTCGGCCACCGCCGGCACGTACTCCTGGAAGATCACCGGCGCCAGGTGCAGGCTCGGCAGGTGCGCCAGGTCGGCCGGCCCCACCAGCCGGGTCTCCCGCCAGACCTGGTGGGTGGCCGCGAAGATCTTGTAGACGGCACGGCCGCCGCGAGCCTCCATCCGGGCGATGAACTGCTGCGCCGCCTCCGCGTCAGAGGTCATCAGGGTCTCGGGCACCCGGAGCCCGACCTGCGGGGCGACGGACAGCTGGAACGCCTTGTGCGAGGCGATCTCGTCGGCGTGCACCGGGTTCATCCACGGGCAGGGCATCAGCTGGTAGGCCCCATGGATGGCCTCGTGCCACTCCCCGTACGCGAAACCCCGCGCGTCCGGGTCACCGATGTCGTCCAGGACCACATGCTGGGGACGACGCCACCAGACTGCGGACGCCGAGGACAGGTCCACCACCCGGTCCGTATGACGGATGGTCACCTTCCCCTGCCCCGCCAGCCCGAGGCCGGCCGGGTCGATGCTCAGCGTCGCACTCCTCGGCAGGTCGGCCAGGTCGAGCAGGAAGACCTCCCGACCCCGCGCGCGCAGCGTCTCGGTGACGCGCTGCGCGTGCAGGTCCGCGGGGTGGGAGATGACGACGATCACTGCATGCCTTGGAGACCCGCGTCGTAGGCCGCGACCAGCTCGCTGACGATGAGCTCGAGCTGTGCGACCCGTGCGGCGAGGTCCTCGTCGCCAGCTGTGCCGCCCGGCTGGGTGGAGGCGGTCCCGGCGTGAGGCGTGGCGACCGCGAACGGCACCTGGTCGCCGAAGCGCTGCCGGATGTAGGGTCCGGGGCCAGGCAGGCCGATGCCCTCGATGACGGTCTCGAACCGCTCCTTGACTGTCTCCGGGATCCGCTCCTTGATGGTTTCCGGCGCCTGTTCCTTGATGGTCTCGAAGTGCTCCTTGAGGGTCTCGGGGAAGCGCTCCTTGATCGTCTCCGGCGACTGCTCCTTGATCGTCTCGGGTGACTGTTCCTTGACGGTCTCGAAGTGCTCCTTGACGGTCTCGGGTGACTGTTCCTTGGCGGTCTCGATCTGCTCCTTGACGGTCTCGATCCCGGTGCCGGGGTCCGGGCACATCGAGTTGGCGGCCGCGATGTCACCGGCGCTCAGGCCGGTCCGCTGGCCGATCACCGCCGTCGGGTCGGTGGGGGTGATCGTCTCCGCCCCGCTGCGCCCGAAGGCGTTGCGCGGGTAGTGCATGATCGAGCCGTAGTCGTAGGCGCCGACGTCCTCACCGTCACTGATGTGCTGGTTGAAGTTGTGCTCGGTGCCGGCCTGGATGTTCGCCCAGTTGATCGTGACGAAGGCGTCCCGGTCCTCGCGGGACTGCTCGTGCCAGAAGCCGACCGCGTGCCCGATCTCGTGGATGGTGTTGCCCGTCGTGCAGCCGGGTGCGAGGTTGACGGTCTGCATGCCACCGCGGCGTCCCACGTGCGCCGAGCACCCGCCGCCGGGCTGGAAGTGCACCCAGTCGGGGTGGTCACCGGCGTTGGCCGCGGTGCGCAGCACGAAGGTGAAACGGGTGTTGCGCTGCCAGTGGTTGATCGCGTCGGTGACGCGTTGCTGGTCGGGCAGGCCCGCGTCGATGTCGTAGGGCACCACGCAGTTGGGCCAGCGGAACGCGGTGCCGCTGATCAGTACGGCCGCGGTGCCGAGCTCCCCGCGGGCCTCCGCCGCCAGCTGGGCGCTCTCGTGCTGGACCTCCTCGTGGGTCCCGAGCAGGATGTCGCCCTCGAAGATCGCGTCCCCGTCGATGACGGTGTACTGGATCGCCTTGGCGCGGAAGGTGTTGCCGGAGATGAGGGCTGTGTGCACCGACTTGTTGCGCGTCGGGGCGCGGAACTCGTCCTTGTCCGAGCCGCCCGTGGTGCCGGCGGCCCTTCCCGTGTTGCTGCCGGTGTTGCTGGTGTCGTCCATGATTGCCCCTTTGTCTCTGTCCCTCGGGTGCGATGTGGTGTGCCGGTGCACGGTGAGCGGCACCCTTCGACGCTAGGCCCGCGACGGGCCCGGCGAAATGGGTAGTTCTGCCCATAGGGGAGACCGGTCCGGCAGCGTGGGGAGCGCGCCGAACGCGGGCCCCCTCATGTGACACTCACCCTGCCGAACGACGAAGCAACTGTCACAAAGGCCCCGGTTTTGCGGCATACTGGAGGTATGTATGGCAACGACTTCGGTGAGCCACTGAACGCGGCCGAGACCCCGGACTACGCCGAGGCGGTCCAGGAGTACTTCGACGGCCTGATCGGCGCGGACAAGCGGATCGAGCCGCGGGACGCCATGCCCGAGGGGTACCGCAAGACGCTCATCCGGCAGATCGCCCAGCACGCCCACTCCGAGATCATCGGCATGCAGCCGGAGGGCAACTGGATCACCCGGGCGCCGAGCCTGCGCCGCAAGGCGATCCTGATAGCCAAGGTGCAGGACGAGGCGGGGCACGGGCTCTACCTCTACTCCGCGGCCGAGACGCTCGGCGTGGACCGCGAGGAGCTGCTCGACAAGCTGCACAACGGCCAGCAGAAGTACTCCTCGATCTTCAACTACCCGACGCTGACCTGGGCCGACGCCGGGGCGATCGGGTGGCTGGTCGACGGCGCCGCGATCATGAACCAGGTGCCGCTGTGCCGCTGCTCCTACGGGCCCTACGCGAGGGCGATGATCCGGGTGTGCAAGGAGGAGTCCTTCCACCAGCGCCAGGGCTTCGAGATCCTGTGGACCCTCAGCCAGGGCACCCCGGAGCAGCGGGCGATGGCCCAGGACGCCGCCGACCGGTGGTGGTGGCCGGCGCTGATGATGTTCGGCCCGCCCGACACCGGCGAGGCCGCGCAGGGTGGTCACACCGCACAGAACATGGCGTGGGGCATCAAGCGGTTCAGCAACGACGACCTGCGCCAGAAGTTCGTCGACATGACCGTGCCCCAGGCGCAGAAGCTCGGCCTGACCCTGCCCGACCCGGA
>JAAYYA010000379.1 GCA_012515595.1 Actinomycetales bacterium
AGGGCGGACTCCAGGCGGCCCCGGTCCGACAGGAGGTCCTCGAGGAACTGCTCTGCTGTCAGCACCGGCCAGAGCCCCTCGACGGTGGAGCGCACGGTCGCGTCGGCCTGCAGCTCGGCGCGCAGCCGGTCGCGCTCGTGGGCGGCCACCGCGCCGGTGACCTCGGTGCCCTCGGCCTCTACGCGGCCCGACACCTGGTCCGGGTCCCGGGCCAGCGACGCGTCCAGACGCCCGACCTCGGCCTCGAAGCCGTGCTCGACGTCGCTGAGCAGCTGCTCCCCGTGGGCGACGACCAGGTCGGTGAGGTGGCCCCAGATCTCCTCCCGGAAGGCCCTGCCGGCCTGGTTGTAGCCGGGACGCCCGTGGGTCGCGCGCTCCCGGGCGGCGGCGATCACCGGTGCCTCGAGCACGTGGGTGTCACCGTCGAAGACGACGGCAACGTCCTCCACGGGTGCCTGCCGGTCGGTCACAGCGGCGGCAATCACCGCGGCCATGGCCGGGTGCCCCTTCAGCGCGGCCACCGCGGCCGGCTCGGAGCGGGTCGGCACGACCCCCGGCAGCAACGTGTCGGGAGTCATCAGCACGGCCTGGGTCTCACCCAGCGAGGGCAGCACCTGCTCGATGTAGGACAGGAAGGTCGAGTTGGGCCCGACCACCAGCACCCCGCTCTCGGCGATGCGCGGATAGGTGTAGAGCAGGTAGGCGGCCCGGTGCAGGGCCACCGCAGTCTTGCCCGTGCCCGGCCCGCCCTGGACGACGAGGATGCCCTCGGCGGCCGAGCGGACGATGCGGTCCTGCTCGCTCTGGAGGGTCGCCACGATGTCGCCCATCCGACCCGTGCGGTGTGCGGTGAGGGCCTCCATCAGGGCGCCATCGCCGACGAAGCTCTCCGCAGCCCCGTCCGCGCCGGAGCGCGCCAGGTCGAGCACCTCGTCGTTGACCCCGGTCACGGCGCGGCGCTGGGTGCGGATGTGCCGACGACGGCGGATCCCCGAGCTGGAGCCCGCGGTCGCGGTGTAGAAGCTGGCCGCGGCGGGCGCGCGCCAGTCCACGAGCAGCGGTGTCAGGTCCTCGTCGCGCAGGCCCATCCGGCCGATGTGGAGGCGCTCCCCGTCGGTGCGGTCGAGGCGTCCGAAGTAGAGGCCGTTCTCGGCGCGCCCCAGGTCCGAGCGCCGCACGGACAGCGCCGCCATCCGGGCGTCCCGGTCCACCAGGTCCTGCGCGCTGCCGCCGTGACCGACGGGGACCGCCGCCAGGTCGCGGTCCACCTCCTCGCGCAGCTGGTCGACCCGGGCATACAGCCCGTCGAGATAGGTCTGCTCCTCGCGGATCGCCTCGTCCAGGGCATGCTCGTCGCTGCTCACGGGGTCCCCTCACGTCGAAGATCGAGGTCGTGGAACCATCGCCGGTCGCGGGCTATTCCGCAAGACCGTGCGCCCGGTGGGGAGGGGACGTGGACGGGTTGCGCTGCGCTCAGGGCGAACACACGACATACGGGGGATTGCCGCGGCGAACCGGGACGTTAGGGTCACTGACGAAGGACGCGGCTCGGCCGCGACCCCCAGCGATGAGATGGAGCAGATGGTGAGCAACAGCGAGATCGTCGCGGCCGGCGAGCGACCGGTGGCCGGACTGGACGACCAGATCTACAACCGCCTCCTCAAGGAGCGGATCATCTTCCTCGGCTCGGACGTGCGCGACGACAACGCCAACGCGATCTGTGCCCAGCTGCTGCTCCTGGCCGCGGAGGACTCCGAGAAGGACATCTGGCTCTACATCAACTCCCCGGGCGGCTCCGTCAGCGCCGGCATGGCGATCTACGACACCATGCAGTGGGTGCCCAACGACGTGGCGACCGTGGCGATGGGTCTGGCGGCCTCGATGGGCCAGTTCCTGCTGTCGGCCGGTGCGCCGGGCAAGCGCTACGCCACCCCGCACGCCAAGGTGATGATGCACCAGCCGTCCGGCGGCATCGGGGGCACCGCCAGTGACATCAAGATCCAGGCCGAGCAGATGCTGCACACCAAGCGCGAGATGGCGGCGCTGATCGCCCAGCACACCGGGCAGACCGTGGACCAGATCGAGGCGGACTCCGACCGCGACCGCTGGTTCACCGCCCAGGAGGCCAAGGAGTATGGCTTCGTCGACCACGTCTACGAGCACTCCAACGACGCGGGCGCCAAGGCCTGAGCCGGACCCGACGAGAGACGAGAGAGAGCACACGATGACTCAGACCCCGTATGCCGGAGGGTCGGCCTGGGCGGGCGGCGCCCCGTCCAGCCGCTACATCCTGCCGCAGTTCGAGGAGCGCACCTCCTACGGCACCAAGCGCCAGGACCCCTACACCAAGCTGTTCGAGGACCGCATCATCTTCCTGGGAGTCCAGGTCGACGACGCGTCCGCGGACGACATCATCGCCCAGCTGATCGTGCTGGAGAGCCAGGACCCCGACCGGGACATCCTGATGTACATCAACTCTCCGGGCGGCTCGTTCACCGCGCTGACCGCGATCTACGACACGATGCAGTACATCAAGCCCGACGTGCAGACGTTCGTCATCGGCCAGGCCGCCTCCGCCGCGGCCGTGCTGCTCGCGGCGGGTGCCCCGGGCAAGCGGTTCGCGCTGCCCAACGCCCGCGTCCTGATCCACCAGCCGGCGCTGGCCGGTGGCGACTACGGCCAGGCCTCGGACATCGAGATCCAGGCCAACGAGGTGCTGCGGATGCGCACCTGGCTGGAGGAGACCTGGGCCAAGCACTCGGGCAAGTCCGCCGAGCAGGTCCGCAAGGACATCGAGCGCGACAAGATCCTGACCGCGGCCGAGGCCAAGGCCTACGGCCTGGTCGACGAGGTGCTGGAGTCCCGCAAGGCCTCCGCCGCACTCTGAGGCCGACTCTCCGGATTCGCGACAGCGGGTCAGTCCCCCCGGGACTGGCCCGCTTCGTCGTCAGGGAACACGGCCCCCCACCCGACCGGGCGCGTCGTGTTGCGCTCCCAGGGGGCACCACGCGGCGCGCTCGGTCGTCAGGGGCGGCGGGCGTCGCGGCCCAGCACCCGGGCGAACTCACCAGGGGTGTAGCCGGTGACGGTGCGGAAGTCGCGGGTGAAGTGCGCCTGGTCGGTGTAGCCCAGCTCGACCGCGACCTCGGCCAGCGTCCCTCGCCCGTGCTTGAGGTGGTCGGCGGCGTCGTGGAGGCGGCGGCGCTGGATGAGCCACTTCGGGGTCAGGCCGAGCTGGCCCACGGTGAGCCGCTGGAGGGCCCGCTCGCCCAGCCCGACCCGCTTGGCAAGCTGGGCCACGGTCAGCAGGTCCCGGTCCGACTCCACCGCAGCGACGACCGCGTTGAGCAGTGCCCCATCAGGGCCCACCGACGGCTCCAGCCTCGTCTCGACCTCGTGGATCGCTGCCGCGTGGGCCAGCTCGTCGTGCGGCGCAGGTGACATGACCTCCCGCACCCGTGGCACCAGATCGGCCAGCCGGGGGAAGTCGGCCAGGTCGGCGTAGGTGTCCACGAGGTGGTCGACGGCCCGACCGGCAGCGGCCCGCCCGGCTCCGGGCTGGAGCATGACGCCGACCGCCCACCCGGACTCCGAGAGCTCGACCGTGGACAGGCCGCGGGCCACGCCGTAGAAGCGGGCATAGCTGTCCGACACCACGACCAGGCACGTGGGGTACTGGAGGACCTTCTCGGTCAGGGTGACCCCGGCCCCGAGGTCCCACACCGGCACCCAGTAGTGGCGCACGACGTCCCGCAGCTCGGCCGACGGGGCGTAGCGGTGCACCGGGGGAGCCGCCGGCGCCCGCTCGGTGAGCCGAGCCCGGTCGATGGGATGCGGATCTGGCACCTGTCGGATTATTGCAAGACCCGGCCGGGCCGGTCGGGGGAGGCTGGGGACATGAACGCACAGCAGACCTACGAAGAACAGACCCACGAGACAGAGACGCCGACCCCAGGACCGGCCGAGGACTACCGCGCCAAGGCCGCCGCGATCACCGTCCTGCTCGACGCCGCCTCCGAGCGCGACTGGGAGCGCCCCACCCCCTGCGAGGAGTGGACGGTGCGCGACCTGGTCGATCACCTCATCGACAGCGAGGCCGACTTCCTCGCCGAGCGTGGCCTGGCGATCGGGCGCCTGGCGGATGCGGACCCGAGCGAGTCCTGGCGTCGGCACGCCGCGGTGGTCACCGATCTCCTCGAGGATCCGGAGATCGGCCCGCTGGAGTATGACGGGCACTTCGGCCGGACGACGATCGGTGCCACCATGGCCGGCTTCTACGGCTGGGACCTGATCGTCCACCGCTGGGACCTGGCTCGTGCGCTCGGTGCGGACGAGGAACTCACCGAGGACGAGCTGGACGAGATCGAGGCCGCGCTCCCGGGCTTCGGGGACGCGCTCTACGGTCCCGGGATCTGCGCCGCGCCGGTCGAGGTCGGCGACGACGAGCCACGGCAGGTCCGCCTGCTGGCCAGGCTCGGCCGCGACGCCCGCTGAGCGCCGGACCTTCCACAACCTGGGCACGGTGAGCAGGGCTGTGCGACGGATATATCCCGTGCGCAGCCCCGTTAACCGTGCCCAGGTTCGGTGGGGGGGTGCCCAGGTTGGGTGGGGGGAGCGAGGTGGCGCAGGACGTCCCGCGCCAGCTCGCCGACGGGTGCGC
>JAAYYA010000380.1 GCA_012515595.1 Actinomycetales bacterium
GCTGGCCCGAGGGCTACCGCTTCGTGCGCATCCTGCTGGCCGGCACCCCGGCCGGCGCCCAGACCGAGGAGTCCTCCCATGAGTGACCAGATCACCGCCCCGCCCCGCGAGGCCGAGCACGCACCAGGCCAGTCAGCGCCGGGCAGTATGCCGTCCGCTCCCGTCCTTCCTCCGACCGAGACCGAGACCGTGGTCCCCACCGCGGTGGGCGACCTGGGCGCGATCGTCCGGGTCCCTGCCCAGGCCGCGGGACCGGTGCCCGGCGTCGTCCTGGTCGACGGCTCCGGCGACGGCGACCGCTACGCCTGGGGCGGCTGGCCGGAGTGGCTGGCCGAGGCCGGCTCTATCGTGCTGCGCCACGACAAGCCTGGCTGCGGCGGCTCGCCCGGCCACTGGACCCAGCAGACGCTGGAGGACCGCGCCCACGAGACCCTCGAGGAGCTCCGGGTGCTGCGCGAGCACCCGGGCACAGCCGGCCAGCCGGTCGGCCTCTACGGCATCAGCCAGGGCGGGTGGGTCGCGCTGCTCGCCGCCGCGCTCAAGCCGGACGCCGTCGACTTCGTCATCTGCCACTCCGGCCCCGGCACCACGCCGGCCGAGCAGGAGCGGGACCGGATCGGGACCTGGCTGCGGGCCGAGGGGCACGACGAGGCGGCCATGACCGAGGCGATGGCCTGGGTCGACCGGCGCTTCGACCTGATGCGCGACGGCACGACCCCCGAGGCGCTCCTGGCCGAGCAGCAGCAGTTCGCCGACCGCCCCTGGTTCGGGACGGCGCTGGTCCCCTACGACTCCGAGCCCGCGATCGCGTTCATCAGCGGCATGCTCGACTTCGACCCCCGCGCCGTCATGCCCGACGTCCGCTGCCCGGTGCTCGCGCTGTTCGGGGCCGCGGACACGCTCGTGCCCGCGCACACCAACCTGAGGGCGTATGCCGAGCACCTCCCCTCCGACGTGCGACATGGCTACGCCGTCTTCCCGCAGGCCAACCACGGTCTGTTCGTCGCCGACCCGGTCGAGGGCGTGGACCGCCGGGACCAGCTGGCTCCGGCGTACCTGCCCACGGTGACGGCCTTCCTGGCCGACCAGACGGCGAGCTGACGGGCGGCGAGCCGCCGGGAGGTGAGCTGGCCGGGCGAGGCGACCACACGGCATACGACCAGAAAACGCACGTGCCGGCCGCAGGGCTCAGGGGGACCTTGCGACCGGCACGTGCCGGGAGACGAACGGGCGGAGCACGGGGAGGACCGCGCCGTTCGTCGGCTGGTGGGGCGGGGCGACCCGGTCAGGCCGCCCCGCGGGGAGGGTCAGCGGGGGTTCAGAACGCGGACTCCGGCAGGCTCATGATCGAGTCGTCGGTGTGCGTGATGATCCCGCGGTCGGAGTGGACCCGCGGCAGGATGTCGCGGGCGAAGAACTTCGCGGCGGCCACCTTGCCGAGGTAGAAGTCCTTGTCCGCGCCGGTGGCGCCCGCGTCGAGTGCCGCCTGGGCGACCTCGGCCTGGCGCAGCAGCAGCCACGCGATGACCACGTCGCCCGCGGCCAGCAGGAAGCGCGTGGTCGACAGGCCGACGGCGTAGATCGCCTCGGGGGAGCCGCCGGAGCGCGGGTCGGCGGCCATGGTGCGGCCGACGAGGTACTCGACCATGCCCTGGACGTCCTCCAGCGCGCGGCCCAGCAGGCCCCGCTCGGTGGCCAGGAAGTCCTCGGCGCCGCCGCCCTTGACCAGCTCCAGCATCTGCGCGGACACGTGCATCAGCGCCTGGCCCTGGTCGCGGACGATCTTGCGGAAGAAGAAGTCCTGGCCCTGGATCGCCGTGGTGCCCTCGTAGAGGGAGTCGATCTTGGCGTCGCGGATGTACTGCTCGAGCGGGTAGTCCTGCAGGAAGCCGGAGCCGCCGAAGGTCTGCAGCGACTCGGTGCCGAGCAGCACCCAGGCGCGCTCGGAGCCGCAGCCCTTGACCAGCGGCAGGAGCAGGTCGTTGACCTTCTCCGCCATCCGGGACTCCTCGGTCGGGTTGTCCCCGGCGATCATCACGGTGTCCTGCTGCACCGCCGCGAACAGCATCAGCGCCCGCAACCCCTCGGCATACGACTTCTGCAGCATCAGGCTGCGGCGCACGTCCGGGTGGTGGGTGATCGTGACGCGCGGGGCGGTCTTGTCGGCCATCTGGGCCAGGTCGGCGCCCTGGACCCGCTCCTTGGCGTACTCCAGCGCGTTGAGGTAGCCGGTCGACAGGGTCGCGATGGCCTTGGTGCCGACGAGCATCCGGGCGTACTCGATGATGTGGAACATCTGCGCGATGCCGTTGTGGTCGTCGCCGAGCAGCGTGCCGACCGCGGGGTTGTCCTCGTCCTCGCCGAAGCGCAGTTCGCAGGTGGTGGAGACCTTCAGGCCCATCTTGTGCTCGATGTTGGCGACCTGGACGCCGTTGCGCTCGCCGAGCCCGCCGTCCTCACCGACGTGGAACTTCGGCACGATGAAGAGCGAGAGGCCCTTGGTGCCGGGGCCGGCGCCCTCGGGGCGGGCCAGCACGAAGTGGATCACGTTGTCGTAGAACGGGGCCTCGCCGGAGGTGATGAAGCGCTTCACGCCGGTGAGGTGCCAGGTGCCGTCCTCGGCCTGGACCGCCTTGGCGCGGCCGGCGCCGACGTCCGAGCCGGCGTCCGGCTCGGTGAGCACCATCGTGGCGCCCCAGTGGTTGTCGATCATCTGCTGGGCCAGCTTCTTCTGCGCGGGGGTGCCCAGGTTGAGGAGCACCTCGGCGAAGGTGTAGCCCGCGGAGAACATCTTCACGGCGGGGTTGGCGCCCAGGGCCATCTCGGCGACGGACCAGGCCAGCGATGCGGGGGCGCGGGTGCCGCCCAGCTCCTCGCTGATCTCCAGGCGCCACCACTCGGCGTCGCGCCAGGCCAGGAAGGACTTGGTGAAGGCCTCCGGCATGGTGACCTCACCGGTGGCGGGGTCGAAGGTCGGGGGAGTCCGGTCGGACTCCAGCAGGCTCTCGCCGATCTCGTTCTCGGTCAGCTCGGAGACCTGGCGCAGGATGTCGCGCGCGGTCTCCTCGTCGAAGTCCCCGAAGGCGCCCTGACCCAGCACGTCCTGCCGGTTCAGCACCTCGAACAGGTTGAACTCCAGGTCGCGGAGGTTGCTCTTGTAGTGGCTCATGTTCCTCAGTCCTCATGCCCGCGCGAAGGATCGGCGGTGATCCTCAGGTTCGGGGGATTTACCCGATACCGACAGTACCTACTTGTCAGTAACAGTGTGCCTCGCGAGGCGCGGAAATGCAAGAAAGTGACACGACGGCACCGGGCGCGCCGCGTTGCGCTCTCAGACCCGACCGGGCGCGTGGGGTTGCGTGCTCAGACCCGACCGGGCGCGCGGCGTTGCGCCCTCCAGGCCCGACCGGGCGCGTGGGGTTGCGTGCTCAGACCCGACCGGGCGCGCGGCGTTGCGCCCTCCAGGCCCGACCGGGCGCGTGGGGTTGCGTGCTCAGACCCGACCGGGCGCGTGGGGTTGCGCTCTCAGGGGCGACCGGGCGCGTGGGGTTGCGCTCTCAGTGGCCACCGGGCGCGCCGCGTTGCGGTCTCCCTCGGTCAGGTCGTCTCGGTGAGGCCGGCGTCGTGGACGATAAGCGCGACCTGGGTGCGGTTAGCGGCGCCGAGCTTGTCGAGCACGCGGGACACGTGGGCCTTGACCGTGGGCAGTCCCATATAGAGGGTGCTGGCGATCTGGGCGTTGGGCCAGCCCTGACCGATCGCGACGGCCACCTCGCGCTCGCGGTCCGTCAGATCCTCCAGCAGCTCAAGGGCCCGCTCGCGCCGGGCCTCGCCGGTGGCCGCGGCCGCCTGGCGCACACCACCGGCGACCTGGGCGATGAGCTGCTGGGTGACCGAGGGCGACAGCCTCGGCTCGCCGTCCATGACCGCACGGATCGCCTCGACCAGCCGCTCGGGCCGGGTGCTCTTGAGCAGGAAGCCGTGGGCGCCGATGCGTAACGCCTCCATCACCATGTCGTCGGTGTCGAAGGTGGTGAGCACGATGATCTTCGGCGGGTCGTCGCCCTCCAGCAGCTCGGCGGTCGCGGCCAGGCCGTCCATGACCGGCATGCGGATGTCCATGAGCACCACGTCCGGGTCGACCTCGCGGACCAGCTCGATGCCCGCCCGGCCGTCGCCGGCCTCACCGACGACCTCCAGGTCGGGGGCGCCGCCCAGGATCAGCCCGAGGCCGGTGCGGACGAGGGCGTCGTCGTCGACGAGCACGACCGAGATCGTGCCGCCGGCTCCCGAGGGTTCACTGGTCACGAGGTCCACGGTAACCAGCGGGCGCCCCTCGTCGCACGAGACGTCTACGGTTCCGCCACCGTGCGCTGCGAGCTGCCGACGGGACGGCGCCGGATCAGGTCCGGGGTGAGGTCCTTGACGGTCCCAGCGCCCATCAGCTGCATGGTCACCTCGACCTCCCGGGCCAGCAGCTCGATGGCCCGCTCCACGCCCTGCTGCCCGCCGGCCATCAGCCCGTAGAGGTAGGCCCGCCCGACCAGCACGAAGTCCGCCCCCGCACACAGCGAGGCGACGATGTCGGCGCCGCACATGATGCCCGAGTCCAGGATGATCTCCATCTCCTCCCCGACCTCGGCCCGCACCTCCCCCAACGCCTCGAAGGACACCGGCGCACGGTCCAGCTGACGTCCCCCGTGGTTGGACACCACCAGGCCGTCCGCCCCGGCCGCGACCGACTGCCGGGCGTCCTCGGCCGTCAGCACGCCCTTGACGAAGAGCCGGCCCGGCCACAGCTCCCGGATCCACCGCAGGTCGTCGAACTGCAGCGAGGAGTCGAACATCCCGTTGATGAGGGTCGGCAGGTCCGAGGAGGTGTTGGACAACGAGGCGAACTTCAAGGAGTCGGTGGTGAGGAAGTTGAACCACCACTCGGGCCGGTAGGAGGCGTCCAGCACGGTCTTCAGCGTCAGCTCCGGCGGGATCTTCATGCCGTTGCGCACGTCCCGCAGTCGCTGCCCGGCCACCGGCGTGTCCACGGTGACGAGCAGCGTGTCATACCCGGCGGCGGCCGCCCGCTCGAGCAGGGCGCGCGACTTCTCCCGGTCCCGCCAGAGATACAGCTGGAACCACCGGCGCACTGCCGGCGCCGCCGCGGCGACCTCCTCGATGGAGCGCGTGCCCATCGTGGACAGGCTGAACGGGATGCCCGCCTTCTCGGCGGCCCGCGAACCCCCGATCTCCCCCTCGGAGTGCATGAAGCGGGTGAAGCCGGTGGGGGCGATCCCGAAGGGCAGCGCGGAGGCACCCCCAGCGATCGTGGTGGACAGGTCCGATTGCGCCGTGCCGTGCAGGATGCGCGGCAGCAGCTCCACCGCGTCGAAGACCTCCCGGGCGCGCCGGGCGGTGATCTCCCGACCGGCGGCCCCGTCCACGTAGTCGAAGGCCGCGCTGGGCGTGCGACGTTTCGCGATCGCGCGCAGGTCCCAGATGTCCGCGGCCCTCGCCAGGCGGGCCTCACGACGCCCGAAGGTCGGCGGCGAGAACCTCAGGAGCGCGGCCAGCTCACCCAGGTTGGGGAGCTGGCGCTGCAGGTTGGACATGCTGGCCATCCTTTGTCGGGGTCCGGGACCGGGCGGGTCGTATGTCGTGTGGCTGGGTTGGGTGGGCAGCTCCCGACGCTCAGTGGTAGCGCTGTCGCGACGATCTCAGCCCGATGACGATCGCGATCGCCGAGCTCAGGCAGCACAGCGCCAGGTAGCCGGCCGGGAGGGTGATGGACCCGTCGCCGAGCTCCAGCAGAGCCGCAGCGATCAGCGGCGACATACCGGCGACTAGGGCACCGTTCAGCTCGCGGGCGGTCGCGATGCCGGTGAATCGCACCGGCACGGGGAAGAGCTCGGTCAGGAAGGCGCCCTGGGCCCCGCTGGTGCAGGGGATGACCAGCGCGTAGCCGGCGGCAATGGCCAGCAGACCCAGCGCGAACCTCCCCTCGGCCAGCAGCCAGAAGATCGGGAAGGCGAGGACCAGGCCGCTGAGGTTGCCGATGGCCAGGGTGCGACCGGACCCCCAGCGGTCGGCCAGCCAGCCGCCGACCGGAGTCAGCACGACCGACACCAGCGAACCGAGCGTGACGGCGAGCAAGGCCTGGGGCCGTGGCATGCCCGACTCCACCATCAGGCTGATGGAGAAGACCGCCAGGATGTAGTTCATGGCGTTGTGCCCGGTGATGGCGAAGAAGCCCAGGCTCACCTCGCGCCAGTGGCCGGAGAAGACGTCAGCCAGGGGAAGCCTGGCGGCGGACCCCTTGTCCTCCGCCCGCTCCATCGCCTCGGCATACTCCGGGGTCTCCTCGAGCTTGGTGCGGATGTACAGCGCGAGCAGGAAGAGGACGGCGGAGATCAGGAACGGGATACGCCAGGCCCAGCCCAGCAGGGCCTCGTCGCCGAGCGAGGCGACGGCGAAGAAGCTGATGGTGGCCAGGGCGATGCCCAGCGGCGGGGTGGCCAGGACCAGCGAGGTGTACCAGCCGCGCTTCTTGGGGTCGACGTACTCGGCCACCAGGGTCATGGCCCCGGTCAGCTCCGCGCCGGCGCCGAAACCCTGCACCAGCCGGAAGAAGACCAGCAGCCCGACGGCCCACAGGCCCCACGAGTTCGCGGTGGGGAGCAGCCCGATGCCCACGGTGGCGATCCCCATCAGGATGATGGACAGCAGCATGGCCGGGCGACGCCCGAAGCGGTCCCCGAGGTGCCCGATGATGACGCCGCCGAAGGGGCGGGCGATGAAGCCGACCGCGAAGGTCGCGAAGGCCGCGAGGCTCTCACCGGAGGGACCGGCCGCGGCGAAGAACAGCGGACCGATCACCACCGAGGCGGCCGCGCCGTAGAGCGCGTAGTCGTACCACTCGATGGCGGTGCCCAGGATCGAGGCCAGGAGCGCCCGGTGCCGCTGGGTGGCCTGGTGCTGCGACTCGGGCAGCGGGGTCGTGTCCTGTAGCGCCACGATGACTCCATCGCTCAATGGCTCGGTGCCGTACCGCTCATCATGGCCTAACGCACGGTTCCTGCACAGGGCATGCCGGCGTGGTGGGAGAAGCCTGGCCATCGAAAACCCCACCGAGCGCGTCGCGTTGCGCTCCACGACCCCACCGAGCGCGCGGCGTTGCGGTCTCAGACCCGACCGGGCACAACGCTGACCACGCGTCCCGCGACACGCCCGACCCGTACCGGCTCAGCCGTGCCCGGGCACGACTGAGCCGGATCCGCCCGGCGTGTCGGTGGGACGCATAGCCCATCGAGCAGGTGGGCGACAGACAACCACTTCATGGGCAGGAGCCGTGCGGCAAGAGTGGGGCCAGGGCACTCGACACGCCGCAGCGTTCGGCGCACGTGCCCGACACGCCGCGCGCTCGGTGAGGTCTGGGCTAGGGGGCCGCAACGCGACGCGCTCGGTCGGGTCTGCGAGACCGCAACCCGACGCGCCCGGTCGGGTCTGAGGACCGCAACGCGACGCGCCCGGTCGGGTCCGAAGACCGCAACCCGACGCGCCCGGTCGCCTCTGGGAGCGCAACACGGTGCGCTCGGTCGATTGGGGGGCCGCTCGGTCGTCAGGGGGGTCAGGCGCCCCAGGGGAGCCAGGCGCGGACGACGAAGCGGCCCGAGCGGTCCGTGCCGTAGCTCAGCTGGCCGCCGCTGAGCACCGCGCGCTCGGCCAGTCCGAGCAGGCCCATGCCCGAGCCGCTGTCGCGGACGGCGTCGCCCTCGGGCGCGGCGCCGTACGACTTGGGCTGGTTGACGACGGTGAGGTCGAGCCCGACCTCCGGCCCGCCGGACAGCGAGACGGTCACCGGCTGCCCGGGGGCGTGCTTGCGGGCGTTGGTCAGCCCCTCCTGGATGATCCGGTAGGCGTGCCGGCTGACCTGCTCGGGCACGGTGACGGGGTCGACGCGCAGGGTGGTCACGACGGGGGTGCCGCCCGCCCGCGCGTCGTCCAGCAGGGCGGTCAGCTGGGCGAGGTCCGGCTGGGGCCCGCGCGGCTGGTCCGGCTCGTCGGCGCCGCGCAGCACGCCGAGCACCGCCCGCAGCTCCTGCACGGCCTGGTCGGCGTTGTCCCGCACCGTGCCGGCGATCTCCCGCAGCTGCTCCGGCGGCAGGTCCTCGCGGTAGGTCATCGCCCCCGCGTTCATCGCGATCAGGCTGATCCGGTGCGCCAGCACGTCGTGCATCTCGCGCGCGATCCGGGCCCGCTCGGTCGCCCGCGCCTGCTCGACCCGGTGCCCCTGCTCCCGCTCGGCGACCTCCGCCCGCTCGCGCAGCGCGGCGATGTTGTCCCGCCGCACCCCGATGGAGTAGCCGACCGCGAAGGCGGCGATCAGCACCAGCACCTGGATCACCACGTTGGCCACCGTCATGGTGAGCGAGGCGGACTCCTCCGAGGTGAACATCCGGTCCCACACGAACGAGGTCGCCAGGTAGACCGGGGTGATGGCGGCCATCTCGCGCCAGCGACGCCGGGTGGCGACCGAGACCACGGCGATCAGGCACGCCCCGGCGGACATCGTCGACACGGACGAGAGGACGGTGATCACCAGGGCGATCGGCACCGGCCAGCGCCGCCGCAGGAGCATCAGCCCGAGCGAGACCACGCCGAGCGCGAGGTCGCCGGTCATCAGCCACCACTCGGGACCCACGCGGTTCTCGAGGTCGATCGTCGCCCAGGACGACACCCACACCAGCGCGCCCACGGCCAGAGCCACGAGGACGCGCCAGGTCTCCCCCCAGCGGGTGGTCGGCGGTTGTCCTGGTGACATACCCCGACACTAGGTCCTCCCACAGGACCACAGGGAGCGGCAAAGGGATGGGACCGGCCGGCCCAACGGCATACCAAGGTATGACGCAGGTCCAGACCGCGGACTGATGTGCCTCACCGGGGTGGTCCCGCAGAGTGGTAGGCATGATTCAGGTACAGAACCTCGTGACGAAGTACGGGGACTTCACCGCCGTGGACGACGTGTCGTTCACCGCCGAGGCTGGACGCGTGACCGGGTTCCTCGGTCCCAACGGGGCGGGCAAGTCCACCACCATGCGCGTGATGACCGGGCTCACCCCGGCCACCGCCGGCACCGCCACGGTGCTCGGCACGCCCTACGCCAACCTGACCAACCCGGGCCGGCACGTCGGGGTCCTCCTCGACGCCTCGGCCCAGCACGCCGGTCGGACCGGGCGGGAGATCCTCACGCTGGGGGCCATGACCCTCGGCATCGACAACCGCCGCGTCGACCAGATGCTCGAGGTCGTCGGCCTCACCCAGAAGGAGTCGAAGCGGCGGGTCCGCAACTACTCCCTCGGCATGCGGCAGCGCCTCGGCCTGGCCCACGCGCTGCTGGGCGACCCGAAGGTCCTGATCCTCGACGAGCCGGCCAACGGGCTGGACCCGGCCGGCATCCGCTGGATGCGCGACCTGCTGGGCACCTTCGCGGACGAGGGCGGCACCGTGCTGCTCTCCTCGCACCTGCTGCACGAGATCGAGCGGATCGCCGACGACATCGTCGTGATCGGTCGCGGCCGGATCGTGGCCCAGGGCACCAAGGAGGAGCTGCTGCGCCCCTCCGGCTCCCTGGTCCGGAGCATCGACGACCAGAAGCTGCAGGCCGCGCTGGTGGCCGAGGGCATCGAGGTCACCCAGATGCCCGGCGGCGGGCTCAGCGTGGACGCCGACACCCCGCGCGTCGGCTCGATCGCCTTCTCGGCGGGCCTCATGCTCACCGAGCTGCGCGGCGCGGACAGCCAGGGCCTGGAGGAGATGTTCCTCACCCTCACCTCGGACGACGCACGACAGGAGGCGGCAGCATGAGCACCGCAGTTGGCAGCACCGCAGTTGGCAGCACCGCAGTCGAGACCCGACCCGCGGCGGAGGCGGTCCACAAGGGCTTCCACCTGCCGAGCATCGACACCCCGGTCAGCCCGGTCGGCTTCGGCCGGCTCGTCCGGATCGAGACCCGCAAGCAGGTCGACACCCTGGCCGGCCGCTGGTTCCTCATCGTGATGGGCCTGGTCGTCGCCGTGGCGATCGCGGTCATGCTCTTCGTCGAGCAGGGCGACCACTCCTACTCCGCCTACCTGCAGGCGAGCGGGATCCCGCTGGCGATCATGCTCCCGGTCCTGGGCATCCTGTCCGCGACCCAGGAGTGGAGCCAGCGCACCGCGATGACCACCTTCGCGCTGGAGCCGCGACGCGGCCGCATCGTGGCGGCCAAGCTGACCAGCACCGTGCTGCTCGGGCTGGCGGCCGTGGTCGTCGCGATGGTGCTGGCCGCCGGCGGACGCCTGATCGCCGACCTGCGCGGCGCGCAGACCCCGTGGGACATGGACCTCGCCCTCATCGGCGGCGCCACCCTCATGATGGTGCTCTTCGTCCTGCAGGGCCTGGCCTTCGGACTGGCCTTCCTCAACACGCCGGCGGCGATCGTGACCTACTTCGCGCTGCCGACGCTGCTGCCGCTGATGACCCTGGTCAGCTGGCTGCAGACGGCCTACCAGTGGATCGACCTGAGCGTGACGACCGCGCCCCTGACGATGGGGGACGCGTTGACGGGCGAGCAGTGGGCAAAGCTCGCCGTATCGGTGGCCCTGTGGATTGGAGTCCCACTGGTCATCGGGGTGTGGCGCGTGCTGCGCCGCGAGGTCAAGTGACCCGCGCGTAGCCCCGCACCCGACAGGGGAAAGGGCGCCGGCAGAGCCTGGGGGCAGGCTCTGCCGGCGCTTTCCTGTGCCCCGGACCGCGGGCTCGCCCCCGGTGCGGTGCAGGGGGACCCGGCCACTCGGCATACGGCCGTGATGTTGGTGACGTCCGGATAACGACTCCGTATCGGTTGCGCGCCCCGCTGGTCGCGGGCGCGCACCATGCGGCAGAGTTGTGCGGGATCACCGACTGACCTGCGCTCGAGGACCCGGGCACAGGCGGACCAGGAAGGCCATTTCGTATGACGTCACGCACCCGGGCGCTCGCCGCCGCCCTCTCCCTCTCCTTCCTGCTGACCGCCTGCAACGCGGGCTCCTCCAGCGACGACGGGGCCGACACCGGCGACAGCACGGACGCGGGCACCGCGGCGCCGGCCGGCGAGGACACGGTCCGGATCGGGCTGGTGGCCGAGCCCGCCAGCCTCGACTTCACCACGACCGACGGTGCCGCCATCCCGCAGGCGCTGCTCTACAACGTCTACGAGACGCTGGTCAAGATCGACCAGAACGGTGAGATGGTGCCGGCGCTCGCTTCTGAGTACGCCGTGAGCGACGACGGCCTGACCTACACCTTCACGCTCCAGTCCGGCGTCACGTTCAGCAACGGGGAGACGTTCACGGCCGAGGACGTGGTCACCTCCTTCGAGGCGGTCCAGAACGACTGGACGGTGAGCCTGAAGAGCCAGTTCGACATCATCGAGAGCGTCGAGGCGACCAGCGACAGCGAGGTCGTCGTCACGCTGAGCGCGCCGAGCAACACCTTCCTCTACAGCCTGACCACCCGCGTCGGCGCGATCTTCGACGCCGGCAGCATGGAGGAGCTGGCCACCCGCCCGATCGGCACCGGCCCCTACAC
>JAAYYA010000381.1 GCA_012515595.1 Actinomycetales bacterium
CTCGGAGGTGCGCCATGAGCTCTCTTGAGCGACTGCTTGAGCAGGAAGCCACTGCTGCCGAGGCTGGAATGGACGCCCCGCTCAAGCCTGGCACCCGAGTCACGCGTGGCCATGGTCGCACCAAGACCTTGCAGGTCAGGCTTAATGACGACGAGTTCGCCGCGCTTGCGGCCCTGGCCGAGGCACGACAGGTGCCGGTGTCAACACTCGTGCGCAGCATTCTGGTCCCACTGCTCAACCCTGAGCAGGATGACCCGGTCGCCCTCATCGACAGCATGCGTCAACAGCTCGACCAGCTGTCCCGACACCTCGGCTGAGCAGGCGGTCTCAGCTGCCGCCGGACTCGAGCCCCAGCGCGTAGGTCCGGCCCGGCTCGGCGAGCTCCACCTCGCCGGGCCAGACCTCGGCGGCCTGCGCACGGCATACGGCCGGGTCGTTCCAGGCGGGGATGTGGGTGAGCATCAGGCGCTGCACCCCGCCCGCGGCGACCGCCGCCTGCGCGGCGCGGCGGCCGGACAGGTGGATCCCGCGCGTGGTGTCACGGCCCTCGACGAAGGCGCTGTCGGCGAGCACCAGGTCGGCGTCGGCCATCAGCGGACCGAGCGCCTCGCAGGCGTCGGTGTCGCCGGTGTAGGCCAGGGTCACCCCGCCCACCGAGACGCGGTAGCCGTAGGCCTCGACCGGGTGGTGCACCCGAAGGGGCACCAGCCGGAACGGCCCGATCATGAACTCCCGGCGGTCGGCCACCGGCACGAAGGAGAAGACGTCGCCCAGGTCAGTGGCACCCTCGACTCCGTGCGCGCGGGCCATCCGCTCGGCTGTGCCGTCCGGGCCGTGGACCGGCAGCCGGCCGTCCCGGCGTCCCGTCGGGTGGTGGCTGCGCATCACGTGCAGCCCGGTCAGGTCCAGGCAGTGGTCAGGGTGCAGGTGGGAGAGCACCACGGCGTCCAGGGCGAGCGGGTCGGTGTGCCGCTGGAGGGCGCCGAGGGCGCCGCTGCCCAGGTCGAGCACGATGCGCCAGGTGCGCCCCTCGTGCTCGGTCTCGAGCAGGTAGCAGGAGGCAGGGCTGTCGGGGCCGGCGAAGGAGCCCGAGCAGCCGACGACGGTGAGCCGCACGGTCACTCGCCCTCGCGCCCGACGTAGGCCCGGCCGACGTGCCCCACCTCGGGGCCGAGGAAGCGCCGTGCCAGCGGGGTGAAGCCGTGCGGGTCGCCCGTGGTCAGGAACTGGTGGGTGGGCTCGCCCTGCGAGTCGGGACGGAGCGTGTCGGTGTCGGTCAGCACCCGGAACAGGTCGGCCGCCGTGGCCTCCGCCGAGGAGACCAGGGTGACGCTGTCGCCGAGGACGTACTGCAGGACCGACCACAGCAGGGGGTAGTGCGTGCAGCCCAGGATGAGCGTGTCCACGTCGGCCTCGATGAGGGGTCCGAGATACTCCCGCGCCGTCGCCAGGACCTCAGGGCCGCTGGTGACCCCGGCCTCGACGAACTCCACGAACCGCGGGCACGGCTGGCTGAACAGCTTGACCGAGGGCGGCGCGGCCGCGAACGCGTCCAGGTAGGCCTTGCTCTGGTGGGTGGCGGCCGTCGAGATCACCCCGACGCGACCGGTCTTGGTCGCCGCCATGGAGCGGCGCACGGCCGGCCGGATGACCTCGACGACGGGCACGTCATAGCGCTCCCGGGCGTCGGCGAGCATCGCCGCCGAGGCCGAGTTGCACGCGATGACCAGCGCCTTCACCCCGTGGTCGACGAGCCGGTCCAGGCACTCCAGGGCGTACTGGCGGACCTCGGCGATCGGGCGCGGCCCGTAGGGCGCCCGGTCGGTGTCACCGAGGTAGAGCACCGCCTCGTGGGGCATCTGGTCCATGACGGCCCGGGCCACGGTGAGACCACCGAAGCCCGAGTCGAAGACGCCAACCGGAGAATCCTGCACCGGGCAAGGCTATGCCCGGTCGGGCGATTCAGGGGCCTCGGCGCGGACGAACGGGTTGCTCATCACGCCGATGCCCTCGACCTCGACCTCGACGCGCTGACCCGGCTCGACCAGGCCGACGCCCGCGGGGGTCCCGGTGAGGATCACGTCGCCGGGCAGCAGGGTGAACGCCGCGGACGCGACCTCGATGAGGGAGCCGATGCCGTGGACCATGTCGGCGGTGGAGCCGTCCTGGCGGACCTCTCCGTCCACCCGGCTGATCACCCGCAGGTCCGAGGTGTCCAGCTCGGTCTCGATCCAGGGCCCGAGCGGGCAGAAGGTGTCGATCCCCTTGGCCCGCGACCACTGGCCGTCCGAGCGCTGCAGGTCACGGGCGGTGACGTCGTTGGCCACGGTGTAGCCGAAGATCACCGACGCCGCGTCGGCGGCCCGCACGTCCTTGCACATCCGCCCGATGACCACGGCCAGCTCGGCCTCGTAGCTGACCTCCTGGGTGATGGCCGGCATGATCACCGGGTCCCCCGGCCCGACCACGGAGGTGTTCGGCTTGAAGAACAGGCCGGGGACCTCCGAGACCGTGCCGCCCATCTCCTGCGCGTGGTCGACGTAGTTCTTCTGCACCGCGACCACCTTGGACCGCGGGATCACCGGGGCGAGCAGCCGCACGTCCTCGATGTCGTACCGCTGCCCGGTCAGCTCCATCTTGGTGTAGAGCGGGTCGCCGGTGATCGAGACGATCCGCTTGCCCTCCCCGTCGACCAGTCCGAACTCGGGATCCTCGCCAGTGGTGAACCTGCAGATGCGCATGGGC
>JAAYYA010000382.1 GCA_012515595.1 Actinomycetales bacterium
GCACGAGTGGACCGAGCTGGCCGAGCAGATCAGGGAGCACCAGTTCGCCTACTACGTGCGGGATGCGCCGACGATCAGCGACGGGGAGTTCGACGGGCTGCTCAAGCGGCTGGAGGCGATCGAGGAGGAGTGGCCCGAGTTGCGGGTGCCTGAGTCGCCGACGCAGCTGGTGGGCGGCACCTTCTCCACGGAGTTCGCCGCGGTCGACCACGTGGAGCGCATGCTCAGCCTGGACAACGCCTTCTCGATCGAGGAGGTGCAGGCGTGGGCCACCCGGGTCGAGAACGAGTCCGGCGGTGCCGACGTGCACTACCTGTGCGAGCTGAAGATCGACGGGCTGGCGGTCAACCTGCTCTACGAGAAGGGCCGCCTGGTGCGCGCCGCCACCCGCGGTGACGGGCGCACCGGCGAGGACGTCACGCTCAACGTCCGCACCATCGAGGGCATCCCGCACACGCTCACCCCGCCGGAGCACCAGGAGGGGGAGTCGGTGCCGATCCCGGACGTGCTCGAGGTGCGGGGCGAGGTCTACTTCCCGGTCGAGGCCTTCGAGGCGCTCAACGCCTCGCTCGTCGAGGCGGGCAAGACTCCGTTCGCCAACCCGCGCAACACCGCCGCGGGGTCGCTGCGGCAGAAGGACCCTCGGGTCACCGCCTCCCGGGGGCTGAAGATGCTGGTGCACGGCATCGGTGCGCGCACCGGCTTCGAGATGACGCGCCAGTCCCAGGCCTACGACCTGCTGTCCGCTTGGGGGCTGCCGGTCTCGGAGCACGCGAAGGTGCTGGACGACCTGGCGGCGGTGGAGGAGTTCATCGCCTACTTCGGGGAGCACCGCCACGACGCGGCCGAGCACGAGCTGGACGGCGTCGTCGTCAAGGTCGACGAGGTCAGCGTCCAGCGGCGGCTCGGGTCCACCTCCCGCGCGCCGCGATGGGCGATCGCCTACAAGTACCCGCCCGAGGAGGTCACCACCAAGCTGCTCGACATCCGGGTCAACGTGGGACGCACGGGGCGCGTGACGCCATACGGCGTGATGGAGCCGGTCAAGGTGGCTGGGTCGACCGTGGAGCAGGCGACCCTGCACAACGCCTACGAGGTGGAGCGCAAGGGGGTGCTGATCGGCGACACCGTGGTGCTGCGCAAGGCCGGCGACGTGATCCCCGAGATCGTCGGCCCGGTGGCGGACCTGCGCGACGGGAGTGAGATCGCGTTCGTGATGCCGACCGAGTGCCCGTCGTGCGGCACCACGCTGGCCGAGCAGAAGGAGGGCGACAAGGACATCCGCTGCCCCAACGCCCGGTCCTGCCCGGCACAACTGCGGGAGCGGCTGTTCTCACTGGCCAGCCGGGGCGCCTTCGACATCGAGGCGCTCGGTGGCGAGGGGGTCAACGCGCTGCTCGACGCCGGGGTGATCGCTGACGAGTCGACCCTGTTCCGGCTGACGGCGCAGGACATCGCGCGGGTGCCCCTCTACACGCGGGCGGCGAAGAAGACCGACCCGGAGGAGGCGGTGGTCGACGGGCGGGTGCTGTCGGCCAACGGTCTCAAGCTCGCCGACAACCTGCAGGAGGCCAAGAAGCAGCCACTGTGGCGGGTGCTGGTCGCCCTGTCCATCCGGCACGTCGGGCCGAC
>JAAYYA010000383.1 GCA_012515595.1 Actinomycetales bacterium
GAGCCGACCAACGACCTCGACATCGACACGCTCACCTCGATGGAGGACGTGCTCGACGGGTGGGCGGGCACCCTGCTCGTGGTCTCGCACGATCGCTACCTGCTGGAGCGTATGACGGACCGCCAGGTCGCCCTGCTCGGTGACGGTGGTCTGCGCGACCTGCCGGGCGGGGTCGACCAGTACCTCCAGCTGCGGCGTGAGCTGACCGAGCGGCAGAACGCGGCGTCCCGGGCCGGGCGGGCCTCCGGAGGCGCGGCTCCGGCCGCCAGCGCCGGTGCCGCGGCCGCTGCCGGGGCCGGCCCGAGCGCTGCCGAGCTGCGGGAGGCGCGCAAGACCATCGCCCGTGTCGAGAAGTCCTTGACCCGGCTGGGGGAGCGCGAGGCGCGGGTGCACGAGGAGATGGTCGCCAGCGCCACCGACGCCGGGGCGATGGTGCGCCTCAGCGCCGAGCTCGACGAGATCCACGCCGAGCGCGAGGGTCTCGAGCTGGAGTGGCTGGAGGCCGCCGAGATCGCCGAGTCCTGAGAACGAGCGGACCGGCCGGCGCCATCCCTCTGGGCGTCAGGGCGCGGTTGCGGTCTCCGGCTCGACCTCGGCGTCCAGCAGCGGTCGGTCCAGGCCGCGCTCGGCGCGGCGCGTGAACCAGACCGTCCATGCCACCATCGCCAGCCAGAGGAGCAGGGTGGCCACGCGCAGCGCGGGGCCGGTGACCTCGACAGGCAGGGACAGCACCGCTGTCGCGTGCAGCACAGCCGCGATCAGGTAGACGATGGCCCACACCAGAGTGAGGCGTCGGTAGAGCCACCGGAACGGAGAGCTGCCGAGCCACAGCTCCTCCCACTCACGGCGCCCTGCCTCACCCGGTGCGACGAACCGGCGGACGATGGCGAAGAGCAACGGCCTGCCCCGCACCAGGCTGCCCGCCGCGACGAGGCCGAACAGCGCCAGTCCCGCCGACCCCTTGAGGAGCAGCACCCGTGCGTCCCCGCTGATCAGACCGAGGGTGAGCGTCAGGAGGAAGGACAGGACGACCAGGAGCAGGGAGGGGTCCAGGCCGCCTCGGCGCACGGTCGTCCACACGCTGCGCACCAGGGCCACCGCACCGGCCAGCACGAGCGCGGGGGTGACGCCCCACCCGGCGGAGATCGCCGCCGCGTAGGCCAGCAGGCCGAGACCCACGTCGAGCAGCAGCTCCAGTCCGAGCGCTCCGAGCCACCGTGTCACCCAGGAATCATGACATAACGAAATGGACATGTCGAGATTGTTATATTGTGAGGTATGGCTCTGCGCTACGCACTCATCGGGCTGCTTCTGGACCGGCCGGGCAGTGGCTATGACCTCGCACGCCGGTTCGCCGAGGTCGTCGGTGCCTATGCCTGGGACGCCAAGCACAGCCAGATCTATCCCGAGCTGCGCCGCCTCGAGGAGGAAGGCCTGATCGAGGTGGTCGAGCGTGGAGCCCGGAGGCGCACCACCTACGCCTGCACCGCGGCGGGCCTGTCCGCACTCCGTGCCTGGTTGGTCGAGCCGCCGGCCAGCACCGGGGGTGTGCGCAACGAGCACGTGCTGCGCCTCTTCCTGCTGGCTGCCCTCGGCCGGGACGAAGCGCTCACGGTGCTGCGGCAGACCGAGGCAGCTGCGGCAGCCCAGGTGGAGCACCTCACCGACCAGTTCGTGCGGCTGCAGGAAGCCACCGGCAGCGACGCGGGCGGCCCCCTCGGTCTCACCGTCCAGTACGGCATCCACAGCTACCGCGCCACGGCGCAGTGGGCCCGCTGGGCGATCGAGCAGGTGGAGGGCGACCCGGAGTTCGGGGTGCGGCCCCCAGGCTGATTCGCCGGGCCGCAGCCGCGGGGCTCCCACTCGCATCGTCCACCCGTTAGGTTGCAGCTGTGGGTTCCGACGCGGTGGTCTATCTCGCCTCCGCGCTGCTGGGTGCCCTGGTGGGCGGCCTCGTGTCGCTGGGAGTGTCCTCGAGGAGCGCGCGCCGGGCCCGCCGCGAACGCTACGGCGAGGCGCTGCTGGCTGCCCTGCTCGCCGCCCAGAAGAAGCTGGCCGGGGCCACCGAGGACGCTCCGACGACGGTGCGCGACGAGGCTCTGGAGGTCTGGTTGCAGACCGAGCTGGCGGCCACGCTCGAGCTGAGCAGGTCCGGTCGGCGTGCGATGCAGGCGCGGGCGGCCGGTCTCTACGAGGCTCTGACCGAGGGTGCCGTGTCCGGGTTGGACGAGGAACTGGAGGAACAGCTCGACGTGGTGACCTACCTGGTGGTCGCGTGGACGGCCGGCCACGCCCGGGGACGCGACTTCGCCCGTCCGACGGAGGAGCTGGCGCCGCTCTTCGGGCCGCAGTTCCAGGACTCGGAGGTCCCTGTCCGGCACCGGGTCTCTCGACGTCGAACATCTTGACTGGACACGTGACCGGTCTACGCTGAGGGCATGACGGAGCGGACGGCGGACGAGGTCGACCACATCGTCGCGGCCTGGCAGCGGGAGCGGCCGGACTTGGACGTCTCACCGCTCGAGGTGCTCTCGCGGGTCAGCCGGCTGGCCCGGCACCTCGACCTGGCCCGGCGGCACGCCTTCGACCAGTGGGACCTGGTGGCCTGGGAGTTCGACGTGCTCTCCGCGCTGCGCCGGTCGGGAGAGCCCTACGTGCTGTCGGCCGGTGAACTGGTCCGGCAGACCCTGGTCACCAGCGGCACGATGACCAACCGCATCGACCGGCTGGTCGCCAAGGGCATGGTCTCGCGCGAGCACTCCTCCAGCGACCGCCGCACGGTGCTGATCTCGCTCAGCCCCAGGGGACGGGAGGCGGTCGACGGGGCGCTGGCCGGTCTGGTGGACGACGAGCGTGACCTGCTGCAGGGCCTGTCCGCACAGGAGCGGACAGACCTGGCCGATCTGCTGCGACGCCTGGTGCTGACCTTCGAGCAGGCGTAGGTCGCCCGACCGAGGGCACCGCGCCGCGGCCCGGGCCGGCTCTGGCCGGGCGCCGGCCTACTTGCCCTTCGCGTTCACGAGGCGCAGCGTGGGCTTGTGCTCCAGGCCCGACAGCCCGTTCCAGGCGAGGTTGACCACGTGCGCGGCCACGTCCTCCTTCTTGATCTTGCGGGAGTCCAGCCACCAGCCGCCCGGGGTGGCCACCATGCCCACCAGCATCTGGGCGTAGAGGGGGGCCATCTTCGGGTCGAGCTTCTGCCGTTTGAACTCGGCCGCCAGGATGTGCTCGACCTGGCTCGCGACGTCACTGATCAGCGAGGCGAAGGAACCGGTGGACTGTCCGGGCGGGCTGTCGCGGACCAGGATGCGGAACCCGTCGGTGGAGTTCTCGATGTAGTCCAGCAGTGCCAGGGCCGCCCGCTCGAGCAGCGCCCGGGGGTGGCCCGGCTCGGACAGGGCGTCGGTGATGGCGTTGAGCAGCCGCTGGATCTCGCGGTCGACGACGACGGCATACAGCCCCTCCTTGCCGCCGAAGTGCTCGTAGATCACCGGCTTGGACACCTCGGCCTTGGCCGCGATCTCCTC
>JAAYYA010000384.1 GCA_012515595.1 Actinomycetales bacterium
CCCGGGCTGGCCACCGTCATTCCGTATGTCGTGCTGGTGCTGATCCTCCTGGTCCGCCCCTACGGCATCTTCGGCGAGACCCGGATCGAGAGGGTGTGACCCGTGGCCGCGACCGCGACCGGTATCCATCACCGCAGCTACACCTCTGAGCTGAAGCTGCGGGCGACCAAGGCCGAGTACTTCCGGCTGGCCCTCCTGGCCGTGCTGCTGCTGGTGGTGCCCTTCGTGATGGGCAACTACTGGCTGTCCATCGTCAACACCATCTTCATCGCCGTGATCGGCGCCGTCGGGCTGAACATCCTGGTCGGCTACACCGGCCAGATCTCCCTGGGTCAGGGCGGCTTCCTGGCCGTCGGGGCCTACTCCTCGGCGATCCTGTCCGACCGCATCGGGCTGCCGACGCCGCTGGCGATCCTCATCGCGGTCGTCCTGACCGCGGTGGTCGGCACCTTCTTCGGACTGCCGGGCCTCCGGCTGAAGGGCCTCTACCTGGCCATCGCGACCCTGGCCAGCCAGCAGATCATCGAGTTCATCATCCGGCGCGACCACGGTGGCTGGCTCACCGAGGGCAAGGGCTTCATCAACGTCGACCGGTTCGAGTTCCTCGGCTTCAAGATCGGGGCCCGCGCGGTCTTCGAGCAGCAGTGGTACTGGATCCTCATGCCGCTGGCGGTGCTCGCGGTGATCGGCGCCCGCAACATCTTCCGCACCGGCCTGGGCCGC
The DNA here is from genome assembly GCA_012515595.1 of Actinomycetales bacterium. Taxonomy (GTDB): domain Bacteria; phylum Actinomycetota; class Actinomycetes; order Actinomycetales; family Dermatophilaceae; genus Ornithinicoccus. Next base: position 724 of record JAAYYA010000384.1, read on the forward strand.
TCGTTCATGGCGGTCCGGGACCAGGACATCGCCGCCGAGGCCATCGGCGTCAACATCACCCGGGCCAAGCTGACCGCCTTCGCCGTGTCGTCGGCCTTCGTCGGCCTGGCCGGTGCGCTCACCGCGCACTACAGCGAGGTCGTCACCTGGGAGAAGTTCACCCTCCAGGTCTCGATCCTCTACCTGGCGATGATCATCGTCGGTGGCCTGGGCAGCGTGGCCGGCGCCGTCTACGGCGCGATCTTCATGACGATCCTGCCGGTGCTCATCCGCAACGTGGCCAACGCCGTCGAGGGCTCCGTGCCGTTCCTGTCCGACCAGCTCCCCGCGATCCAGAACGCGGTCTTCGGCGCCATCATCATCGGCTTCCTCATCTTCGAGCCACGCGGTCTGGACCGCATCTGGCAACGGATGAAGGACTACCTCAGATTCTGGCCGTTCCGCTACTAGCGGCCCGGCTCACCGTCCCCGGACCACCCGCGGACCCCCACACCGACGACCAACACCTCCCACGTCATACACCGTGAAACCCCGCAGTGCACCACCCGAGAAGGAGAAGGAAATGTTCGGAAAGACCCGGATCGCAGCGGTGGCCGCCGCTGCGGCAACAGCCCTCGTGCTGTCCGCCTGTGGTGGCGACGGCGGAGACAACGGCGACGGAGACGGCGAAGCCTCCGGCGACCCCATCCCGATCGGCATCATCGCCGACCTGACCGGTGCCACCGGCGACGTGGGTGCCCCCTACAACGAGGGCATGCTCGCCTACATCGACTACGTCAACGGCAACGGCGGCCTCGAGGGTCGCCAGATCGAGGCGGACAGCAACGACTACGCCTACGAGGTGCCGCGGGCCGAGGAGCTCTACAACCAGTACGTCAACGACGGCGTCGTCGCGATCCAGGGCTGGGGCACCGGCGACTCCGAGGCGCTCAGCGGCAGCGTTGCCAACGACGAGCTGCCCTTCATGTCCGCCTCCTACGCCGAGCCGCTGACCAACCCGGAGGAGGCTCCGTTCAACTTCGTGGTCGCCCCGACCTACTCCGACCAGATGCGCGTCGCGCTGAACTGGATCAACGAGGACTCCGGCGGCGACGCCGAGGTCGCGGTCTTCCACCACGACAGCCCGTTCGGCCAGGCCCCCGTCGCCGACGGTGAGGCGTGGGTGACCGAGAAGGGCTACAGCCTGGGCTACACGGCCTACCCGATGCCCGGCGGCCAGGCGAACTACGTCGGTCTGCTCAGCCAGGCGCAGTCCCAGGGCGCCAAGTACATCGTCATCCAGAACGTCGCCCCGCCGGCCGCCCAGGTGGCCAAGGACATCCAGGCCCAGGGCCTGGACATGACGATCGTGTGCCTCAACTGGTGCGCCAACGAGCTGTTCATCAACATCGCCGGCGCTGACGTGGCCGAGGGTCACATGCTGGTGCAGCCCATCGCCCCGATCACCACGGACAAGCCGGGCCACGAGGCGATCCGCGAGTACATCGAGGCCGAGGGCATCGACGAGGGCGACGTCGGCGTCTCCTGGGTGGCCGGCTGGGCCACCATGGACGTGATGGCCCAGGGCATCGAGCACGCGCTGCAGAACAGCGACGAGCTCACCGGCCCGGCGATCCGCGACTCCCTGCAGACGATGGGCGCCATCGACGTGGGCGGCCTCATCGGTGGCGACGTCGTGCAGTTCTCCGAGGAGTCGCACCGCGGCTCCACCACCACCGGCATCTACCGCGCCGAGGGCGGCCAGATGGTCGAGGTGGAAGGCAGCGTCACGCCATGAGTCCGACCAGGGCCACGGTCTCCCCGGAGGGGGCGGCGCCCGCTGCTGCCTCCGGGGGTCCGCTCCTCGCGCTCAACAACGTCGAGGTGATCTACGAGGACGTCATCCTGGTGCTGCGCGGGCTCTCCCTCGCGGTGCCCGAGGGCAAGATCGTGGCCCTGCTCGGCTCCAACGGAGCCGGCAAGTCGACCTCGCTGAAGGCGGTCTCCGGGCTGCTGCCCAGCGAGCACGGTGAGGTGACCGACGGCAGCGTCACCTTCCAGGGCCAGGACATCACCCGGATGGACGCCGCCGAGCGGGTCAAGCTCGGGATGAGCCTGTGCATGGAGGGCCGGCACGTCTTCGAGCACCTCACCATCGCCGAGAACCTGGTCGCCGGGGCCTACACCCGCAAGGACACGGCCTCCGACCTGGAGCTGGTCTACGAGTTCTTCCCCAAGCTGGCGGACATGCGCAGCCGGATCGCCGGCTACCTCTCCGGTGGTGAGCAGCAGATGCTGGCGATCGGGCGCGCCCTCATGGCGCGACCCAAGCTGCTGATGCTGGACGAGCCCTCGCTGGGTCTGGCGCCGCTGCTGGTGCAGGAGATCTTCGGCTACATCAAGCGGCTCAACGTCGAGCAGGGGCTGACCGTGCTCGTCATCGAGCAGAACGCCCGCCGCGCCCTGGAGGTGGCCGACCACGGCTACATCATGGAGCAGGGCCGGATCGTGCTCGAGGGCCCGGCCAAGGACCTGGCCGAGAACCCGGACGTCAAGGAGTTCTACCTGGGCCTCGGCGAGGAGGGAAGTCGCAAGAGCTATCGCGACGTCAAGCACTACAAGCGCCGCAAGCGCTGGCTCTGACACGCCGACAGTGACAGCCGGCTCCGACGCCGGCACTGACAGGAGGAGAGGCCATGTCCATCGATGCTGCCCTGCAGGGCCACCTGCGGGATCGGGGGCTGGATCGGGCGGTGGCCGACCTGATGGGTCGGGCCGCGGCGGTGGCGGGGCTCGCGCGCCGGTGCGCCGCTGCCGGGCTCGACCCGGCCGCGGTGGACTCGGTCGCCGCGCTGTCGGACCTGCCGGTCCTGCCCAAGGACGCGGTGATCGACCTGCAGCGGGAGGACCCGCCCTTCGGCGGTTTGCTCGCCAACGGGGCTGACGTGGTGCGGGTGTTCCAGTCGCCAGGGCCACTCTACGAGCCGCAGCTGGCCGGCGACGACAGCTGGCGCTGGGGCCAGGTCTTCACTGACCTGGGCGTGGGGCCGGGCGACACGGTGCTCAACGCCTTCGGCTACCACCTGTCCCCGGCGGGGGCCATGATGGAGGCCGGGGTGCTGGCGACCGGCGCCCGGGTGCTGCCCGGCGGCATCGGCAACCAGGACCTGCAGGTGCAGGCGATCGCGGATCTCGGCGTCACGGCATACTGCGGTCTGCCCAGCTATCTCAACGCCCTGGTGGAGCGGTATGACGAGGCCGGCCTGCCCCGTGAGCGGTGGCGGCTGGACCGGGCGATGGTGACCGCCGAGCCGCTGCCCGACTCGCTCCGTGCGGTGCTGACCGAGCGGGTCGGGACGGTGCGGATGGCCTACGGCACGGGGGAGACCGGGCTGCTGGCCTACGAGAACGGCGACGGTGCCGGGCTGGTGCTGGCCGACGGGGTGCTGGTGCAGGTGTGCGACATCGCGACCGGCGCACCGATCACGGACGAGACCGAGGGCGAGGTCGTGGTGACCGTGCTGCGCCCGGACTACCCGCTCGTCCGCTTCGGCACCGGTGACCTGTCCGGCTGGATGCTCGGCCCCGACGGGTCGCTGCGGCTGCGGGGCGTGCTCGGCCGGACCGGTGCCGCCGTCAAGGTCAAGGGCATGTTCCTGCACCCTGCGCAGATCGCGCCGGTGATGGCCGGCGTGCCGGGCGTCGCCGACTACCGGTTCGTCGTCGGTCGGGAGAACCACGTCGACACGCTCCGGTGCGAGGTCGTGCCCGCGGAGGGAGCCGACGCGGAGGAGATCGTGGCCGCGCTCGGCCCGCGCGTGCGGGAGGGGCTGCGCTTCCGCGCCGACGTGGTCGCGGTCGAGCAGCTCAGCG
>JAAYYA010000385.1 GCA_012515595.1 Actinomycetales bacterium
CAGGTGGCTGACGGCATACTCGCCCCTGGTGACCGGCTGCCCACGGTGCGGCGCCTCGCCGGCGACCTCGGGATCGCCCCGAACACCGTGGCCCGCGCCTATCGCGAGCTCGAGGCCGACGCGGTGCTGGAGGGCCGGGGCCGGGCCGGCACCTTCGTGAAGTCCACGGTCACCGCCGGCAAGACCGCCCCCGCCGTCGCCTCCGCGCGGGCCGCCGCCGAGAAGTATGCCGAGGCGACCCGCTCCCTCGGCCTCGCCCCCGGCGAGGCGCTGGCTCTGGTGCGGCAGGCGCTGGGCACCTGACGACACTGACGCCCAGCAGCCCAGTCACCACGGGGGCCCGACCAGCACATGCTGCCCTGGCTCGCCTGCCTGGTGTTCTCCTCACTCGTGAACTGCCCGGACGGGCAGCCGGGCCTGCCTCCACAGGTCTACCGCAGCCTGGGACTTTGGGAGCACGATTGGACCATGGCGGAGCATGCCGAGCCTCCGCAGCAAAGGGGTGTGCCGGGACTCCGCCAGATGCGGGGGCCCTCCGCCAGCGCGCCTCGGGCCGGGCACGCCGCCTCGCTCCAACGTGCCGCGGGAAACCGGGCCGTGTCAGCCTTGATCGCAGGCTCCACCGGAGACCCGAGAACCTCAGGCCTGCCCGCGAGCGCCGGCGCCGCGAGGTCGCTCCTCGGCCCGGTCGCCGACCAGGTGCGTGTGCACACCGGCTCACCGATCGAGGAACGGCCCGGCGCGTTGGCGCGCACGGACGGCTACGACATACACCTTGCACCCGGTGCGCCCGGGCCGGCGACCGCAGACGGGGAGTTCCTGCTGGCGCACGAGGCGGCTCACGTCATACAACAGACGGCGGCAGGGCCGACCGTGCAGACGGAGACGGCCGAGGCGGAGGCCGACCACGCCGCAGTGGCAGCGCTGCAGGGCAGACGGCCGGATCGGCTCTCACCGAGTCGTGGCCCGCACTACTTCGAGGCGCGGCTGCACCAGGCGACGCTGGTCAACGCGATGGAGACCGCCGGGTTCACCGACGCGGAGCAGCGGGAGGCCTACTGGACCAACTGGTGCCGCGACGTGAGCCAGGCGTTCGTCCCGATCGTCGTCGACAACATCGGTGCCAAGGCCACCATGACGCTGCTGCAGACCATCTCCCAGGCCAAGTTCGGCAAACCGGTACCGCCCTCGATCATGGGAATGTACGAGCCTCGCCAACACATCGACAACCCCGCCGGTCAGATCAACGCCGACCTCCTGCAGACGCGCCAGCCAGAGATCGCGCTCGGTCCGGGCGCCGAGAACACGCTCTCCGGTCAGCAGGACGACCTCGACCCTGCCGCGATCGGGCGCAAGTTCGCTCTCAACGCCTCAGGCGTCCCGGCCTACATCGCTGACTCGCGCGGCTACATCGACGAGCAGCTCGACCTCGCGCTAGAGGCTGGGCGCTCACCCGCGGGCCTGCACGCCATCGGCAACGTCAGCCACACGATCGAGGACCTCTTCGCCCACTCCAACTGGATCGAGATCGCGGTCGGGCACCTCATCGAGCGCAAGACGATCCAGATCCCGCCCGGCCCCGCGGGCTCGCCGGCTGCCCGCGTCACGGAGCAGATCCGTGAGCGCAGCGCAGCCCGTCAGCCGGTCATCGAGACGTATGCCGCAGAGGTGCGGGACAGCGTGGGCAACGTCCGACCCATCCTGCAGACCGGCACCTTCTCCGGCGGGATGTCCGGCAACGACACCCTGGTCTCTCTCAAGGCCGAGGCGACCAACCTGTTGCGGGCGAACAACCCCTATCTCGGGCCCGGCGGCAGCACGTCCGGGACGTCCTGGGAACTGGTCGAAGGCGTCCTGCAGGCGTTCGAGGACATGAGCAGCGAGGCCAAGCTCGGCGGACTGATGGAAGAGGCGCTGCAACTCGTGGTCGACTCTGCCACGGCCGAGGCACGCCGCGGCCTGGCTGCCCTCCCGGGCGCCGTGACCGGCGCCTCGGTGCGGGGAGTAAGCCTCGGCGACATCCCCGGGGTGAGCTGGGCCGCCAACCAGGCAGCCCGCTTGGGCGAGGCGGGCGTGGACGCCGCCGAGGGCCTCTGGGCAGATGAGCTGAGGGCCCAGGTCGGCCGGATCGTCAACGCCCAGAAGGGGCTGCGCATCGTCGACGCCGCAAACTACCTCAAGAACGGGGTCGGCACACTCAAGGACGATTGGGCAGATCTGAAGACGTGGATCGCCGACCACGTCACCCCGGTGATCGCCCGGCCGCTGCTGGCTGCCGTCACCCGGGCCGAGAACGCCTTCAAGGAGAAGCTCAACGCGGTGCTCGCTAGAGCGTGGACCGCAGGGGTGGACGCGCTCATGGCCGGGGTGGGCAGGATTGCCGTCACCGACGTCGCCGAGACCAGCGTCGCGCAGAAGCACGCGCGGTTCATGGCCGACCTGGCCGCCCTCAAGCAGTCCCTCCGGGACGGGATCCTCGCGGCCGTTCCGGGCGAGGAGGGACAGAACCTCGTCGCCGAGATGGACGCCCTCGTCGCGCGTGTGGAGGCCGCGAGCGACGATGCAGGCAGGGCGAGCGCCGGGCTGCGGGTGCTGGCGGGGTTCGTGTCCTCCGACCGGTTCGTCCAGGCTGTGGCGGACGCCGGCGTCGCCCAGGACGTCATGGAGGTGGGCGGGCGCGACGGCATCCTGCGTGCCGCCCAGCTGGATGCGCTGCCGGAGTGGGCGCGGCAGGGCGGCTCCCACTCCCAGGTCGCCAAGGACCACGCAGACTCGCCGTTCTTCGGGGTGGCATACACGGTTGCCAACCATGCGGACACCACCGTGGTCACGGGCGTCGTGAAGGCCTGGAAGGAGCAGTATGCCGCGTCGGCCCGTGGGCAGGGGCGCCCACCCGACCCGTCGGCACCGGCGGCGGGACTGGAGGCCGACTTCGATCCCACCACGCCGGGAGTCGACCACGAGGGCGTCAGCGAGGCCGAGGAGGAGCGACGCCGCGCCTTCCGTGACAACAAGGACATGGGGGCCTACATCCTCCAGCAGGGCCACACCGACGAACTGATGCCGGTGCTCGCCCTGGACCGGACCGCGACGAGCCTGGAGGAGTTCCTCGCGAGCCGCGCTAGTGAGCGGGAGCGGCATGCCGGCCGCCACGGCGGGACCGCCCCGCCAGACCCGGCCATGGCGTTGCTGCTGCCGGTCATCGCCGGGGCCAGGGTGCCGGAGACCCGTACCCAGCTGACCCAGAGAGTCGCAACCGCGCGCGAGGGCCTGCTGGCCCTGTCCCGGCCCGACAGCCACGACTGGAAGCTGGCTAACGAGGTCGAGCCGATGCTCCTGCGTGTCGAGCGGCAGGCGCGCCAGCTGACCCACGAGTGCACGCCGGGCGAAAGCGCCCTGACCCACCGGGGTCACGCCGGGGCACACAGCGATGACGAGACCTCCGAGGGGCATGCACACCACGCGGACGAGGAGGCCGACCAGCCCGAGGAGGCCTCGTCCCGCACCGAGGTGCACTACCAGGAGCAGATCAACGCCCTGAACCGGATGCGCGGAAAGCAGTCCGACAACTCGTTGGCCCAGGGGCCGGTCGTGGGTGACGCCACCTTCGTCGACCCAAAGGCCGCCAACAAACCTGCAGACCGAGCGGTTGCCCAGGCAAGTACGGCGGAGCAGGAACTGCGGGCTCGCGTGGCTCAGATCTTCGGTCACCCCTACGACACCAACTGGTGGCAACCCATCGTCGCGCAGTGGTGCACGGGTCACATGGACCTGCTGGTGCAGTACATCGACGAACGCAACCGCGGTGTCGCCCACCACCAGCACTGACGCGAGGGCCGAGCGTCCACGGGCCGGACCGCTGGCGCGGCATCACGCGAGTGGCTGACCTATTCGTCGAGGTGCGAGGACGTCTCGAAGGTGACGTCGAGCTTCTCGGCCAGGTCGTCCAGGAGCAACTTGCCGGAGCCCTCGAGGAGTGACCCGACAGCAGTCCGCCGTGGCGCCAGCCGCCAGGCGCCGCGGGACGCGCTGACCCGGTCGGCGAAGACGACGGCTACCTCCTGTGGGGGACGGCCCGTGAGCTCAGCCTGCCGTGAGTGCCAGGTGATGCCCTGCACATGGCCCACTCCCGCATGGATGGCGCGAGCAACCCGTCGGGTGCACGGGTAGTGCTCCGGGCTGCTGCTGGCCAGGTTGTCACGCGTGAGCCCCAGAGCCAGCAGGCTCGGGTCGCGCAGGTCGACCAGCGTCAGCGCGTGCGGCGGAACGACCTCGGCGTGGAGCTTGCCCACGAGCGTCACTTCGTCCACAACTCGAGGTTCCTGAATCGCCACACTGTGCAGGCTGCTCTCGAGCAGGGCAGCCTCGAGCGTTTCGGCCAGATAGAACGTTGGCACCCGCATCTCAGAGCCCAGGGCATCGAAGGGAGCGAATCGGGTGTCTCCGAATCCGGGGTTGGGCAGCGCGTAGCCATCCACGGAGTCGTAGACACGGAACCAGCGCCGATCCTGGGGCACGGTCACCGTCGGAAGGGTGCCGCTTCCGGCGCGGCTGGTCAGCCCTTCGACAGCGCCGGTGCATGACTCAGGGTCCGGGCACTCCAGGTCGTGCGGTGGGAACCCGCTCACGCGACCGTGGGTCGCGTGGGCTTGAGCTCAGCCGCCATCCGGGTCGCGGCCTTCATGGCCCGTTCCGGGTTGGACTCTGCGACCTGCGCGGGCACGTTGCCGCTAAGGAGACCTGTGGGGCTGCACAACCACGCCCACAGCGACCATCCGTCCATGCCGGCCCCCCGGAGGATGCGGACGAGCTCGGTCACGGACTCATGAAGACTTCCGTCGTCGGTGAGCTGGACGGACGGGATGATGGTCGTCCCTTGCAGTTTCAGCGTGAACAGGTTGCCGCGTTCCCGCTCGCGGGCGACCCAGGTTCGGGCCGAGCTCTCCTGGGTCTGACGCTTCTGCGCCAGTGAGCCGTGAGTGTCGTAGCCCTGCTCCTCCAGGAGTTGCATCCGCAGTGCGCTCCGGCGCAGTGCATGACTCTGCGAAGCCTGGGAGATGAGCGGGGTCTGACTCTTGAGCATGGCGATGTTCACCTGGGTGTGGAGCCGGTCGCGGGCATCTGCCGCCTCGCTGTTCACGGCCCCCAGCAATCGGAGAGCCCGCTCGACCTCCACGACGCTGTAGCCGGTCACCTCAACGCGCTCTCCGACGTCGCGCACTGTCGACACCTGGCGCACCGCACCGGCTGCTTCCTCTGTGGTCACGACAGTCACCTTCCTTCGCGATGAGTGTAGCACTGCCACATTGAGATAGCCTGCGCTTCATTTGCTGCACTCCCCGGCGAGACACTCCACCTGGAGAGGATGGGCGCGCCAGTCGAAGTCTCGTGCCTCGCTATGATCGGCCGCACCGACCGCGCCCCTGAGGATGCCTGACCTGTGAGAGAACCCTTCGGTTGGGGATCGGGACGCGAACCACCGAGGGGACGGACCCACAGGATGGCTGAAGACACCCGCGACAAGTCCGACGGCGCTGCCCCCACCGACAAGCCGTCGCCGCCCTGGCGCACCGAGGGCCTGCCGGACTCCCCGGCGATGGGTGGACTCGGCCTACGACCTGGTCTTCGCGTTCGCTGAGGCGGACCCGGACGCCGGCATCGTCGAGCCCATGCTGCACCCGACGCGGGACCTGCCGTTGTCCACCGTGGTCGGCGCGCAACTGCTCGACACCGTCGTGCACACGTGGGACGTCGCGCGGTCGCTGGACCTGCAGTACCACCCCACCCGCGACATCACCGCGGCCGTCCTCGAGGTGGCGACCACGGTCCCGGACGGCCCGTTGCGCAGGAGCCCGGGGTCTGCGTTCGCCCCGGCCATGCTTCCGCCGGTGGATGCGATGCCGTGGGAGCGGGCGCTGGCCTACCTGGGGCGCGACCCACACGCGTGAGTGCGGCTAAACCAGCGTCGTCCGCATCTGGCCGATGCCCTCGATGCCACTGACGATGACCTCGCCAGGACTCAGGTAGCGCCGAGGGTCTCGGACGGCACCAACTCCGGCCGGCGTCCCGGTGAAGATCAGGTCTCCTGGCAGCAGGCGCACGATGGCCGACAACCGTGTGATCAGCTCGGCGACGGGGAAGATCATGTCGGCAGTGGTGCCGTCCTGGAGCGTCTCCTCCCCGGATGAGCACCGGATCGCCAGGCGGTCACGGTCGCCAAACTCGTCGGGGGTCACCAGCACCGGGCCGATCGGGGCGAAGCCAGGGAAGGACTTGCCCATCGAGAACTGCGGCGGCTTGCCGCGGAACTGGACCCTCCGGTCGCTGAGGTCCTGCCCCACGGTGAGTCCGGCGACGTGCTCCCAGGCCTGCTCCGGTGAGATCCGGTGCCCGCCCCGCCCGATGACGACCACCAGCTCGACCTCGAAGTCGCACCGGTCGCTCGGGAGCTGCACCTCGGCATACGGCCCGGTGACCGACGACGGGAACTTGGTGAAGACCATCGGCTCGTCCGGGATCTCCAGGTCGGCCTCCTCCGCGTGGTCGCGGTAGTTGAGGCCGATGCCGAACACCTGGGGCGGGCGCGGCACCGGCGGACCGAGTCGTTCGACCTCGAAGGGCTCCCCCGCCGAGGGGTCCTGGCCAGCGGCCCAACCCCTGAACTGGTCCCACCGATCGAAGACGCCCTGAGGGTTCGGTCCGAACTGTCCGCCGCTCGCTCGCTCCACGTCCAGTGCACGGTCGCCGTCGACAAGTACCGCGCGCCCCTCAAGATTGCCGACTCGCATGTGATCTCCTCCGTCGACCGTTCCGTTGCGGCTCCTGACCTTATCTGGGTGACGACTGAAGCCTGGCGCGCCGCCTGTGGATATCCCCGCCCCATCGTCTGCTCGAACCCCTACAGTGGGGCCAACAGAAGTTGAGCATGCACTTCGCATGGGACTATGCTGGTTGCATGTCGAACGTCCAAATCCGCAATGTGCCCGAGGACCTGCACCGTCGTCTCCGGGCACGCGCAGCCATGGAGGGAACGACCGTGTCAGACCTACTGCTTCACGAACTCGAGCGATTCATGTCACGCCCGACCAAGAGGGAGGTGCTAGATCGCATTGCCGGCCGGGAGCCGGTGCACACGACGGAGACGTCGGCCGAGGCCGTCGAGCGCGAGCGTGCGGAACGGTGATTGTTCTGGACGCCTCGGCCGTGGTTGACCTGCTTCTCCGACGGGGCACGCACGCAAGCGTGGCTGAGCTCCTCGAGGAGCACGACGCCATCAGCGTCGAACTGCTCGTCCCGGAGGTGCTGCAGACCCTGCGACGTTATGAACACCGAGGCGAGCTGAGTGGGCCGCGTGCCGCGGAGGCGCTCGATGACCTCGTCGACCTGCCGGTCGACCTCTACCCACTGGGTCCGATGGCGCGGGAGATCTGGCGGCTCCGTGCCGATATCAGCGCGTATGACGCGAGCTACGTCACCCTCGCCAAGCACGTCGACGCCACCCTTGTCACGGCGGATCGACGACTCGCCAAGACTGCGTCGCGGCATTGCCAGGTTGCTGACAACTGACCGGGCGCAAGCGCCGTGACGCCTCAGCCCCTCGGCCGGTAGGTCACCACGTTGTGCGTCGCCGCCACGAGCTCGCGCAGCTCCCGCAGCGTCGCGCCGGTCGCGCCAGCCGCCCTCCCCTGCACCAGCACGTTGCCCAGGGCGGTCGCCTCGACCGGACCAGCGGCTACGGTCAGCCCAGAGCGGTCCGCGATCGCCTGGCACAGCAGCGCGTTCTGCGCGCCGCCGCCGACCACGTGCACCACCTCGACCCGACGCCCTGCCAGCTCCCCCGCCTGCCGCAG
>JAAYYA010000386.1 GCA_012515595.1 Actinomycetales bacterium
AGTCGTCTCAGCACAGGTGCAGGCCGACCTGGCGGCCTACTTCGGCTGACCCTGCCCACCCCCACACCGCGGCCCGGCACCCCACCAGGGGAGCCGGGCCGCGGCCCGTTCCACCGCTACCGCAGCAGCCGCGACGTAAGCGCGACATACGTGCGGTAGGAACGTCCTGTCCTGGGCACCCGTGACGTGTTCCGCACCCCCCACCTCGGCCGGTCCGAGTTCGCGCTCGACGGTCACAAGCCCACCCGCCGTTGCCCACACGGGCTCGTCGAAAAGAGTGCGCTCCATGATGACTCACCGAAGGTCCCGACTCCGTCCCGGCCTGGCGGCCGTGACCGCCCTGCCCCTGCTCGCGCTGACCCTGGCCAGCGCCCCTGCCATCGCGGCCGACCCGTCCCCCGACCCGCGCAACACCGCCAACGACGCAGTTGCCGCTCCGTCGGACGGCGAGGAATGGGTCACCGTCACCAACGACACGGTGATGATGGGCATCTGGGCCACGGGCGAGCTCAACGTGCCCGCCGACATCGCCCAGCCGCCGGGCCTCGGCGGGACCACGGACGTGGGTCTGCGCTTCGTTCCGACCGGCCACGAGGCAACGGCCGACGGCTGCGTCTGCGAGGGCTGGGGCGTCGCGGACGCGACCACCGGGCTGACGGCCTCCGCCAACCGGGACTGGGGCCTACCCACCCCCAACATGACGGTGGAGTCCTTCATCACCAGCCCCGACAGCGCCGTCTCCACCGTGCTGATCGCGGACGACGCAGGCGCCGACGCCCTGCGGGTGACGCACAACTACCACCCCTCGGCCACGCCCAACCTGTACACCGTCGAGGTCAGCATCGAGAACCTCACGGACGCCCCCATCGACCCGCTGTACCGCCGCGTCATGGACTGGGACATCCAGCCGACGGCCTTCTGGGAGTTCTCCACCATCCAGGGCACCGCGGCCGCCAGCAACGTGCTCTACGCCAGCAACGACGGCTTCGCCTCCGCCGACCCGCTGTCCGGTCCGTCGGACATCGGTGCGGTCGGTGACTTCGTCGACGCGGGCCCGGACGACCACGGCGCGCTGTTCGACTTCGGCTTCGACGAGGTCGGCCCGGGCGAGACGCTCACCTTCAGCACGTACTACGGCGCCGCCGCCACTGAGGACGAGGCGGACGCCGCCCTGGCCGTCGTGGGCGCGGAGGTCTACTCCTACGGGCAGCCGAGCACCCCCACGGGGCCGACGGTCGGTGACCCCAACACGTTCATCTTCGCCTTCTCCGGTGTCGGAGGCGCCCCGGTCTTCCCGGCCGTCGCCTTCGAGAGCGACGCCTTCAGCGTCGGCGAGGGTGACGGCTCGGCGACGATCACCGCCGAGCTGACCACCCCGACGACCGAGGCGGTGACCGTCGACTACGCCACGTCCGACGGCACGGCCACGGCCGGTGCGGACTACACCGCCACCAGCGGGACACTGACCTTCCCGGCGGGCTCGACGTCCCAGTCCTTCACCGTCCCGATCCTCGAGGACACCGATGTCGAGGGCGACGAGACGGTGAACCTGACGCTCAGCAACCCCGCCGGCGGCGGAGCGTTCCTCGGCTCCCCGTCCGAGGCCGTCCTGACCATCGTCGACAACGACGAGGAGGCGGGTCCGGTGGTGGAGCGGATCTGGGGTGAGGACCGGTACGGCACGGCCGTGGCCATCTCCTCCTCCTGGACCCCCGGGGTGGACGTGGCCTACATCGCCAGCGGCCTGGACTACCCCGACGCGATGC
>JAAYYA010000052.1 GCA_012515595.1 Actinomycetales bacterium
GTGGAGCAGCTCACGCGTTATCTGGAGCTGCTCAACCGTGACCCGCACCTGGCGCCGGTCCAGGGGGTCTTCGCCGCCCAGCTGATCAAGCCGCAGGCCAGGGTGCTGGCCACCGACCGCGGGATCCGGTGCGTGACGCTGGACTACGAGGCGCTCCGGGGACTGGACGACTCGGCCGCGCGGCTCTTCTGAGGGTGCCGTGCCCCTGCCGGGACGTCGCGTTGGGTGCACAATCGTCCCCATGACCCGCCGTGCCGCCATCGCCGCCCCGAACCCGTCGGCCACGCAGGCCGGGCTGCACGCCCTGGGCGCGGGCGGCAACGCGGTGGACGCCGCGATCGCCGCGATGATCACGGCCACCTCGACCGAGCCCGGGATCGTCAGCCCGCTGGCCGGGGCCTTCATCAACGTCTGGCCCGCGGACGGCGACCCGGTGGTGATCGACGGCAACGTCGAGATGCCCGGTCGCGGAGCTGACCCCGCGCGGTTCGGGAGCGGCCTGATCGAGTGCGTCACGACATACGGCGGCGGACTGACGACCTATGCCGGGCCCGGTTCGGTGGCGACCCCCGGCATGTTCTCGGGGATGGGTCTGGCGCACGAGCGGTTCGGGGCCGCGCCGTGGAGCGAGATCCTCGAGGTGGCGGCCACGATCACGGCCGACGGCTTTCAGATGAGCCACACCGCGGCCTCCTACTTCGAGATCACGGCCGACACGATCTTCGCCTGGGACGAGCAGACGAGGGCGCTCTACACCGACGACGCGACGGCGTGGCCGGCGGGCCACACGATCCGGGACGACAACCTGGTGGCCGCCCTGCGGCAGATCGGCGAGGAGGGCGCGGCGAGCGTCTACACCGGCGGCCTCGCGGAGCGGATCGTGGCGGACCTGGCCGAGCGCGGGGGGCTGATCACCGCGCGGGACCTCGCGGAGTACCGCCCCGTCGTGCGCACCCCGCTGCGCACCTCGATGGCCGGGTGGGACCTGGCCGCCAACCCGCCGCCGGCGATCGGGGGTGCGGTGCTGACGGCGATGCTGCGCTCGCTGGGTGACGTGAGCGAGCGGGTCTCGCCGGCGCACGCGGCGCGGGTCATGAAGGACGTGCTGGACCTGCGGCTGCACCGGGTCGACGTCGCGGAGGACCTGGAGGCGGCGGGGCACGAGCTGCTCGAGACGATCGCCACGATGGGAGCCGTGGGCCTGCCCACCTCGCAGGACACCGCGCATGTCTCGGCCGTCGACGACGAGGGCAACGCGTGCGCGATCACCGCCTCCTCGGGCTACGGCTCGGGGATGTATGTCGGGGGCACCGGCATGCTCGGCAACAACGCGCTCGGGGAGCCGGAGCTGAACCGGCGCGGCCTGCACGCGCTGGCGCCGGGCACCCGGCTGGCCTCCAACATGGCGCCGACGACCGCGCGACACGCCGACGGGACGGTCCTGTCGATCGGCACGCCGGGCGCGGACCGGATCACGACCGCGCTGCTGCAGGTGCTGGTGCACTTCTGCCTGCACGACGAGACGCTGCAGTATGCCGTGGACGCACCCCGGCTGCACGTGCGCCACCTGGACGAGGGCGGGGTGCGCATCGACCACGAGGAGTCGCCCGAGCTGCTCGAGGCGCTGACCGGTCTGGTGGGGCGGTCGACGGGTGAGGTGGTGCCGCTGTTCGCGCACGGCCGGCACGCGATGTACTTCGGCGGGGTCGGGGCCGCGCTGCGGACCCCGGAGGGCGAGCTGACGGCGGTGGCGGATCCGCGGCGGGACGCGGCGACGGCGGTGGGTTGAGGTCTGTGCGCTGGGCTGTGGTCTGCGGCTGTGGTCAGCGCGGCGGGGGCGGCATGGGGGGCATCTGCGGCAGCCTGCCGCTCACCTGGGGCACGGGGCCCCCGATGCTCATCGTGTCGACCCGGGCGAGCACCAGGTGCAGCCGGGTGATGCGCATCAGGCGCTCGAGGCGCTCGGAGGCCTCGGCGATGACCAGCCGGCGGTTCTGCCGGCGCGCCCGGTGGTGCAGGCCGACGAGCACCCCCAGGCCGGTCGCGTCCGCCACCTCGGCGTCGCGCAGGTGGAGCACGAGGTCACCCTCGCCGGCAGCCAGCAGACGCTGGAGGTGTGCCCTGAGCTCGGGGACGGTGCGCACTCCCACCTGTCCGCGGATGGTCGCCTCGCGACCCGCTGAGTCGATCGACAGCTCGATGCCCGGCCCTGCCCAAACCACTGCGGTCATGCCATCCTCCACCCGAATGAACACCTGTCGTGGCACGTGCACCCTTGCACGTGCCACCCAGTCTGTATTCCTAGAACGTCGCAGGTCCACCGTTGGTTGCACCCGAACCGGTCACAACTTCGTAAATTGTTTCCCGGCTTCTCGTCTCCCGCGCTCACCCCGAGCGGGTGAATCCACTCAGGCTAGGTCCGGACCAGCCCGTTGCGCGACGGAATTTCCGCCGGTGCGAGGATGCAGGCATGGTCATCCTCAACCGCATCTACACCCGCACCGGCGACGACGGCACCACCTCGCTCGGCGACTTCAGCCGGACCAGCAAGACCGACCCACGGCTGGTGGCCTATGCCGACACCGACGAGGCCAACTCGGCCATCGGGATCGCCGTGGCGGCGGGCGCGCTGCGCGAGGACGTCACGGCCACCCTGGTGCGCGTCCAGAACGACCTGTTCGACGTGGGCGCCGACCTGTGCGCGCCGCTGCGTAGCGCCTACGAGTACCCGCCGCTGCGGGTGGAGGCGGCCTGGATCGATGAGCTCGAGGCGGACTGCGACCGCTACAACGAGGAGCTGGAGAAGCTGCGCTCGTTCATCCTGCCGGGCGGGACACCGGGGTCGGCGCACCTGCACCTGGCTAGGACCATCGCCCGGCGCGCCGAACGCTCTGCCTGGACCGCCTTGGAGGCCTACGGCAGCGACCCCCCACCGGAGGGTGCCGACCGGGGTGTCGGTGGTGTCAACCCGCTGACCGCGAAGTACCTCAACCGCCTCTCCGACCTGCTGTTCATCCTCGCCCGCGCGGCCAACCTCGAGGCCGGCGGTGACGTCCTCTGGCAGCCGGGCGGCGGCCGCGCCGAGAAGCCGTAGCCCCGGGTCCCCCACCGGGCGCGTGGGGCGGCGCTCCACAACCCCACCGGGCGCACGGTGTTGCGGCCCCAGGACTCACCGGGCGCACGAAGGGTTGCCCTGCCGGGCCTGTGTGCGGGGAATGGACGTGAGGAACGACGCGCGACGCGCTCGGTGCGGTTCAGGAGCGACGCGCCACGCGCTCGGTGCGGTTCAGGAGCGACGCGCCACGCGCTCGGTGGGGTTCAGGAACGACGCGCGACGCGCTCGGTGGGGTTCAGGAACGACGCGCGACGCGCTCGGTGGGGTTCAGGAACGACGCGCGACGCGCTCGGTCGAGAGGTGGGCTCAGGCGACGTTGGCGTTCCAGCCCGGGGGGACCGACTCCACCCAGGCGCGCAGCGCCGTGTAGTGCTCCAGGCCGAGGGCCAGCTCGAAGCGGTCCCCGACGTACTCGCACGGGACGGCGAGGACTGGGGCGCTGAGCCACGGCAGGTCGTCTCCCTCGATCGTCCGGGCGATCCCGAAGTTCAGGGCGACCCGCTGCCAGTGGTGCTGCGGACCGCGAAACGGACCGCCGCGACCGAAGTGGTCGAGACGGCCCGCCTTGTAGGAGAGGAGTCCACGCTCCCAGTCCGCGGACTCATCGGCCCGGTAGGCACAGGGGAAGCCGTGGGCAGACCCGGAGAGCCGCGAGAACGCGAAGTAACCGATCGCCACCACCAGCACAGCCGCCACCACCGTGAGCACGATGAGGAGGATGGCGCCGGTGTCCACGGTCAGCTCAGACGGTGAGTCCGGACGCGTCGACCTGCGCGGCCACGATGGTGACCCGGTCGTGATCCACCGACAGGAACCCGGAGTCGATGGTCACGGACTGCCTGGTGCCACCGGTCTCGATGGTCACCGCGCCCTCCACGAGCACGCCCAGCAGCGGCGTGTGCCCCGGCAGGATGCCGAGCTCGCCGTCGATGCTGCGGGCCCGCACGAAATTCGCCTCGCCCTGCCAGACCATCCGGTCGGCGGCGACGAGCTCAACCTGCAGTGCACTCACGTGCTGTGTCCTCTCCGTGGCGTTCTGTCGAGTCTAGTCCAGAGGCGGGCGGTGGCAGAAAGCCGCCGCCCGCCCCTGGACCTGATGCGTGGGTGGAAGGTGCGCGTCAGCTGTTCTTCTCGAGCTCGGCGGCCTGACGCTCGACGTCGTCGAGGCCACCGCACATGAAGAACGCCTGCTCTGGCACGTGGTCGTACTCACCGTCGGCAACCTTGGTGAAGGCCTCGATGGTGTCGGCGAGCGGAACCGTCGAACCCTCGATGCCGGTGAACTGCTTGGCGACGTAGGTGTTCTGCGACAGGAAGCGCTGGATGCGACGGGCCCGGCCGACGAGGATCTTGTCCTCCTCGGAGAGCTCGTCGATGCCGAGGATGGCGATGATGTCCTGCAGCTCCTTGTAGCGCTGCAGGATCGACTTCACCCGGACCGCGGTGTTGTAGTGGTCGGCGGTCACGTAGCGCGGGTCGAGGATCCGGCTGGTCGAGGTCAGCGGGTCCACGGCCGGGTAGATACCCATCGACGCGATCGGACGGGACAGCTCGGTGGTCGCGTCCAGGTGGGCGAAGGTGGTCGCCGGGGCCGGGTCGGTGTAGTCGTCGGCCGGCACGTAGATCGCCTGCATCGAGGTGATCGAGTGGCCACGGGTCGAGGTGATGCGCTCCTGCAGGGTGCCCATCTCGTCGGCGAGGTTCGGCTGGTA
>JAAYYA010000387.1 GCA_012515595.1 Actinomycetales bacterium
GGGAACGTAGGCTGTCCCCGTGAGCAGCGCGCAGGGTGACGGGGGTCGTCGCGGGGGTGTGTGGAACGTGCCCAACGTGCTGTCCATGCTGCGCCTGGCCGGTGTCCCGATCTTCCTGTGGGCCATCCTCACCCACCACGACCTGCTGGCGCTGCTGGTGCTCATGGGGTCGGGCGTCACCGACTACCTGGACGGCAAGATCGCCCGCCACTACGGGCTGATCACCAAGCTGGGGCAGTACCTCGACCCCATCGCCGACCGCCTCTACATCGCCTCCACCCTCTTCGGGCTGGCCTGGCGCGACATCATCCCCTGGTGGCTCGTCCTGGCACTCCTGGCCCGGGACGCCTTCATCCTGGCGATGTATCCCACCGTGCGCGCCTACGACCTGCCGGTGCCGCCGGTGCACTACATCGGCAAGGCGGCCACCTTCAACCTGCTCTACGCCTTCCCGCTGCTCCTCCTGGGGCAGTTCTCCGGATGGCTGGGCACCGTCGCGCTGCCGGTGGGATGGGCGTTCGCCTGGTGGGGGACGGGTCTGTACTGGCTCGGAGCGGTCCTGTACGCCTGGCAGGTGGGCGTTATGGTGTCTCGACGACGGCGACAGTGGCAGGCGGTGCAGGCGTGAAGTTCCTCCGCAGCCGTGTCCCCGACGACCCCGAGCGGGACCCGGCAGCGTCGATGGCGCTGCTCCAGGAAGTCATGGACCCACCGCTGGACCCCGGCTACACCTCGTGGTCGGAGGCACGCGAGAGCGCTGGGCTCCCGCGCAGCACCGGTGGTCGCACGCTGCTGCTCCTGGTCACCGCGATCGTGCTCGGGTTCCTGCTGTCCGTTGCGGCCCAGACGCTCCGCACGCCCGACCCCGTGGCTGCCTCGACGCGCCAGCAGCTGCAGGAACGCATCGAGGCCACCTCGCAGGTGGGTGACGAGCGGGTCGCGCAGATCGAAGAACTGCGCGCGGAGATCGCCGCGCTCCAGGCCGGCGTCTCGCAACCGCGGGCCGGGCAGGACCGGACCGCGGGGGCGGAGCAACGCGCCGGCGCCACGGCGATGGTGGGTGAGGGGGTCGTCCTGACTCTGAACGACCCGCCGCTGACCGCGGACAGCAAGGACGGCGAGCGCGTGCTCGCACGGGACCTGCAGGTCATCGTGAACGGGCTCTGGGCCAACGGCGCCGAGGCCGTGTCCATCAACGACCAGCGACTGACCTCCCTGTCCACGATCCGGTTCGCCGGCGAGGCGATCGTCGTCGACCTGCGCGGGCTCGCCCGCCCCTACGTCGTGCGGGCCATCGGCCCGCAGGATGCGCTGGTGAACGAGCTGCGCGTCGGCGCCACGGGCGACTACGTCAACGAGCTCCGGTCGCTCTACCGGATCAGCGCCGAGGTGTCGGCGGAGGACGAGGTCACGGTGCCTGCGGGCTCGCGGCTGAGCACCCGGGTGGCCCGGCCCCACGAGACCACATCAACCACGGAGAACTCCTCATGATCCCCCTCATCGGACTCGTCGCCGGCGTCGTCATGGGCCTGGTCCTCTCGCCCACGGTGCCTCTGTGGCTCGAGCCCTATCTGCCCATCGCGGTGATCGCGGCGCTCGACGCCGTGTTCGGTGGCATCCGCGCGGCACTGGACGGTGTCTTCAACGACAAGGTGTTCGTGGTCTCCGTGCTGTCCAACGTGATGGTCGCTGCCCTCATCGTCCTGCTCGGCAACCAGCTCGGAGTCGGCAGCCAGCTCTCGACCGGCGTGGTCGTCGTCCTGGGGCTGCGCATCTTCTCCAACGTCGCGGCCATCCGGCGGCACCTCATGGGGGCCTAGACCGTGGCACCCGGCAAGAAGCGCAGGGTCGCCAGGCGCCCCGCAGGGCCTCCGGCCACCGCCCCGGACGTTGCCACGCCTCAGGCCGCGGAGGATGTGGTGTCCCTACAGTCCGCGAAGCCCGCACAGGCTCCGGAGGCCCTGGAACCCGCAGAGCCCTCGGAGGCCCTGGAGTCCGCGAGGCCGGAGGAACTGGAGTCCTCTGGTCCTTCAGCCGAGGTGCTCGACCCGACCGACCAGGTCGATGAGTCTGAGGGACAGGTCGAGGAGTCTGAGGGAACCGCGGAGAACGAGGCGACACCGCCCATCCCCGCGTCCACCATGCCCACCTCCACGCGGCATGCCTGGCGGCGGCTGGGACGGCTCATCAAGCCGCGGATCAGCACCGGCAACCTCGTGGTCGCGCTGCTGACGATCGCGGTGGGCTTCGCCCTGGTGGCACAGGTGCAGGCCGCTCAGGACGTCGGGCTGGAGGGGCTGCGGGAGACCGACCTGGTGGCCCTCCTGGACGACGTCAGCGAGCGCGCCGAGACCCTGGAGGACGAGATCCGGCTCCTGGAGTCCGACCGCGCGGCCCTGCAGCAGGGCAGCGGCCCGGAGGCTGCCGCGGCCGCAGAAGCACGCCTGGCCAGCCACCAGATCCTGGCCGGCACGGTGGCCGTCGAGGGCCCCGGGATCACGATGACGGTGTCAGCCCCCGAAGGGGGGTTCACGCCGACCATGATGATCGACCTCATGCAGGAGCTCCGCAACGCCGGCGCGGAGGCGATCCAGATCGGACCGGTCCGGGTCGTGGCCAGCAGCTGGATCGGCATCAGCGACGGCGTGCTACAGGTGGACGGCCAACGCGTGGAGGACCCCTTCCGCATCGTCGCCATCGGGGATCCGCACACCCTGTCCGGTGCTATGGCCATCCCCGGCGGCTTCACCGACAGCGTGCGTGGCATCAACGGCAACGTCCAGGTCGTCGAGGGCGAACTTCTGGTCATCGACGCATTGCACCAGGCCGAAGAGCCTCAGTACGCTCGCCCCGTGCCGTCAGAGTAGGGTCGACGGCAACCGATCGTTTCGATGAGGAGACCGGAGACCCATGAGCGAGCTGCAGTATCCCGACGACCTGCACTACACGTCTGACCACGAGTGGGTCAAGGACCAGGGCGACGGCGTATTCCGCATCGGCATCACCTCCTACGCCCAGGACGCCCTCGGCGACGTCGTGTACGTTAGCCTGCCCGCCGTCGGCGACGAGGTCAGTGCCGGCGACGCCTGCGGCGAGGTGGAGTCCACCAAGTCCGTCAGCGACCTGTACGCACCCCTGGCCGGAGAGGTGACGGCCGTCAACGATGCGCTGGACGCCACACCGGAGCTCATCAACTCCGACCCCTACGGCGAGGGCTGGATGTTCGAGGTCAAGGTGTCTGACCAGGCCGACGTGGACAATCTGCTGACGGTCGAGGCCTACCGGGAGCAGACCAACTAGGCTGGGAAGCCGACGAGGAGGTAACTGGTGACCGACCGAGAGCGTGAGCACTACGGGTCCGGGGTGGACCCGACGGCCAACCTGCCCCATGGGTTGGAGGTGCCACAGCCGGGCCACGCCTTCGAGGAGGACGTCCCACGGCTCTCCGAGGCCGACCAGCGCACGGTCGACGCGCTCCGCCCCGGGACCGCGCTGCTCATCGTGCTGCGCGGACCCAACACCGGTGCCAGGTTCCTGCTGGACGACGACGAGGTGAGCTCGGGGCGTCACCCGAGCAGCGACATCTTCCTCGACGACGTCACCGTCTCCCGCCGGCACGCGGTGTTCGCCCGTTCCGAGCAGGGGTACGAGGTGCGTGACGTCGGATCGCTCAACGGCACGTACGTCAACCGGGAGCGGATCGACAACCAGCTCCTGGAGCAGGGTGACGAGGTCCAGATCGGCAAGTTCCGGCTGGTCTACTACCGCGGGCGGCAGTGACGCTGCACTCCATCGGGGCGGTGCTGCGTGAGCTGCAGCAGGAGTTCCCTGAGCTCACCGTCTCCAAGATCCGGTTCCTTGAGACCGAGGGCCTGGTGCTGCCGCAGCGGCGCGAGTCCGGTCAGCGGGCCTTCACCGACGAGGACGTCGAGCGGTTGCGGTTCGTGCTGCGCGCCCAGCGAGACAAGTTCTGGCCGCTGAAGGTGATCCGGAGCGCCCTGGACGGGATGGACCTGGGGATCACGACCGACGAACCACCTGAGGCCGGTCATGCTGCCGCGCCGGCCGCCCGGCCCCAGGGTGCCCGGCTGCCCACCGCCGACCAGCTGCGCCGCCGCCGGTCCGTCCGGGTGACCCCGGCCGAGCTGCGCGAGGCGGTCGGCATCGACGTCGCCGCCTACACCCAGCTGAAGGCCTTCGGACTGATCCGGGTCGACTCCGCCGGCCGGCACTCCGCCGACGACCTCGACATCGCCCGCGAGTGCACCGCCCTGGCCGAGTACGGCCTGGAGCCCCGGCACCTGCGCCTCTTCCGGGTCGCCGCTGACCGCGAGGTGGGACTGGCCCAGCAGATCCTCGAGCCGGTGCGGCGCCGGCGAGCACGGGGGGCCGAGGACGCCGACCCCGAGGAGTTGGAGACCGAGATCGTGGCCCGCACCCTGGCGCTGCACGTCGCGCTGGTCCGCGCGGGGCTCGGACAGGCGCAGTAGGGGCTGATAGGCGCAGGACTCGGCCACACGCAGCAGGTCATGGTCCGCGCGGGACTCAGACAGACCCAGTAGCCTTGAGAAGGTGAAGGAGTTGGACGTCCTGGGTGTGCGCGTCGAGATGCCGACCAACAACCCCATCGTGTTGCTCAGGGAGCGCGAGGGACACCGCTACCTGCCGATCTGGATCGCGGCCCCCGAGGCCACCGCGATCGCCTACGCGCAGCAGGGTGTCCAGCCGCCCCGGCCCCTGACGCACGACCTGATGGTCACGCTGATCGCCGACCTCGGACACCGGCTCGACGAGGTCCGGATCACCAAGATGGAGGACAACATCTTCTATGCCGTCCTGGTCCTGGACGGCACCACGGAGATCTCGGCCAGGCCCTCGGACGCCATCGCGCTCGCGCTGCGCGCCGCCACGCCGATCCTGGCCTCCGAAGAGGTCCTCGATGCCGCGGGCGTGGCGATGGCGGTGGAGGACGAGGACGAGGTGGAGCGGTTCCGGGAGTTCCTTGACCAGGTCTCCGCCGAGGACTTCGAGTCCGGCGAGGACGATCCACCGCGTGGCGGTGATTGACCCACGGGCCACAAAGGCCTACCGTCGAATCACACCAACGTAGTCTAGGAGGGGTGCCAGTGGGCACTGGAGCCGAAGTGCGCGGTCCGCAGGACGCGGCGACGCCAGAGCAGGGGCTGCTGTTCACCTCCGACGTGCCGGCGCTGGAAGAGGGCGTCGGCTACCGCGGTCCCACCGCGTGCGGTGCAGCGGGCGTCACCTACCGGCAGCTGGACTACTGGGCCCGCACCGGGCTGCTGGAGCCCTCCGTGCGCAACCCCAGCGGATCCGGCACGCAGCGCCTCTACAGCTTCCGGGACATCCTGGTCCTGAAGATCATCAAGCGACTGCTCGACACCGGGGTCTCCCTGCAGCAGATTCGCGTGGCCATCACCCAGCTGCGCGAGCGCGGGGTCCAGGACCTGGCGCACATCACGCTGATGAGTGACGGCGCCAGTGTCTATGAGTGCACCTCCGACGACCAGGTCATCGACCTGGTCCGCGGCGGGCAGGGCGTCTTCGGCATCGCCGTCGGCAGCGTGTGGCGCGAGGTCGAGGGCACCCTCGCCTCGCTGCCCAGCGAGAAGGCCGAAGTCCCGGGCACCGGGGACGACGAGCTGGCGCAGCGCCGGCGCGCACGCAAGACGAGCTGAGCAACCTGGGCACGCTGGCCGTGCCTGCCACACGGCTATATCCCGCGCGCACCCGCGCGAACCGTGCCCAGGGAGTGACACCGCACACCCGTGGCGGAGGCGGAGATCCTCGCCGCAGTGGCTAGACTGGCTGCGCTGTTGACACCCGCGTGAGAGTCCTCACTCGTTGGGGCGCCGAAGGGGCATTCTCCCCGCCAAGCTCTCAGGCGCAAGGAACGTGCGGTCGAGGCAACTCTGAACGGGACACCCGGACAGAGGGGGCCGACCTGAGGAGTCCTCTTGTCACCGCTGCCTGAGTTCGCCAGCCGGCACATCGGCCCCCGCGACGCCGACATCGCCACCATGCTCCAGACCCTCGGCTACGACTCCCTCGAGGCGCTGGTCGACGCGGCCGTGCCCGAGCGGATCCGCGCTGCTGCGCCGCTGGACGTGCCGGCGGCCGAGTCCGAGCAGGCGGCCCTGGCCGAGCTGCGGTCGGTGGCGGCCCAGAACACGGTGGTCTCCTCGATGATCGGCCTGGGCTACTACGGCACCCAGACGCCGCCGGTCGTCAAGCGCAACGTCCTGGAGAACCCCGCCTGGTACACCGCCTACACCCCCTACCAGCCGGAGATCTCCCAGGGCCGCCTGGAGGCGCTCCTCAACTTCCAGACCGTCGTGGCCGACCTCACCGGCCTGCCCACCGCCGGGGCGTCTCTCCTCGACGAGGGCACCGCGGTCGCCGAGGCGATGACCCTGATGCGCCGCGCCTCGAAGGTCGCCGACGACGCGGTGCTGCTGGTCGACGAGCACCTGCTCCCGCAAAGCGCCAGCGTCCTGGCCACCCGCGCCCGCTCGCTGGGTCTCGAGCTGGTCACGGGCGACCTGTCGGACCACGAGGCGCTCGCCGGCGGCAGGCCGGTCTTCGGCGCCGTGGTGCAGTACCCCGGCGCCGACGGCGAGATCCGCGACTGGTCCGCCCTCACCGAGGCCATCCACGCCGGGGGCGGACTGGTCACCGTCGCGGCCGACCTGCTCGCGCTCACGGTCCTCCGGGCACCGGGCGAGTGGGGCGCCGACGTCGCCGTGGGCACCACGCAGCGCTTCGGCGTCCCGATGGCCTTCGGCGGCCCGCACGCGGGCTACATGAGCGTGCGCGAGGGACTGGAGCGGACGCTGCCCGGGCGGCTCGTCGGTGTCAGTAAGGACGCCGCCGGAGCACCGGCCTACCGCCTGGCCCTGCAGACCCGCGAGCAGCACATCCGGCGGGAGAAGGCCACCTCCAACATCTGCACCTCCCAGGTGCTGCTGGCCGTGATGGCCAGCATGTATGCCGTGTGGCACGGGCCCGAGGGCCTGCGCCGGATCGCCGAGCAGGTGCACGCCAAGGCGCGCTACATCCGGGAGGCTCTGGTCGCCGGGGGAGTGGAGGTCCCGACCGGGAACTTCTTCGACACCCTGACGGTCCGCGCGAACGCGGACACCGTGATCGCCAAGGCCCTCGAGGGCGGTGTCAACCTGTGGAAGGTCGATGCCGAGCACGTGCTGCTGAGCACCGACGAGGTGATCACCGCCGCCGAGCTGGACGTGGTGCTCGGCGCCTTCGGCGTCGAGCCGGTCGAGGTGCCCGAGGGCGTTGCCTGGGACGAGTCCTTCACCCGCAGCAGCGACTACCTGACCCACCCGGTCTTCAACACCCACCGCAGCGAGACCCAGATGCTGCGCTACATCACCTCCCTGGCGGACAAGGACTTCGCGCTCGACCGCGGCATGATCCCGCTCGGCTCGTGCACGATGAAGCTGAACGCCACCACCGAGATGGAGGCGATCACCTGGCCGGAGTTCGCCTCGCTGCACCCCTTCGCGCCCCATGACCAGACGGTCGGGTCGCGGCGCGTCGTCGCCGAGCTGTCCCAGTGGCTGGCCGAGATCACCGGCTACGACAAGGTCAGCCTGCAGCCGAACGCCGGGTCGCAGGGCGAGTTCGCCGGTCTGCTGGCCATCCGCTCCTACCACCTGGCCAACGGCGACGACGCCCGCACCGTGTGTCTGATCCCGGCCAGCGCGCACGGGACCAACGCGGCCAGCGCGGTGATGGCCGGGCTGAAGGTGGCCGTGGTCAAGACGGCGCCCGACGGCTCCATCGACATGGACGACCTGCGGGCCAAGATCGACAAGCACCGGGAGGAGCTGGCCGCGATCATGGTCACCTACCCCTCCACCCACGGTGTCTACGAGGAGACCATCAGCGAGCTCTGCGAGCTGGTCCACGCGGCCGGCGGTCAGGTCTACGTCGACGGGGCCAACCTCAACGCCCTCATGGGTCTGGCCAAGCCGGGGGAGTTCGGCGGGGACGTCTCACACCTCAACCTCCACAAGACGTTCTGCATCCCGCACGGCGGGGGCGGCCCGGGCGTCGGACCGGTCGCCGTCCGCGAGCACCTGGCCCCGCACCTGCCGAGCCACCCGCTCGACAGCGAGGCCGGCCCGGAGACCGGCGTGGGGGCCATCGCCGCCGCGCCCTACGGCTCGGCGGGCATCCTGCCGATCTCGTGGGCCTACGTCCGGCTCATGGGCGGGGCGGGACTGACCCGCTCCGCAGAGGTCGCCGTGCTCAACGCGAACTACGTCGCCAAGCGCCTGTCCGAGCACTACCCGGTCCTCTACGCGGGGAAGAACGGGCTGGTCGCCCACGAGTGCATCCTCGACCTGCGCGGCCTGACCAAGGACACGGGCGTGACGGTCGACGACGTCGCCAAGCGCCTCATCGACTACGGCTTCCACGCCCCGACGATGAGCTTCCCGGTGGCCGGCACCCTCATGGTCGAGCCCACCGAGAGCGAGGACCTGGGTGAGCTGGACCGCTTCATCGACGCGATGATCGCCATCCGTGCCGAGATGGACGACGAGGGATCCCGGGCGATGCTGGCCAACGCACCGCACACGGCGGTCGAGCTGGCAGGGGAGTGGGGCCACTCCTACGACCGGATGACCGCGGTCTTCCCGGCCGGCCCGGCCGCGAAGTACTGGCCTCCGGTCAAGCGCATCGACGGCGCCTACGGCGACCGCAACCTGGTCTGCTCCTGCCCGCCGCCGGAGGCCTTCGAGGACTGAGCTCCTTCAGCCTCCTCGGCCAGGTCCTTGAAGTAGCGGGCGACGGGCCAGCGGTCGAACCCGACCGCCTCGTAGGTGGCGCGGGATGCGGCGTGGCCCGGGTCGTCCCCGGTCTCGACCATGACCATGCGCATCCCAGCTGCGCGGACGATGTCGCAGGCATGGTCCAGCAGGGCCCGGGCCGTGCCGCGCCGCTGGTGCGCCGGGTCCACCGCCAGGATGGCCACCTCGCCCATGTCGTCCACCGGGTGCAGGCGGACGGCCATCCAGCCGAGCACGACAGGACCGTCGACGGCCACGTAGACCGTCTCGGGGTCCGTGTCCAGGATCGCGGCCACGTCGCTGCGCTGCCGGACCTCCCAGCCCTGTGGCCAGAACGAGTCGTAGACGTAGTCCGGGACCGCCGATCGCAGTGCCGCGAACACCGGTGTCCACGCCCTGACTGACAGCTGGATCACCGCGTCGCGATGCTCCCTGCGGTAGGGCTCGATCTGCACGGCGCCTCCTGCTCGACCTGACGCACTCCTGGGGCCGCCCAGTATCCTCCCGCTCCCCAGCGGGGCTTGCCCGGCCAGACCCCTCCGGACCCGTGTCGACCGGCACAACAGCGCCGAGGCTGACTAGTCTGTCTGCAACGTCAGGAGGCGCTCATGGGTCAGGAAGTCAGTTCCGCAGCGTTCACCCGCGAGGACCGGTTGGCCTACCGCCATAAGGTCCTGCAGTCCCTCGATGTCTTCGAGCACATGCTCGAGCAGAGCCGGTTCGACTTCACCCGCCCGCAGATGGGCCTGGAGATCGAGCTCAACCTGGTCGACGGCAACCTCGACCCGGCGCTCATCAACGGCGCGGTCCTGAAGGACCTGGAGGGCTCGGAGTTCGACTTCCAGGCCGAGGTCGGGCGCTACAACATCGAGATGAACGTGGCGCCACGGCCCATGGCCGGGGACCAGGCGGTGCGGCTGGAGCGCTGGCTCAACGAGTCGCTGCGGCGGGCGGGGGACGCCGCCCGGGGGCACGGCGCGCAGGTGGCCGCGGTCGGCATCCTGCCGACCCTGATGCAGGAGCTCTTCGACGGCGACTGGCTCAGCCTCGGAGTCCGCTACACCGCCCTCAACAACGCGATCCTGGCCGAGCGCGGCGAGGGGCTGGAGCTCGACATCGAGGGGCCGACGGGCGAGCGCGTCTCGGGCTACTTCGAGACCATCGGCCCGTTGTCCGGGTGCACCTCCGTGCAGCTCCACCAGCAGGTCACGCCGCAGGACTTCCCGCTCTACTGGAACGCCGCCTCCGCGATCACCGGCGTCCAGGTCGGGCTGGCCGCCAACTCGCCCTACCTGTTCGGGCGCCAGCTGTGGGCCGAGACCCGGATCCCGTTGTTCACCCAGATGGTCGACACCCGCTCGGTCGAGCTCAAGGCGCAGGGCGT
The DNA here is from genome assembly GCA_012515595.1 of Actinomycetales bacterium. GTDB lineage: Bacteria > Actinomycetota > Actinomycetes > Actinomycetales > Dermatophilaceae > Ornithinicoccus. The sequence continues at coordinate 10,219 of JAAYYA010000387.1, forward strand.
CCGGCCACGGGCCTACTTCGGGGACCGCTGGATCACCTCGATCTTCGACCTGTTCGAGGAGAATGTGCGCTGCTACCCGGCCCTCCTGCCGGAGCAGAGCGACGAGGACCCCGTCGCCGTCTACAAGGCCGGCCAGGTGCCGGAGCTCGGCGAGCTGCGCCTGCACAACGGCACCGTCTACCGCTGGAACCGACCCATCTACGACAACGTCCGGGGCGTCCCGCACCTGCGGGTGGAGAACCGGGTCCTCCCGGCCGGCCCGACCGTCGTCGACATGGTCGCCAACGCCTGCTTCTACTACGGCCTGCTCGAGAAGCTCACCAGCAGCGGGCGGCCGATCTGGACCAAGATGCCGTTCGAGGACGCCGCCAACAACTTCGACGAGGCGGCCCAGCACGGGATCGCCTCGGTCCTGAGCTGGCCGGGGGTCGGCCGCGTGCCGGTCACCGAGCTGGTCGCCGAGCACCTGCTGCCGATGGCCGACGAGGGGCTGGCGGGCCTGGGGCTGCGCCGCGAGGTCCGCACCCACTACCTGGACGTGCTGGCCGAGCGCTGTCAGTCCGGCCAGAACGGTGCGTCCTGGCAGGTCGCCTGCACCCAGCGATTCGAGGCGCAGGGGGACGACCGGCCGACGGCGATCAAGAAGATGTTCGCGCTCTACATGGAGCACGGGGAGAGCAACGAGCCGGTCCACACCTGGCCGCTGCCGGAGGTCGCCGCGCCCGTCACGGCGTGAGTGTCACGGCCTGACTGTCATCCCTGAGTGTCAGGACGTGAGGTTCCACCCGATGATCACCGGGTCCTCCCGGTGGTGCCCGAGGATGCCGATCGCCCCGGTCTCGAAGGTGAGGTGCGCCCCGAACCGGGGCTCGGTCCGCAGGAAGACGGCGGTCAGGATCCGCAGGGCCTGGCCGTGACCGAACAGGGCGACGTCCCCGTCATACTGCTGGACGTCGGCGAGCACCCGGCTGGCCCGCGCGGCCACCTCCTCCACCGTCTCGCCCGGCGTGGCACCGGGACGCACACCGTCGCGCCACACCGACCAGTCGGTCCCCGTCTCCTCCCGGACCTGGGCGGTGCTGATGCCCTCGATGGCCCCGTAGTCCCACTCGAGCAGGTCGGGGTCGACCTGGTCCACCTCGACCCCCGCCAACTCGGCGGTGTGCCGGGCACGCTGCAGCGGGGAGGAGCGGACGTGGGCGAAGTCGAAGGTGGCCAGCAGGGGTCCGAGGGCACGGGCGCCCTCCTCGCCGGCGGGGAGCAGCGGCAGGTCGGTCAGGCCGGTGTGCTGGCCCGACTCGGACCATTCCGTCGCTCCGTGGCGGACCAGGATCAGTCGTGGACTCACTCTGGCAGGCTAGCCCCTATGAGCGCCGACAACCTGCGAAGCATCTCCCTGACCCGCAACGCCAAGGGCTCCTACGAGGCCGTGAACGCCCGGGGCGGGCGACTGCAGTTCGGGGACGGCGGCTCCGAGGACTTCACGCCGGTGGAGCTGCTGCTCGTGGCGATGGCGGGCTGTTCGGCCATCGACGTCGACTACCTGACCAGCCGGATCGCCGAGCCCACCCGGTTCGAGGTGAGCGGGGGTGCGGAGAAGCTCAGCGACGAGCACGGCAACCACCTGGGGGAGATCACGATCACCTTCGACGTCCGCTTCCCGGAGGGGGAGGACGGGGACCGCGCCCGCACCCGGCTGCCGGACGCCGTGGCCCGGTCCCGGGACCGGCTGTGCACGGTCTCCCGGACGGTCCAGCTCTCCGCCCCCGTCACCTACGTCACCGAGTGACCGCGCTCTCCCGGCGGCTCGGCCTGGCCGACGCCGTCGGCATCGGCCTGGGGTCGATGATCGGCGCCGGCGTCTTCGTCGTGTGGGCACCGGCCGCGCGGGCCGCGGGCTCCTGGCTGCTGATGAGCCTCGTCCTGGCCGCCCTGGTGGCCGTCTGCAACGCCTGGTCCTCGGCCGCCCTGGCCGTGCGCTACCCCTCCGCCGGCGGCGCCTACGTCTACGGACGGGAGCGTCTGGGGCCGTTCGCGGGCTACCTGGCGGGGTGGTCCTTCGTGGTCGGCAAGATCGCCTCCTGCGCCGCGATGGCGATGGCGATCGCGGCGTATGCCGCACCGGGCCGGGAGCGGGTCGCCGCCGCGGTGGCGGTCGTGGTGGTGACCGGCCTCAACCTCACCGGCGTGCAGCGCTCGGCCGGCGTCTCCCGGCTGATCAGCACCGTGGTGATCGCCGTCCTGGCCGGCGTGGTCGTAGCGGGAGCAGTGGGCGGAGGCGACGCACCGCGGCCCGAGCTGTTCACCGACCCGGCCAGGGCCTACGGCGTCCTGCAGGCCGCCGGGCTGATCTTCTTCGCCTTCGCCGGCTACGCCCGGATCGCCACCCTCGCCGAGGAGGTGACCGAGCCGCACCGCACGATCCCGCGCGCCGTGGCGATCACGGTGACGGCGGTCCTGGTGCTCTACACCGTCGTCGCGGTGCTCACCCTGGCCGTCCTGGGACCGGCCGAGCTGGCGCGGGTCGCCGACCCCGTGGCGGCGGCCACCGCGGCGGTGCTCCCGTCCGGGTGGGTCTGGGCGGTACGCGCCGTGGCAGCGCTGGCCGCCTTCGGGGCCCTGCTCAACCTGGTGCTGGGCGTCTCCCGGACCTCGCTGGCCATGGCCCGCGACGGACACCTGCCCGGCCACCTGGCACGGGTCGACGACCGCGGGGTGCCGCAGCACGCCGAGATCGCCGTCGGGGCCATCGTGCTGGTCCTGGTGCTCCTCGTTGACCTGCGCGGCGCCATCGGGTTCTCCAGCTTCGGGGTGCTCACCTACTACGCCGTGGCCAACGCGAGCGCCTGGACCCTGCGGGACTGGCGCTGGTCCAGGAGCGTGCCGGCGGTCGGCCTCCTCGGCTGCCTCGTCCTCGCGTGGTCCCTGCCGTGGCCGTCGGTGCTCACCGGCGCCCTGGTCCTGGGTGCCGGGACCATCTTGTATGCCGTGACGCGGGGGCGTCGGAGCCTCACGGGCGGCGCCTGAAAAGTGGCTCATCCGACAGATCCGTAGGTCCCGCGCGCCAGCGCGGACCTGGACAGCCTGTGACAGGGGCCGGGACAGTGCCAGCCGTCTCGCGGGGTAGTTGGGTGTCGTCAGCGCGCACCCGATTGACCCACGAACTACCTAGGCACAGCAGGGGCGTGCGAAACGCCTACGAAAATGTGCGGAGGGCATGCGAAACCCCTGAGAAATTGTGGGGAGGGCGTGCGAAACCCCTGCGAAAAAGGTGTGGAAAGGGGACGTCGCCTCCGGAGAGACTGTCGGGCATGACCACGTGGAGCCACCTGCGTCCCGACGACGTGCCGGCCTGGGCCGAGCTGACCAACCTGCTGGCGCGGGTGGACGGCACCGAGGAGTTCTACGAGGAGGACGACCTCGCCGAGGAGCTGACCGAGCACGGGTTCACCCCGGAGCGCGACTCGTGGGCGCTGTGGGAGGGCGATCAGCTCGTCGGCTACGGGCAGCTGAGGTGCCACGGCACGCACGACGGGCAGGCCAAGGCCTACCTGGGCGGCGGCATCCACCCGGACTTCCGGCGACGGGGTCTGGGCACCGAGCTGATGGACCGGATGGAGCCCCGGGGGCTGGAGCTGGCCGCGCAGCGGGTGCCCGGCGCGCCGGTGATCTGGACGGTCTCCGGCGGCGTGGAGGGGGCCTCGGTCCGGCCGATGCTCGAGCAGCGGGGTTATGCGATCGTGCGCTACTGGAACGAGATGAAGCGGGATATCACCGTGGAGCCCGTGGAGGTGCCGGAGGTCGATGCCGTCCTGGTGTCGCCGACCGAGGAGCACCGGGAGGCCACCCGGCTGGCGCACAACGAGGCCTTCAAGGACCACTGGGGTGCGGGGGTCCAGTCCCCGGAGGACTGGGCCGACACCTGGGGCGCGCGCTCCAACCGCCTGGGGCTCTCCACGGTGGCCCTCGACCGGCAGGGCCGGGTGCTCGCCTACGTCCTGGCCGGTACCTGGGTGCCGGAGGAGCTCTACGTCACCCGGGTGGGCACGGTGCCGGACGCCCGGGGCCGGGGACTGGCCCACGCTGCGCTGCTGCGCACCGTCGGTCTCGCCGACGGCTTCGCCTACGTGGCGCTCGACGTCGACTCCGCGAGCCCGACGGGCGCGACGAGGCTGTACGAGCGGGCGGGCTTCTCCCTGTCCAAGGTGACCTGCCAGTACCACCGCCAGGCACCGACGGGCTGACCGACCCGGCTACGTGACGGGCCTGCGCGGCCGGCCCCACGGCATACGGCTCCGGGCAGGCACGACCGGCGGCCGGCTGGTTAGGGTGGCGCATGGCCACCTTCCTCGACATCCATCCCGTGGACCCGCAGCCTCGCCTCATCGGCCGGGTCGTCGACACCCTCCGTGATGGCGGCCTGGTCGCCTATCCCACGGACGCCTGCTACGCCCTCGGGGCGCAGCTGGGCAACCAGGAGGCCAAGGAGCGGATCATCCGGATCCGCCAGCTCGACGACAAGCACCACTTCACCCTGGTCTGTGCGGACTTCGCCCAGCTGGGGCAGTTCGTGCACCTGACCAATGCCGTCTTCCGGGCGGTGAAGGCCGCGACCCCAGGCCCGTTCACCTTCATCCTGCCGGCCAGCCCGGGCGTCCCGCGGAAGCTGCAGCACCCCAAGAAGAAGACCGTCGGCGTGCGGATCCCCGAGCACCGCATCACCCAGGCGATCCTGGCCGAGCTCGGGGAGCCGATGCTCTCCAGCACGCTGCTGCTGCCGGGGGAGGAGGAGCCGCTGGCGATGGGGTGGGAGATCAAGGAGCGCCTGGACGACCAGGTCGAGATCGTCATCGACGGGGACGAGACCGGCAACGAGCCGACCACCGTCATCGACTTCTCCGACGGCTACCCGCAGGTGGTCCGCGAGGGCGCCGGGGACTCGTCAGCCTTCGCCTGACCTCCGAGCCGCCTCCCAGGCGTCCGTGCCGGGCGCCGACGATGTCATTCTGGAGGATGTAGACGCCGCCAACCGCCCTGAGTACGCTCGTTGACCAGCGCACTGGTGCGGGACCCGGGCGACCAGCGCCTGGGTTCGAGAAGGCGGTGCGGCCCGCCACCTGAGTGGCAGGGGCCGGCGCCACGTGAGTCTCCCGAGGGAACGAGACGATGGCTGCGATCAACGGACCGTGGAAGACCGTGACGGGACCGGGCGGGGCGCGCGTCCCCTTCTACATCATCCGCTTCGACAAGCGGGGCGTGTGCACCAGCCCCGCCAGCCTGGCGCACCTGGTCGACGCGTCCGCCGAGGCCACCGACGTCTTCCTGTTCAGCCACGGGTGGAACAACGACTGGGCCGCGGCAACCCGGCGCTACGAGCAGTTCGTCACCCTGTTCACGAAGGCGCACGCCGCCCACTGGCACCCGGAGTCACGTGACTTCCGGCCGGTCCTGGTCGGCGTCCACTGGCCCAGCACCGTGCTGGTGTGGGACGACGAGCAGGGTCCTGACATCGCCGGGGACCCCGAGCCGGCCGCCGCGGACCAGGTGCCCGTCGACCTGCTCGCGGAGGGACTGGCGCCCGAGCAGGCCGCCCGGCTCTACGAGCTGGCCGAGCGCGAGGAGCTCAGCGGCGCCGAGGCGCTGGAGTTCGCCACCCTGCTCGCGCCGGTCCTCACCGGCACCGACGACGAGCGCGGGAGCGAGGAAGAGTCGACCCCAGACCCCGAGGACCTGCTGGCCCTCTGGGCCACGATCCCGGACGAGGGCGCCGACGAGCCGGCCGAGCGGGGCGGCTTCGCCGCCGACGAGCCAGACCCCGCAGCACCCCAGACCGCGGGTCTGTTCGACCGGCTGAACCCGCGCAACGTCATCCGCACCGCCACCGTCCTGCTGATGAAGGACCGGGCCGGGCGGGTGGGCGCGGCCGGGGTGCGGACGATGCTCCACAGCGTCGTCGCCGCGTCGACCAGCTCCCGAGTGCACTTGGTCGGCCACAGCTACGGGGCCAAGGTCGTCCTCTCGGCCCTGGCGCACGGCTCGGCACCGTCGCGGCAGGTGGAGTCCGTCCTGCTGCTCCAGCCGGCCACCTCGGCCCAGTGCTTCGCCGACCCGGCCGGGGGGAGACGCGCCGGAGGCTACCGCCCCGCGCTCGAACGGTCGCGCCAACCCATCATGACCACCTTCAGCCGGCACGACGTGCCCCTGACCAGGCTCTTCCACCTCGCCGCCCGCCGGGCGTCGGACCGGCGCGAGGCGGTCATCGCCGGAGCACCGTCGGAGTATGCCGCCCTCGGCGGGTTCGGCCCGCAGGAGACCTCGTCGGTCACGGTCGTGGCGGCGCGCACCGCGCCGCAGCGCTACGACCTGCCGGACACCGGTGTGCTGGCCATCCGGTCTGACGACGTCATCAGCGGGCACGGGGACGTGCAGAACGCCGCCACGGCGTGGGCGCTGCTCTGTCAGGTGATGGAGTAGCGGTGGCCGCCCTGGTCCGCGCCGAGCACGACCTGCCGTCCCTCCGGATCGCCTACCGGCACGGCGGGCGCGAGGCCGTGCACTTCTGGCTGGTCCGCGGGGGGCAGGACCCCGAGCTCGTCGCCGAGTGCCGCGCGTCCGAGCTGGGCCCGGTCGACTTCCCCGACGGCGCCCCCGTCACCGACGACCAGTTCCACCTGCCCTCGGACGTCCTCTACCAGCTCTCGCGCCGGATGCCCGACCTCGGTCACTCGGACTCTCCGCCGGACAACGCCCTGTGGTTGGAGCTGGTCAGCCCGCGGGGCTACCTGCACCTGGTGCCGTGGGAGCAGCTGCTGGAGCCGCTGGGACGCCCCCTGGTCCGGCTGCCCAACTACACCGTGCGTCCCCAGGCCCAGTCCCAGACCCTCGAGGTCGCGCTGTGTGCCAGCTCCTCGGTCTTCGGCGGCGAGTTCGACCCGCCCACGATCCTCGGTCACCTGGCGCGGCTGTGGACCACGATGTCGGGCAAGGACACCCGGGTCCACCTGTTCTGCGACCAGTGGGCCCACCGAGCGGTCCTCGACCTGGTCTCGGAGCGGCCCGAGGTGCGGGTGGCCGACCCCGCGGACTGGGAGGTGGTGGCGCACCCGTCCTCGATGGCCACCAACCCGTGGCTGGAGTGGATCAGCGGGGCCCTCGAGGGTCTGGCGATGGACGTCATCCACCTGGTCGGCTACGGCTACCTGGCCGGAGGCCGCGGGGCGGTGGCGCTCGCCGCCACACCGACTAGCAGCGCACGTGAGCACGCCGAGTTCATCGGAGCCGCGCAGCTGGCGCAGTTCGCCGGCTCCCGGGGTGCCTGGACCTTCGTGATCAGCGGCCCGCCGGACAACTACTCCGGCGCGGGCCTGCGCGACGTGGCCGACACCCTGGCGATCAGTAGCCCGGGCGTGCGGATCGCCCACGACCTGTCGCTCGATCCCGACCTGGCCCAGCTGACCCGCGTCATCGAGCTCGTCTACGCCGGGAAGGCCTCGGTGACCGAACCACTGCCCGGGATCTCGTGCTGGGCGCACCCCAAGTTCGTGGAGTATCCCGAGGAGCGCCTCATGACGCGCACCGGCCACTCGGCGATGGTCGGCGAGGCCACCCAGGAGGTGCTGGCGGCCCCCGGCACCCCCGCCTCCGTCGCCTCCGGCACCCGCTATCTGGAGTCGCTGCAGGCCCAGTGGACCGTGACCGAGGGCGGCGCCATCGACGCCGACGCCGTCGCCGCCCTGCGGCGCGTCTCCGACGTCCTGGAGCGACGGTCCCTGGAGTTCCGGGAGGAGCCATGAACCGGGTCGTCTTCAGCGTGACCGGGCTGACCACCGCCGGGGGTGCTTCCGGTCTCGGGATCCAGCTGCGCGAGCCGCGGGGGTTCGGCCGCCAGACCGTCGAGCTGACCCTGGCGCCGACCGCCCAGGAGTTCCAGGCGCTCGCGGCCAGTCAGGCGCTGGAGAAGGACGCCGTCCGCCGCGCGGGCCGGGCGCTGTACGACGCGCTGGTGGCCAACAACCCGGACCTGCGCAAGCACATCGAGGCGGCGCTGCTCGTCCAGCCGCCGGAGCGGTTCCCGGTCTTCGTCGAGCTGGACACCGGCGACGGTGAGCCCTACCCCTGGGAGACCCTGTGCTCCCCCGACGGGGACTTCCTGGGCCTCGACGAGCGGTGGGCGATCGGTCGGCTGGTCGAGTGCCGCAGCCAGCTGCCGGCCACCTGGGTCTTCGAGCCACCGGTGCGGATCGCGGCGATCCTGTCGTGCCTGGACGTCAAGGGGGAGTCGGAGTGGAACTCCCTGCGGGCCGCCTGCGAGGCTGCGCAGGTCCCCGTGGAGCTCTTGGCCCTGGTCGGCGAGGACGAGCTGCACTCCACGATCGGTGCGGCTGGCCTGGACTGGGTGACCGTCGAGTTCCTCCCCTCGACCGTCGAAGGGATCGCCTCCCGACTGCAGCAGTTCAACGCGCACGTGCTGCACATGTTCTGCCACGGGCTCTCCACGAGCCAGAGCCCCCACCTGCAGGTGGCTACCCGTGAGCGGTGGCTCAGCCCGGAGGGCAAGACCCTGTTGATCGAGGCGAAGGAGATCAACACCTTCAACCCTCCCGTGGACAACCTGCCGTGGCTGGTGGTGCTCAACAGCTGCGAGACCGCGGCCGCCAGCGGCCAGGAGACGCCCCGGTCACTGGCCCTGGACCTGATCGCGACCTACGGTGTGCCGGCGGTGGTGGGCATGCGCGAACCGGTGAGCGAGCGGGACGCCCCCTTGTTCTCCCGGGCGTTCTACGACCAGCTGATGTCAGAGTTCAGCCGGCTGCTGCAGCCCGGACAGGGGGAGGAGCCGATCGAGTGGGCCCGCCTCATGGTGGGGGTCCGGGAGCAGATCGCCGAGCAGTACGAGCAGCTGAACGCCGAGCGCGGCACCCAGAAGCAGTGGACCCTGCCGGTCGTCTACAGCCGACCGGACGGGTTCCGGCTGCAGGTGCTCGCGCCGGCCGGACCTGCGCCCGTCCCGCCGGTGCCCCCCGCTCCGCCCGCCACCGACGGGCGGCTCCGACCGGCAGGTCCCGAGGATCCACCGGCCGAGGGCGCAGCCGCCCCGCCCGAGTCCGCGGCGGAGCCGGTGCGCCGGATCGTCCTGAGCATCCGGGTGCTCACCGGGCTGCGCGCGCAGGTGGAGGCCTCGGGAGACCCCGCGATGCTGGCGATGATCGACGAGGAGCTCGCGACCCTCCAGGCCGAGCTCGAGGGGCGGAGCACACCATGACCGACCCTGTGCACGACCCTCTGACCGACCCACTGACCGACCCGGCGGCACCGGCGGTGCCCCTGCGCGAGACGACCGTCCGGGCCAACGCGTTCACCGAGGAGGGGCCGGCCACCGGCTCTTTCGCCGAGCCGTTCGGTCGCTGGTCCATCGGGCGGCCCTCGCTCGGTGAGCGCCACCTGGTGCCCTCGCCGGCGGACCCTGCCCACTGGCGGGACCCGCGGATCGGCTGGGGCGTCGTGCTCCCCGAGCGGGAGGGGCTCGATGCCGCCGCCCTGGCCACCGCGGATGACGCACCGGAGCCGATCCGCGAGCTGGTGCGGGAGCGGGCGGGCAAGGTGCTGCGCTACCGCCCGGGGACCGGGCTGGCCCCGTGGGTGCTGCGCGACTACGCCGGGGAGGGTGACCTGTTCACCGCCGCCTCGCCGCAGGGAATGGGCCCCCAGCAGCTGCCGCTCTACCTGCTCGTCGCGGCCTCCCCCCGGGAGGTCCCCTGGCAGGTGCAGTACGCCCTCAACCCCGTCCGCCACGTCGGTCGCCTCGACCTGGAAGGGGAGGGGCTGGCCAACTACGTCACCGCGCTGCTGTCCGGGTGGGCCGACTCGCAGGCGCAGTATGCCGCGCCGCTGGTCTGGTCGGTCGACCACGGGGGCGGCGACATCACGAGTCTGATGCGGGAGGTGATCGGTGCTTCCCTGGCCACCGAGCTGGCCGGCGACAGCGACATGACGGCCGCCCGGTTCATCGACGGGGCGCAGGACGACGCCTCCGGGACGGCCCTGGTCGAGGCCCTCGCCGAGCTGCGTCCGCTCCTGGTCGTGACGACCAGCCACGGCAAGACCGGCCCGCTGAGCGACCCGGCCGCCATGCAGCGGGACCTCGGCATGCTCGTCGACAGCTCCCTGCAGGCCGTGGACCCGGCCGCGCTCACCGCGGGCTGGGCCCCCGACGGCGCCGTCTGGTTCGCGCAGGCCTGCTGCTCCGCGGGGGCGGACCAGCCGTCGGCCTACGACGGACTGTTCGCCGCCACCGGCCAGGTGGGGCGGGTGCTCACGGAGGTCGCGCGGCTCGGTGCGCAGACCGCCCCGACACCGCGCGCGCTGCTGGGGGCCAGCCGGCCACTGCGTGCCTTCATCGGGCAGGTGGAGCCCACCTTCAACTGGACGATGGAGTTCCCGCCGACCCGGCAGGACCTGACTTCCAGCCTGCGACGGGCCGTCTACGAGGGCATCTGCGGCGGGCAGCCGGTCGGTCTCGCCCTGGCTCCGTACTACACGGCGGTGGGGTCACTGCTGATCAACCACGGGCGCCAGCTCGAGGAGTTCAACAAGGGGACCAGCGGAGCCCTGGACCTGGCCACGTACAGCAAGGCCACGGCATACGACCGGGCCAGCACGGTCCTGCTGGGGGACCCGACCGTCGCGATCCCGCTGCCCGCGGCCGCCCCCGCCGGAGCGGGAGGCGGTCCGTGAGAGGTGGCGCGGCCGGAGCCCGGCCGGCTACTCGCTGACCCGCAGGAAGCCGTGCGCACCCCGCTCGGCGTCCACCATGAGGTGGGACACCAGCGGGTAGTGGCCCGCCTCCGGCATGACCAGCTCGACGAAGCCCGCCTGCGCCGGGAGCAGCCCGAGGACCTGGCTCCCGCCGGTCGGATCGCCCTCCTCCTCGGGGCCGCCGAGCACCCAGCGGCCCTCCTGGTAGATGGTGTCGAACTGACCCCCCACGACGTGGAAGCTGCTCGGGCGGTTGGGCCCGGAGTCCAGCACCCAGATGCGGACCCGCTCACCGACCTGCGCCTCCAGCATGTGCTCGTCGTACTGGTTGGCGATGCCGTTGAAGACGACGAGGTCGGGCTGCTCGGCGCCGACCTTGTCGGCGCTGACCTCGGTCGCGTCCTCGGCGGAGGTCGCGACCGTGTCGAGGTAGACCTCGGTCTGCACCAGGAGGAACTCGCGGTCGACCTCGGGCAGGTCCGGCGAGTCGATGATCACGGCCCCCGTCATCCCCGCGGCGATGTGGGAGGACATCGGCATCGTCGAGCAGTGGTACATCCAGATGCCCGACCTCGTGGCGGTGAACCGGTAGACCAGGGACTCCCCGGGCGGGATCGTGCGCATCGGCTCGTCCGGGGCCAGCGCCCCGGCGTGGAAGTCGATGGAGTGACCCATGGTGCCGTCGTTGACCAGGGTGATCTCGAAGACGTCACCGACCTTGCCCCGCAGGGTCGGGCCGGGGGCCTGGCCGTTGAAGGTCCACCGCTGCTGCCACAGGCCGGGGGCGACCTCCAGCGGCACCTCCTGGGCGGTGAGCGTGATCCGGTGGGTGGTGGTGGCCGGGGCCGGTGCGAGGACCGGGTCCACCGGCTGTATGACGGGGGGCGGGTCGTCGGTGAGCAGCGGGCCGTCGCCGTGGCCGGCGTGGGATCCGTCGGTGGTCCCGCCCGCAGGTGGCTCACCGGAGCCGCCGTCCGCGCCCGTGTCGGCGTCGGCCCCGGCGGCGGGCGTCCCGCCGGTGGTCTGCACCTGGAAGGTCATGCCGCTCTGCCGGTGGCCGACGATCGTGCACCAGCCGTCGAGCGGCCCGGTGACCACGTCGATGACGATCTCGGCGTGCTCCTGGTGGGCCAGGCGAGGGGTCTTCTGACCGCCGATGGCCAGGTCGTGCGTCGTGGACGGGTCGTCGTTGACCAGGTCGATGACCAGTCGGTTGCCCAGTGGGACGGTGACCGTGTCGGGGGTGAACCTCATCCCCGCTGCAGACACCTCGACCCGGGTCGTCTCGCCCGTGGGCGAGACCGAGGCGTCCTGGGTCGTGGAGCTCGTCGGCGCCCCGATGCCGGCCGCGACCGGGTCCAGCCCGACGCCGACGGTGATCGCGACGAGCAGCGCGGACGCCCCGGCGACCGCCTGGGCCAGGGTCAGTGACGAGGCAGGTCGCTCCACCCGGGCGCTCGGGTCGATCGGCGGCAGCCCGCCGCCGAGGGCGCGACGGGCGCGCACCGAGGTGATGATCCCCTTCACCATCAGGGGCAGGAAGGAGGCCAGCGCCACGAGCACCAGGACGGAGACGACGACCCGCACGAGGCTGGGGACCGGCGCCAGGCAGACCGCCAGGCCCAGGTTGATGACCACCAGGCGCAGCCCGGCCAGGGTGTTGAAGACGGCCTGGCCCGCGCGCACGACCGACGGTCCGCCGCCGAGGGCGGTCGGCATCAGGTAGGACAGGGCGCCGGGCAGCAGCTGCGCCGCGAAGCCCACGACGAAGATCGAGGCGAGCAGACCCACCCGGTCGCTGACGCCCCCGCGGGCGACGAGGACGATGGTGGTGCCGAGCCCGACGGCGAGCCAGACCAGGGCGCAGGCCACGGAGCCGGTGGCGAACTCGCTCGGGGGACGGCGCCGGGCCGGTGCCCAGAGAGCACGTCCCCACCAGACCAGCCCCGCGGCATACAGGACCAACCCGGAGACGGTGACGGGGCGCAGCCCGGCGAGGGCCCCGCTGGTGATGATGAGCAGGGACACGGCCAGGACGGGCAGCGCCTGGCGGGCCATGGCCTCGGCGCGCGGGTCCATCGGGGTGCGCAGCATCGTGGGCCACAGGGTGACCAGGGTGCCGGTGACGGTCAGGCCGACCCACCCCAGCAGGTTGGTCATCATGTGCGCGACCAGCAGGCGGTCGTGCCAGGTCTGGCTCAGCCC
>JAAYYA010000388.1 GCA_012515595.1 Actinomycetales bacterium
ATCGAGTAGAGCTGGAACCACTCGCCCTTGCGCTCGCCCTCCGAGTAGTTCCCGGAGTACATGAAGTGCGGCGAGGAGGAGAAGCCGGCGGCGTTCATCAGGTCGGGGTTGCACTGGCCGAGCAGTCCGCCGAACAGGTCGAAGAGCCGGCCGATGCCGTGGTTGCGGCCGTTGAGCGCCGAGGGGAACTTCGGCTTCCAGAAGGACTCCTCCGGGATGTTGACGTCCACCAGCGGGTAGTAGCCGTCGTTCCACAGGATCTGGGGGTCGGCGACCGTGATCATGTAGATGCCGAAGAACATCCGGATGAGGTTCTCGTTGATGTAGTAGTTGATCGGCCCCTCGGCCTGCGGGCTGCTGCCGGCCAGGTCGATGAGCACCTTGTCACCCGTGCGGGTGATCGTCATGGTCAGCTCGAACGGCCCGTTGCCGCGGCCGTCGTCGTCGATGTAGTCGGTGAAGCTGACCGGCTTGCCCTCCTCGAAGACCGCCGCGAGCAGCGCCTTCATGGCCCGGTAGTTGCGGTCGAGCAGCGCGTCGAGCGCCGAGGTGTAGGTGTCCACCCCGAACCGCTCGCACATCTGCTGGACCCGCCGCCCGGCCGTGCGGCACGCGGCGACGATCCCGTTGAGGTCGGCCCGGTTCCAGTCCGGTTTGCGGACCTGGTTGAGGATGATCCGCAGCGCGTCCTCGTCGAGCACACCCTTCTTGTAGAGCTTGAAGGGCGGGATGACCACGCCCTCCTCGTAGATGGTGCGCGCGTCGGTCGGCATCGAGGCCGGCGTCTTGCCGCCCACGTCCGACATGTGCCCGAACTGGGAGGCCCAGCCGACGATCCGTCCCTCGAAGTAGATCGGCATGACGACCAGCCAGTCGTTGGCGTGGCTGATCGCGGCGCCGCACGAGTAGGGGTCGGACGTCATGAGGACGTCGCCCTCCTCGATGGTGCCGTCGAAGTTCGCCAGGAAGTCGGGGATGGACAGCCCGAACTGTCCGACCACCATCTTGCCCTCGGGGTCGCCGATGAGCGGGAACTCGTCGTGCTGCTCGCGGATGCCCGGCGACAGCGCGGTGCGGAAGAGCACCTCGTCCATCTCGTAGCGCGCGCTGCGCAGCCCGTTCTCGATGAGGTCGAGGGTCACGACGTCGACGTCGACCTTCCCGAAGTCCTCGGTGTTCGTCTGGAGCAGTTCAGCCATGGGTCAGTCCTCGGAGCCGGAGTCGATGGGGCGGATGAGCAGGCTGCCGCTGGGGTGCACGGTCGCGGCGTGGCCGGGCAGGACGAGCGTGGTGGAGTCCATCTCGGCGACCACCGCGGGACCGGTCACCACGTTGCCGGCGAGCAACTTGTGGCGGTCGTAGATGGTGGCCTCGATGTGCTCGCCCTCGAACCACAGCTGGTGCGTGCGGCGGGCGGCCGCGGACGGGTCGACCCCGCCCTCGGCCAGCACGGTCGCGGCCATCTCGGGCCGCGGTCCGCTCACGGTGGCCCGGGCGGTCACCAGCTCGTGCTCGTTGGAGAGCAGGAAGTTGAACAGCCGGTCGTGCTCGCTGTCGAAGGCCTTGCGCAGCGCGTCCAGCGCGCCGCCGTCCAGGTCGTCGGCGTCGATCGTCACCGGGATCTCGAAGCCCTGGCCGTGGTAGCGCAGGTCGACCGCGTAGGTGACGGTCAGCTGCTCCTCGGTCAGCCCGGACTCCAGCAGCGTCTGCTTGGCCGTGTCGGCGAGCCCGTGGAGCAGGTCGCGCAGGGCACCGTCGGTCAGCTCGCTGAACCGGCGGATCAGGGTCTGGACCGACTCGTCCCGCAGGCTCGTGGTGGCGTCGCCGTAGGCGGCCAGGACCCCCGGCGAGGGCGGGATGATCACCGGCCACGCACCGGTGAGGATCCCCAGGGCGTTGGCGTGCAGCGGGCCGGCACCGCCGAAGGCCATCAGCGCGAAGTCGCGCGGGTCGAAGCCCTGCTGGGTGGAGACCAGCTTCAGCGCGCCGAAGATATTCTCGTTGACGATGTCGTGGATGCCCTCGGCCGCGGCCTGCACCGACGGCAGCCCGGTCGCGTCGGCGATCTTCTGCACCGCCTCGTGGGCCGCGTCGACGTCGAGGGAGATCTCGCCGCCGGCGAGCGCCGGGGGCAGGTAGCCGAGGACCACGTCCGCGTCCGTCACCGTGGGCTCGGTGCCGCCCTGGCCGTATGACGCGGGGCCGGGGACCGCGCCGGCCGACTGGGGGCCGACGCGCAGGGCCTGGGTGAGCGGGGGCACGTGCGCGATCGAGCCGCCGCCGGCGCCGACGGTGCGCACGTCCAGGGACGTGGCGCGGACCGTCAGGTCGCCGACCGTGGTCTCGCGGCCCACCTTCGGGGTGAGCCCCTGGATCAGCGACACGTCGGTGGAGGTGCCGCCCATGTCGAAGGTGAGGATGTCGGAGTAGCCGGCCTGCTCGGCGACCCACGCCGCGCCGGTCACGCCGCCCGCGGGACCGGAGAGCAGCAGCGAGACGGGGCTGTCGGCGGCGATGCCTGCGGAGACCAGGCCGCCGTCGCTGCGCAGGATCGACAGGTCGGCGTCCAGGCCGGAGCCGTGCAGCTGCCGCTCGAGGTTGCCGACATAGCGGGAGACCTGGCCCTGGACGTAGGCGTTGGCGACGGTGGTCAGGGTCCGCTCGTACTCCCGCAGCTCGGGCAGCACCGCGGACGACCGCGAGATCGGGATGTCGCCGAGGATCTCGGCGGCGAGCTCGGCCACCCGGATCTCGTGCGCGTCGTTGGCGTAGGCGTTGATGAAGCTGATGCTGAGCGCCTCGACGCCCTGGGCGCGCAGCTTCTCCAGCTGGGCACGGGCGTCAGCCTCGTCCAGCTCGGTGACGACCTGCCCGTCGGCGCCCACCCGCTCGACGACCTCGACGGTGTCCTCCAGCGCGGCCAGCGGCTCGGGCTTGGGCCAGATGATCCAGCCGGCGAGACCGCCGGGGACGAACGACCGGGCGATCTGCATGATCTGCCGGAAGCCCTTGGTGGTCACCAGCCCGACGCGGGCACCCTTCTTCTCCAGGATCGCGTTGGTCGCCACGGTCGTGCCGTGCAGCACCTCGCGGACCTGGTCGGTGCCCACCCCCGCGGTCCGGCACACGGCCTCGATGCCGCGCAGCACACCGACCGACTGGTCCTCGGGCGTGGACGCGGTCTTTTCCCGGAAGGACTCCCCGGTGTCTTCATTGATGAGCAGGATGTCGGTGAAGGTGCCACCGACGTCCACGCCGAGCCGAAAGGTCATGGGTCCTCCTGGGAAGGCGCCGCGGCGCCACGGATACGTCGCTGTGTCACGGAGATTCGGTGTCCCTCACACTTCCACGCCCGACCGGAGGCGTCAAGAGTTCTGCATGCAATCATTGAAGACTGGCGGATTCCCGCCGCATGACGTGTCTTGAAAGCACCGCTCGGATCTGCAAGATTGCATGCAACCAACGAAGGGGACCATCGTGACCACACCCGACCCGCAGCCTGACCAGAGCCACCAGGAGGGCCCGCTCCACGGCATACGGGTCGTGGAGGTCGGTCAGCTGCTCGCGGGACCCTTCTGCGGACAGCTGCTGGGCGACCTGGGGGCCGAGGTGGTCAAGATCGAGGACCCCTCCCGCGGCGACCCGCTGCGCATGTGGGGCCGGCAGCGCCCCAAGGGGCAGTCGCTGTGGTGGTCGATCGTGGGGCGCAACAAGAAGTCCGTCACCCTCAACCTGCGCGAGCCGGAGGGGCAGGACCTGGCGCGGCAGCTGATCGCCGGCGCGGACGTGCTCGTGGAGAACTTCCGGCCGGGCACGATGGAGCGCTGGGGCCTGGGCTACGAGGCTCTGCGCGAGCTGAACCCGGGGCTGGTCATGGTGCGCGTCTCCGGCTTCGGCCAGGACGGGCCGTATGCCGAGCGCCCGGGTTATGGCGCGATCGGCGAGGCGATGGGTGGGTTGCGTTACGTGGTCGGGGACCCCAGCACTCCCCCGTCCCGGATGGGTATCTCGATCGGCGACACCCTGGCCGCGATGTTCGCCACGATCGGGGCGCTGGCGGCGCTGCGCGAGCGTGACGTCAGCGGGCGGGGGCAGGTCGTCGACTCGGCGATCTACGAGGCGGTGCTGGGCGTGATGGAGTCGCTGATCCCGGAGTGGCAGCTCACCGGCTACCAGCGCGAGCGCACCGGGGCGGTGCTGCCCAACATCGCGCCGAGCAACATCTACCCGACGGCCGACGGCAGCTGGATCCTCATCGCGGCCAACCAGGACACGGTCTTCGCGCGGCTCGCCGAGGCGATCGGGCAGCCGGAGCTGGCGACGGACGAGCGCTACGCCACCCACGTGGCCCGCGGGGAGCGCCAGGCCGAGCTCGACGACCTCGTCGCGGAGTTCACCGCGAGCAAGGACGTGGCCGAGCTGGAGCAGCTGCTCATCGAGCACGCCGTCCCGCACGGCAAGATCTTCCGACCGGCGGACATGCTCAGCGACCCGCACTACGCGGCGCGCGGGACGATCACCACGGTGCCGCACCCGGTGCTGGGCGAGGTGCAGATGCAGAACGTCTTCCCGCGGCTGTCCCGCACGAGCGGCGGGGTGCGCTGGCCGGGCCCGGAGCTCGGCGCGCACACCGCGGAGGTGCTGGCCGAGGTCGGGGTCGACGCCGAGCGGCTGGCGGCGCTCCGGGAGAATGGGCTGGCATGAACGCGGAGACGGCCCCCACCGCGGGGCAGAGCAGGCAGGCGGCATGACCACCGCGACAGCGACCGGCTGGGCGACCCTCGGGCTGCGCAAGTCGGTGCGCCTGGTCGAGGTGGGGCTGCGCGACGGGCTGCAGGCGGTGCCGGAGCCGCTGCGCACCGAGGACAAGGTGGAGCTGGTCCGGCTGCTCATCGCCGCGGGCCTCACCGAGATCGAAGCCGTCTCCTTCGCCCACCCCAAGGTGCTCCCCCAGCTGGCCGATGCCGCCGAGGTGATGGCCGCCGTGCCCCGGACCAACGGGGTCCGCTACCGCGGGCTGGCGCCGAACCTCAAGGGCGTGCAGCGGGCCGTCGAGTGCGGTCTGGACGAGGTGGTCGTCGTCATCTCGGCCGACGAGGAGGTCAGCCGCCGCAACCAGCGCCGCGGGACCGCCGAGCTCGTGGCCGAGCTGCCCGAGATCGCCCGCATCGTCTCCTCGGCCGGCGCCCGGTTGGTCGTCGCCGTGGCCTGCTCGTTCTTCGCGCCCGCGCGCGGCCCGGTGCCCCGCTCCGAGCGCGAGTTCGTCGTCGACGCGGCCGTCGACGCCGGCGCGGACGGGATCTACCTGGCCTGCACCTCCGGCCAGGAGCACCCGGGCGAGGTCTTCGCCGGGGTCACCGACACCCTGGACCGGCACCCCGGCCTCGACCTGGGGGTCCACCTGCACAACCGCAACGGCTTCGCCCCGGCCAACGCCCTGGCCGCGGTGGCGGCCGGCGCCACCTGGCTCGAGGGGTCCTTCGCCGGCCTCGGCGGCGACCTGTGGTTCCCCGGCGACCCGACGGTCCTGGGCAACGCGCCGATGGAGGACCTGGTCCACCTCTTCGACAGCCTGGGGATCACCACGGGAGTCGACCTCACGGCATACCTGCAGGTGGTGAAGCGGGCGGTGGAGCTCACCGGCATCCCGTCCACCTCGTTCGTGACCCGCGGCGGCAGCCGCGCCGACCTGGCCACCGCGTCCTGGCCGGACTGACCCGAGGTTCAGGGGAAACATGGTGAGCGAGCGCTCCGAGGCCGGCGAACCCACGACCGGCGAGGCCTCCGACCGGGTGTATGCCGAGCTGCTCGCCCGGATCTCCGAGGGCGAGTTCGCCGCCGGGGAGCGGCTCTACGAGCAGGCGCTGGCCCACGACCTGGGCGTGAGCCGCACGCCGGTGCGGGACGCCCTCAAGCGGCTGGCCGCCGAGGGCCTGGTCGACACCACCCCCAACAAGGGTGCGCAGGTCATCTCGTTCACGGCCGAGGACGCGGCGACGCTCTATGAGCTGCGCGCCCAGTTCGAGCCGGTCGCCTGCCGGCTGTCCGTGCCGCGCCTCGTCGAGGCCGACCTGGCCGAGCTCGAGGACCTCGACGCCCGGATGCAGGCGATCGTCGCCGGCGGCCACGACGCAGCCGAGCTCACCGGTCTCAACAACGCCTTCCACGCGGTCTTCGTCGAGCGGTGCGGCAACCGGCACCTGTCGATCGCGCTGCAGGCGCTCTTCCGCCCGGCCGTCGTGACCCGCACCTTCCGGGAGTACAGCCCCCGCTCCCTCGAGCGCTCCATGCAGGCCCACCAGCAACTCGTCGAGGCCGCCCGCGCCGGCGACGGCGAGTGGGCCGAGGCCGTCATGCGCGCCCACATCCTCTCCACGCGCCACGCCACCCACCACGACTGAGCCTCCCCCGACACCTCCCGACCGGGCGGCGGCTACCTCCCGACCGAGCGCACCGTGTTGCGGTTCTCAGCCCCACCGGGCGCGCCGTGTTGCGGCCCTCAGGCCTACCGGGCGCACCGTGTTGCGACCCTCAAGCCCACCGGGCGATAGACCTATCCGTCGGTCGCGGATTCGTCCTCAGATCCCGGGTCGCGGCCAGGATCCTTGCGCGGGTCGTACGGCTGCCCGGACGCCACGTCCTGCTCGGTTGACGGGATGTGACGGTCCTCGTCGTCCTCGGACGGCACGCCGCCCGACTCCTGGTCCGGGTCGTGGGTGATCTCACTCATGTCTCCACGGTCGCACCGACCATGGGCGTCTGCTCGCCGATCGGTCAGGTCGACGCCGCCCAACTGTCCGCCCATGCATTCAGCGGCTCAAGCATCTCCACCAGCGCCACCCCATGCACCGTGAGGTGGTAGCCCCCTACCCCGTGCTCCACCAGCTGCAGGTCCCGGAGTTC
>JAAYYA010000389.1 GCA_012515595.1 Actinomycetales bacterium
AGATGAAGTTGCCCGGCGTGATCTCGTTGCGGAAGCTCTTGCCGGTCTGGGCGATGCCGAACGGCGGCTTCTTCCGCGAGGCGCCCATCACGTTGGCGAAGTTGATGAAGATGCCCTGCGCCGTCTCGGGGCGCAGGTAGTGCAGCCCGGTCTCGTCCTCGATGACACCCAGGTAGGTCTTGAGCATCATGTTGAACTCCCGCGGGGCCGTCCAGGCGCCCTTGGTGCCGCAGTTGGGGCAGTTGACGTCGGCCAGGTCGACGTCGTCGGGGTTGACCTGCTGGCCCTTCTTCGCCGCCTTGTCGGCCACGCCCTCCTGCAGGTGGTCGGCGCGGAAGCGCTTGTGACAGGACTGGCACTCGGTCAGCGGGTCGGAGAACGCCCCGACGTGACCGGAGGCCACCCACGTCGGGGTGGGCAGGATGACCGAGGAGTCCAGGCCGACCACGTCGTCACGGGTCTGCACCATGGCCCGCCACCACTGGCGCTTGATGTTGTCCTTGAGCGCCACCCCCAGCGGGCCGTAGTCCCACGCCGACCGGGTCCCGCCGTAGATCTCGCCGCACGGGAACACGAACCCGCGGCGCTTGCAGAGGCTGACGACGGTATCGACGATAGAGGTGGCTGCCATGCCGCAGAGTTTAGGCGGTCCGCCGGTTAGGCTCGGACCCGTGTCCAACCCGATCCACTCTGCCGACCCCCACTACACCTCCACCGGCGCCCGCGCGGCGATCGAGCGGGCGAGCATGCCGCTGCTCACCCAGCTGGCCAAGCTGCCCACCTGGCTGCCCATGCTCGTCATGGCCGCCCTCATCCTGGTGGGCGCCTTCCTCGGCGGCGTCGTCGGTGCGGTCCTGGTCGGCCTGGCGCTGCTGGCCCTGCTCTGGCTGCTCTACCTGAGCTGGCCGCACCTGACCCCGTCCCTGCGGATGATGCGCGTCGCCGTGCTCGTGCTGCTCCTGGCGATCGTGGTCACCCAGTTCATCCCCGCCTGACCAATTTTCCCTGACTATTTTCGCAGGGGTTTTGCGGTCCGCTGAGCAATTTTCGCAGTGGTTTCGTCGCTGGCTGACGCCCAGATTTGACAATGATTCTCATCGCAAGTGAGAATCATTGTCATGACCCGAGCGCATCTCGCCGTGACCGGCGCACTGACCGCCGCCCTGCTCCTGACCGCGTGCGGCAGCGAGGGTGGGGACGGTGGCAGTGCCGACGAGGTCACTGTGGTGGCCGGGTTCTACCCGCTGGAGTATGCCGCGGCGCGCGTGGTCGGTGATGTCCCCGGGGTCACCGTGGAGACCCTGACCGCGCCGGGGACCGACGCCCACGACCTCGAGCTGACCCCCCGGCAGGTGGGTGCCGTCCAGGACGCCGACCTGGTCGTCTACTCCGCAGGCATGCAGGCTGCGGTCGACGCCGCGGTCGCCGAGCAGGCGGCGGACCACAGCCTGGACGTGAACCCGGTCGTCGACCTGGCCGAGACCGGCGAGGACCACGAGGGGCACGACCACGACGACC
>JAAYYA010000053.1 GCA_012515595.1 Actinomycetales bacterium
CGCGGACGACGGCCACGAGGGCCACGACCACGGCCCGCTCGACCCGCACTTCTGGCTCGACCCCGAGCGCTACGCCGCGGCCGGGGACGCCATCGCCGAGGAGCTGGCCGCGATCAACCCGGAGCACGCGGAGGCCTACCGCGCCAACGCCGCTGCCTTCGCCGCCGACCTGGAGGAGCTGGACTCTGAGTTCGAGGAGGCTCTCGCCTCCTGCGAGCAGGACACCCTGGTCACCACCCACGAGGCCTTCGGCTACCTGGCCGACCGCTACGACCTGCACCAGGTCGGGATCACCGGCATCACCCCGGACGCCGAGGCGACCCCGGGGCGGATGGCCGAGATCGTCCGCACCGTCGAGGAGCTCGGGCTCCCCGCGATCTATGCAGAGCGCTCGGTTGGCGGCGACCTCGCCGAGGTCATCGGCCGGGAGACCGGCACGCAGGTGCTGATCCTCGACCCGGTCGAGGGCATCACGAGCGACTCGGCCGGCAGCGACTACTTTGAGGTGATGCGCGCCAACCTCGAGGCCCTGCGCCAGGGCCAGGTGTGCTCGTGACCACGGCCGCGGCGAGCGCCGGCACGACGGCCAGCACCCCGGCCGTCCAGCTCGACCACGCCTCCTTCGGCTACGCCGGCCGCCCGTTCACCGAGGGCGTCACCCTGACCATCCCCAAGGGCGAGGTGGTGGCGCTGCTCGGCCCGAACGGCTCCGGCAAGTCCACGCTGGTCCGCGGGCTGCTCGGGCTCACCGACCACGTGGCGGGCCGGGTCGAGGTGCTCGGCACCCCCCTGGCGGGCCTCACCGACCGCAGCCGGATCGGCTACGTGCCCCAACGGCATACTCTCTCGGCCTCGGTGCGCTCCACGGTCCGCGAGGTGATCGCCACCGGGCAGCTGGCCGGCCGCCCCTGGTGGCGCCGGCCCACGGCGCAGGACCGCGCGACGGTCGTGCAGGCCGCGGAGACCGTGGGCCTGGCCGACCGGCTCGACACCGACGTCGCCACGCTCTCCGGCGGCCAGCAGCGCCGCGTGCTCATCGCCCGGGCGCTCGCCTCGCGCCCCGAGGTGCTGATCATGGACGAACCGACGGCCGGGGTCGACGCCGCCAACCAGGACGTCCTCGCCGCGGTGCTGCGCCGGCTCGCCGGCCTGGGGGTCACCATGCTGGTGGTCACCCACGAGCTCGCCGCGCTGCGGGGCATCGTGGACCGGATCATCGAGATGGACGCCGGGCAGGTCTCCTTCGACGGCACCCCCAGCCAGTATGCCGAGCACCGGGCCACCGTCTCCCGCGCCGCTGACGCGGGGCACGGGGACCACCACCCGTACGACCACGGCTACGACCAGCACGACGACGACAGCGGCCTGCTCAGCGGGGCCGGCCCGATGGACGGCCCGGTCGAGGAGGTGACGCCCTGATGCCCGAGATCCTGTCCTACGACTTCATGCGGCTCGCGCTGCTGGCCGCACTGCTCGTCGGTGCGGTCGCCCCGCTCGTCGGCATCTTCCTCGTGCAGCGCCGCCTGTCCCTCATCGGGGACGGAGTCGGGCACGTCGCCCTGGCCGGCGTCGCCATCGGCATCCTCCTGGACGGGCAGCCGATCATCACCGCGCTCATCGCGGCCGTGCTGGCCGGGGTCGCGGTCGAGGTGATCCGGGCCCGCGGACGCACCAGCGGTGACATCGCCCTGGCGGTCATGTTCTACGGCGGCATCGCGGCCGGCGTGGTCATCATCAACCGGGTCGAGGGCGGCCAGAGCTCCAACCTGACGGGCTACCTGTTCGGCGCCATCACCACCACCTCCCCAGGGGACCTGGTCGTCTTCGCCGTGCTGTCCGCCGTGATCGTCGCGGTCACCGTGGTGCTGCGCCAGCGGCTCTTCCTGGCGGCCGGCGACGAGGAGTACGCCCGGGCCAGCGGGCTGCCCGTGATGGCCCTCAACATCACCCTGTCGGTGCTCACCGCCGTGACCGTGGTGGTCTCGATGCGCGTGGTCGGGCTGCTGCTCATCAGCGCCCTCATGATCGTGCCCAACGCGGCGGCGCAGCAGGTGGCCCGCAGCTTCCGCTCAGCCACCCTGTGGGCGGTGCTCTTCGGCGTGCTGTCCTCGGTCGGTGGCGTGGTCATCTCCTTCTACGCCGACACCGCGGCGGGCGGCACGATCGTGCTCCTGGCCATCGCCCTCTTCCTGGTGGTCGCCGCCGTCGGCGCGCTGGTCGCCGCGCTCACCGCGCGGCGGCACCGGATCGCCGAGCGGCACCCCCATGAGCACGGCCCGGGCTGCGGTCACGAGGCGGTCCCGCACGGTGACCACGTGGACTACCTGCACGGCGGCCACCGGCACGCCCCGCACGGGGCGCACTACGACGAGCACGCCGACCCCACGACATACTCCCCGACAGACTCGACGACAGACCCCACGACAGATACTGGGACCAGTGATCCCGCTGACCACGAGCAGGTGACCCGATGACCTCCCCGACCCGGCGCCGACCCACCCGGCAGCAGGCCGCCGTCGCCGCCGCGCTGCAGGACGTCCAGGACTTCAGTTCCGCCCAGGAGTTGCACGCCCGGCTCCGCGAGGCCGGTGAGACCGTCGGGCTGGCCACCGTCTACCGGACGCTGACCGGCATGGCCGAGTCCGGCGAGGTTGACGTGCTGCGCACCGACGACGGCGAGGCCGTCTACCGGATGTGCAGCAGCGGTCACCACCACCACCTGGTGTGCCGTGACTGCGGTCGGGCCGAGGAGATCGAGGGGCCTGCGGCGGTCGAACGCTGGACCGACAAGGTGGCCGCCGAGCACGGCTTCACCGACGTCTCGCACACCCTGGAGATCTTCGGCACCTGCGCCGCCTGCGCCCGATCCTGAGTCGCCCAACCGCCACCGTTATGACGTTCCAACCGCCGCCGTTATTACGTTTCAGTAACGAGTCCCGGCACCGCGCTCACAGACACGCCGCGGACCACTAGCGTTCAGCACACCTCGGCCGACCCCCTGCGGCCGGTTGCCGTCAAGGAGCAACGATGCTCGGTGTGCACAACCTCGAGGTCGTCTACGAGGATGTCATGCTCGCGGTCCGGGGTGCCAGTTTGTCGGTCGGCCGGGACCGCATCGTGGCGCTGCTCGGCGCCAACGGGGCCGGCAAGACCAGCCTGCTGCGGGCGATGACCGGCCTGCTGGACGTGCACCGCGGCAAGATCACCCGGGGCGAGGTCACCATCGAGGGCCGCCGGCTCGACACCGGCAGCGCGTCCTCCGTGGTGCGCGCGGGCGTCGGTCAGGTGATGGAGGGCCGCCGGGTCTTCGTGGAGTTCACCGTCGAGGAGAACCTGCGCGTCGGGGGGCACACGGCCGGGGCCAGGGGGATGCAGGAGAAGTTCGACCGCATCTACGGCATGTTCCCGGTGCTGGCGGACCGGCGGAACACCATGGCCGGCTACCTGTCCGGCGGTGAGCAGCAGATGCTGGCGATCGGGCGCGCGATGATGTCCGATCCGGACTACCTGCTGCTGGACGAGCCCAGCCTGGGGCTGGCGCCGAAGATGGTGGAGCGGATCCGCGACCTCATCGTCGAGATCAACCAGGCCGGCACGGGGATCCTGCTCATCGAGCAGAACGCCGCGATGGCCCTGTCCATCGCGCACCACGGCTATGTCATGGAGAACGGCATCACCGTGATGGACGCCCCGGCGGAGAAGCTGCGTGCCGACGAGGACATCCAGGAGTTCTACCTCGGCATCGGGGCCGAGAGCACCTCGCTGCGGGACGTCAAGCACTACAAGCGCCGCAAGAGGTGGCTGTCGTGACCGCTCCCCTGCTGCGCGCCGACGGTCTCACCCTGCGGTTCGGCGGCAACGTCGCGCTCGACGACGTCAGCTTCGAGGTCCGCCCCGGCGAGCTGTTCGCGATCATCGGTCCGAACGGTGCGGGCAAGACCTCGACCTTCAACTGCATCTCCGGCGTCTACCGCCCCCAGGCCGGGGAGATCACCTTCCGTGGCGAGTCCCTGCTCGGGCAGCGCCCCGACCGGATCGCCACCCGCGGCATCGCCCGGACCTTCCAGAACATCGAGCTCTTCGACAACCTGAGCGTGCTGGAGAACCTGCTGCTCGGCCGCCACCACCTGATGCGGGCACCCTGGTGGCAGGCGATGGCCTGGCTGCCCGGCACCAGCCGGGAGGAGCGCGCCGCCAGGCTGGAGATCGAGTACCTCATCGAGTTCCTCGACCTCACCGCGGTCCG
>JAAYYA010000390.1 GCA_012515595.1 Actinomycetales bacterium
AGGGCATCCGGGTGCGTCAGCCGCTCGGGACGCTCACTCTCGTCACGCCGTCGGCTGCTGCGGTGGAGTCGCTGTCCTCGATCGTGGCCGACGAGGTCAACGTCAAGGACATCGCGGTCATCGACGTGGACCAGGCGGCCGACACCGACTTCGGCATCGTCCAGCGACTGGCCGTGAACGCGCGCGCGGCGGGTCCGCGGCTGGGTCGCGACGTGCAGCAGGCCATCCGCGGGTCCAAGACCGGCGACTGGTCGGTGGCCGAGGACGGCACGGTCACCTCGGGTGGGCTGGAGCTGGTCGAGGGGGAGTACTCCCTGGAGACCGTGGTCGCGCAGGCGCCCGACGGCACCTCGCAGTCGACCGCGATGCTGCGCGGACAGGGCGGCGGCTTCGTGGTGCTCAACACCGAGGTCACCGAGGACCTGGCCCGCGAGGGTCTGGCCCGCGACCTGGTGCGCGCGGTGCAGGGCGCCCGCAAGGACGCCGGCCTGCAGATCACCGACCGGATCAGCCTGACCGTCGTCGGCGACGACGACGTGTGGGAGGCCGCGACCCAGCACCAGAAGCTGGTGATGGACGAGACGCTCGCCGTGCAGTTCGGCGCGGCCGGGGCCGGCACACCGCTGCCCAAGGGGCCGCGGCACAACCTCGGTGGCGGCACGGACCCGGACGGGGGCACCCAGCCCCGCATCACGTCATACAGCACCGAGGCGGAGCTGGACGGCGGCCGCAAGGTCGAGCTGCTCATCACCAAGGTGGACGCCCGATGAGCCCCGGCCGGGCCAAGGGCTCCGACCGGCCGGTCGACCCTGCGGTCGCGGCGCGGATGGCCCAGGTGACCGAGGAGATCCTGGCCCGGTCGCCGGAGAACGTCATCGAGCCGACCCTCGACCGGGTCGTGCAGGTGATGGACCTGCTCGGGCACCCGCAGCGCAACTTCGGCCTCGTGCACGTCACCGGCACCAACGGCAAGACGTCCACGACGCGGATCATCGAGCGGCTGCTGCGCGAGCTCGGGCTGACCACCGGTCGGTTCACCAGCCCGCACCTGCACGACCTGCGGGAGCGGATCGCGATCGCCGGCGAGCCGATCGACGAGGAGCGCTTCCTGGCGGCCTACGACGACGTCCTGCCCTACGTGCAGATGGTCGACGAGGCCTCGGTCGCCGCGGGCGGACCGCGGATCACCTACTTCGAGCTGCTGGTGATCGTGGCCTACGCCGTCTTCTCCGACGCCCCGGTCGACGTCGCGGTCGTCGAGGTCGGGCTGGGCGGGGTGTGGGACGCGACCAACGTCGCCGACGGCTCGGTCGCCGTGGTCGCGCCGGTCGCCATCGACCACACGCGACTGCTGGGCGACAACCTCATCGACATCGCCACCGAGAAGGCCGGCATCATCAAGTCCGACGCGATCGCCGTGCTCGGCGTCCAGGAGGACGAGGTGATGCAGCTGATGCTGGAGCGCTGCGAGGAGGTCGGGGCCTCGGCCCAGGTGGAGGGTCTGGCCTACGGCGTGCTCGAGCGCGAGGTCGCGGTCGGTGGACAGCTCATGTCGCTGCGCGGGCTGGCCGGTGACTATACCGACCTCTTCCTGCCGCTGTTCGGTGCCCACCAGGTGCACAACGCCGCGATGGCGCTGGCCGCCGTCGAGGCGTTCGTCGGGGGAGGGGAGCAGCCGCTGGACGCCGACGTCGTGCGGGCCGCCTTCGCCGAGGTGACCTCGCCGGGCCGCCTGGAGATCGTGCGACGCAGTCCCACCGTGCTCGTCGACGCCGCGCACAACCCGGCGGGGATCGCGGCCATGGCCGAGGCCATCCGGGAGTCGTTCACCTTCCACCGCCTGGTCGGCGTCGTCGCGGTGCTGCAGGAGAAGGACGCCTCCTCGATGCTGGAGCTGCTCGAGCCGCTGCTGGACCACATCGTGGTCTCCCGCAGCACCTCCCCCCGCTCGATCCGACCCGACCGGCTGGGCGCGATGGCCGTCGAGCTGTTCGGCGAGGACCGGGTCACCGTGGTGCCGGACCTCCCGGACGCCCTCGACATCGCCGCCGGTCTCGCCGACGAGGGCGGCGTCTCCGGGGCGGTCCTGGCCACGGGCTCGATCACCACCGTCGCCGACGTCCGCATGCTGCTGGGCGCCGACGAGCGGGGTGACGCACAGTCGTGAGCTGGCTGCGACACATCCGGTTCACCGGCGTCCCCGGCAACGCCACCCTGCGGCTGGCCTCGATCGTCCTCGGCGGTCTGGCGCTGGCCCTGTTCTTCGGTGGCCTGGTCGGGCGGCAGCTCGAGCTCGCGCACGACGGCGACACCGCCCTGGCCAACTGGATCTTCGTCGGCGGCATCGTGCTCTCCCTGCTGGCCGTCGTCGCGGCCGGCTCCCTGCGCCGTCCGTGGGGACTGACCCTCGGCTGGGTCGTGCTGGCACTCACCGCGCTGAGCGCCCTCGTGCTGACGCCGATGGCGATCGTCGCGGGCCTCTTCGGCGCGTTGTGGGTCCTCGCGCTGGTCCAGGGCCCCAAGATGGAGCAGATGACCCGCGACTGGATCGCCGAGCACGGCGACGTGCACCCCGACGACCTCGCCGACCGAGCGCACGGTGTGGCGGAAAATGGCCCCACCGAGCGCACGGTGTTGCGTGATTCCGACCCCACCGAGCGCGCGGGAGATCAAGAGAACGACCGCACCGAGCGCACCGACCGTGAGGACACCACCTGATGGGATACCTCGAGGCGATCGTCCTCGGCCTGGTCCAGGGGCTCACCGAGTTCCTGCCGATCAGCTCCAGCGCCCACATCTCGATCGTCGGGCAGCTGTTCGGCTGGGGCGACCCCGGCGCGGGCTTCACCGCGATCAGCCAGCTCGGGACCGAGGCCGCCGTGCTGGTCTTCTTCTGGCGCGACATCGTGCGGATCATCCGTCAGTGGGCACTGTCCCTGGTCGGCCGGGTGCCGCGCGACGACCCGGACGCCCGGATGGGCTGGCTGGTCATCATCGGCTCGATCCCGATCGGGGTGCTCGGTTACACCCTGCAGGACTACATCGAGACCGACCTGCGCAGCCTCTGGCTCACCGCCACGATGCTGCTGGTCTTCGCCCTCGTGATCTACGCCGCGGACCGGGTCGCCGCCCGGGTGCCCCGCCCCAAGGGACTGCGGGAGATCACCTGGCGGGACGGCATACTGTATGGACTCGCCCAGTCCCTGGCCCTGGTCCCCGGCGTCTCCCGCTCCGGCGGCACCATCGCGGCCGGTCTGTTCATGGGCTACAAGCGCGAGACCGCGGCCCGCTACAGCTTCCTGCTGGCCATCCCGGCGGTGATCGGCTCCGGGCTGTTCCAAGTGGCCAAGTTGTCCGACGAGGGCGTGGCCACGGCGTGGGGGCCGACGTGGGCGGCGACGGCCATCGCGTTCGTCGTGGCGCTGGCGATCATCGCGTGGTTCATGCGCTACATCAGCACGCACAACTTCACGCCGTTCGTGATCTACCGGATCCTGCTGGCACTGGTGCTGATCGCGCTGCTGGGCACCGGGGTCCTGGTCGCCTGAGCGGGGCTTCGCCCTCAGACCGTATGCCGTGAGCCAGCGCCACGCCGCGCGCTCGGTGAGGTCTGTGGTCGCCACAGGGTGCGCCCGGTGGCCCTGGTGGCCGCAACACCGTGCGCTCGGTCGGGGAGGGGGGCCGGTCGAGAGGAGGCGGCTAGGTAGGGTGGGCGCCGTGAACGAGCAGATCGAACGGTCCCTGGTCCTGGTCAAGCCCGACGGTTACCGTCGCGGTCTCAGCGGGGAGGTGCTGCGCCGGATCGAGGCCAAGGGCTACACGCTGGTCGCGCTGGCGGTGACCACCCCGACGGGCGAGCAGCTGGCCACCCACTACGCCGAGCACGAGGGCAAGCCGTTCTACGAGCCGCTCGTCGAGTTCATGTCCTCGGGCCCGGTCACCGCGGCCGTCATCGAGGGCCACGGCTGCATCGCCGGGTTCCGCGCGCTCGCCGGCGCGACCGACCCGACCGCCGCGCTGCCGGGCACCATCCGGGGCGACCTCGGCCGGGACTGGGGCCTGAAGGTCCAGCAGAACATCGTGCACGGCTCGGATTCCCCGGAGTCCGCGGCCCGCGAGATCGCGATCTGGTTCCCCGAGCTGGGCTGAGCCCGCCCGCCTACCCGCCCGGGAGCGGGTCCGCGCCGGGGTCCACCGGGCCGGCCTCCGGCTGCGGGGTGTCCCCGGTGGTAGGCGCCAGGTCGACGAGCAGGGCGGTCGCCAGCTCGCCCGCAGCCTGACGCACCTGGGCGATGTCGACGGCCGTATGCCGTTCGGCCGCCGTGGGCTCGATCATCGACAGCACCTCCTCCCGGCTGCGCTCGGCCGCCTGCACGGCCAGGTCCTGCCGGAGCTCCGGGCTGAGCAGCCCGCCGGAGGCCGCGGCCCGGCGGCACAGCTCGACCGCGAACGGCTCGGCCCGGGCCGCCTCCTCCTCGTCGTCGCTGGTCAGCATCAGCGCCGCGCGGTGCAGCATCTTGCGTCCGCGCTCCAGGTCACCCTCGCCCAGCTCGGCGACGGCCCGGGTCAGGAAGGGACGGTCCCCCTGCCCGGCCTGGCGGGACAGCAGCGCGAGCTGGATCCCGAGCACCCGCTCCCTGGTGCGGGCACCGACGTCCTCGTGGCGCAGACCCGGGACGAAGGTCTCCGCGGGGGCACCGTGCGCCATGGTGTCGAGGTACTCCCGCTGGGCCTCCTCGGCGGTGTGCACCGTGTCGCGCAGCGGGATGGCCCGGATGCCGAGGGTCGCCAGGAAGACCACCACCATGATCGGCAGCCCCAGCAGGAAGACGTCGTGCAGCTGGTCGGCCAGCCCGGCCCGGATCGCGGCCAGCACCTCCGGCGGCAGCCCCTCCATGGCGGCGGGGTCCAGCGCGGCGCCGGCGTCGATGCCCTCGAGCTCGTCGCCCATCTCCTCCAGGACGTCGCCCGGCAGGTGCGAGGCGATGGCACCGGCCAGCCCGGCGGTCATCACCGAGCCGAAGATCGCGATGCCGACGGTGTTGCCGACGTTGCGGAAGAACTGCAGGGCCGCCGTGGCGACCCCGAGGGAGGAGCGGGGCACGGCGTTCTGCACGACGAGGGTGTACTGCTGCATGGCCAGGCCGAGCCCGGTGCCCATGACCGCGATCGCCGCCGTCAGCTCCCACTCCGAGGATCCGACGCCCAGGCGGGTCAGCATCCACAGCCCGATCGCCACGACCGCGACGCCGAGGAGCATCAGTTCCTTGTAGCGCCCGGTCCGGGTGATCATGAAGCCGGCCACGATGCCGACGACGATCAGGCCCAGCATCATCGGCATGAGGATGAGGCCGGACTCGGTGGCGTTCACCCCGAGCACGCCCTGGGCGAAGACCGGGACGTAGATGATCGAGCCGAACATCACCATCGCCAGCCCGAAGGCCGCGATGTTGGACCAGGTGAAAATGCTGTTGCGGAACATCCCGAGGGGCAGCAGCGGGTTCTCGGCGCGCGTCTCCACCACCGCGAAGGCCACGAGCAGGACCGCCCCGCAGGCGAGCAGCCCGAGGATGACCGGCGAGCCCCACGGGTAGGTCGAGCCGCCCCACGAGGTCGCCAGCAGCACCGCGACTAGCGCGGGGGTCAGCGTCACGATGCCCAGGACGTCGATCCGGCCCCGGGTCGGCTCGTGGTCCAGGCGCAGGAACCGTCCGATGATGAAGACCGCGACGACCCCGACGGGCAGCGCCGCGAAGAACAGCCAGCGCCACCCCCACGCGTCGGTGATGAAGCCGCCGGCGATCGGCCCGGCCACCGAGGTCACCCCGAAGACCGCGCCCATCAGCCCCTGGTACTTGCCGCGCTGCCGCGCCGGGATGATGTCGCCGATGATCGTCTGCGACAGTGGCATCAGGGTGCCCATCCCGAGCCCCTGCACCGCCCGCCCGGCCACCAGCGTCCAGAAGTTCGGGGCCAGGCCGGAGATGACCGAGCCGACCATGAAGACCACCAGGCCGCCGAGGTAGAACTCGCGCCGGCCGAACATGTCCGAGAGCTTGCCGACGATCGGCACCACGATCGCCGAGACCAGCATCGCCGCGGTCGCCACCCACGCGTAGTGGTCCATGCCGCCCAGTTCTGCCACGATCCGCGGCATCGCGGGGCCGACGATCGTCTGGCTGATCGAGGCGACGAACATGCCGAGCATCAGGCCGAGGAAGACCCGGCGGTGCTCGGCCGTCATCGTGTATGCCGTGGGTGCGGTCATCGTGGTCCCTTCGCCTGGGCGCAGGCATCCTATCGAGGTCAGGGCTGGCCCTTCCGGGCGCCGCCCACCAGACTGGACGGGGTGGAGGCCTCCCTCGTCCTGGGACCGATGGTGCGGCACGTCGACGGCGACACCGCGGCCATCTGGGTGGAGACCGCCCGCGCCGGCGAGGTCGCGGTCCGGCTCCCGGGGCGGGACGGCCAGGCAGTATGGCGTGCGCCCACCTTCTGCGTCCACGGTCACCACTACGCCCTGGTCGAGGTGACTGGCCTGCGGCCGGGTGAGCGCACGGCATACGACGTGCTGGTCGATGACCAGGTGGTCTGGCCGGCGGAGGACGACCCGTTCCCGCCACCCGCACTGGCGACCAGCCCCCCGGAGGGGCCGCTGCGGCTCGCCTTCGGCTCCTGCCGCACCAGCGTGCCCCACGACGCGGTCCACCACCTGACCCACGGGGTGGACGCGCTGCGCACCTACGGTCTGGCGCTCAGCGCGGGGGAGCCGGGTCCGCTGGGCGTCGCGCCGGACCTGCTCCTGCTGCTCGGCGACCAGGTCTACGCGGACTCCACGAGCGAGGCGATGCAGGA
>JAAYYA010000391.1 GCA_012515595.1 Actinomycetales bacterium
AAGAACTTCGTCAACGGGTCCCAGGACCACGGGGTGATGGTGGCAGAACTCCGGGGACCACACGTCATACGGAGCTGGATCTGGCAGCCACAGCACCAGGTGGCCTATGTCGCCGAGCGGGGCGCGGGGGCCTTCCGCAACGGGGAGCGGCTCACCCGTCCTCCGGTGGCCGACCCCCGGGAGCCCCGTGGGGTGACGTCCTACCGCAAGTGGATCGGCACGAGTCTGGGTGAGCTGCCACCGATGGAGCTCACGTGGATCTCGTGCGCGATCGACTATCCGAAGCTCGTGGAGGGGGCGGCCGACTACATCGTCTACCGCGGGCGCCAGCCCTGGGACCACGCGCCGGGATCCCTCCTGGTCAGCGAGGCGGGCGGCTTCCTGGGGACCTTCGGCGGGGTGCCTTATGACGCACGGACCATCCCGCCGCGGGGCATCCTGGGTGCCGCCACCCGCGAGCTGTATGACGTGCTGGTGACACTCATCCCGTAGGCGGGTCGCGCGCGGACGCGCTCGGTGGGGGTGTGGGCCGCAACGCGACGCGCCCGGTGGGTGGTAGGAGCGCAACCCCACGCGCTCGGTGGGGTGTAGGGAGCGCAACCCCACGCGCTCGGTCAGGTGATATCTCGCAACGCGACGCGCTCGGTCGGGAGGGGGTGGAAGCCGGTTGACCTGCGGAGATGCCGTCGTGACCACATTGTGACCTGGCGTGGCTTTGACTTCCCGCGCGGAGCCGGATACCTTTTCGCCGAAACCTGAATCACCTTTCAGGTTCGGAGTCACACAAAGGAGTGCTCGATGGCACGCAAGTCCCTCATGGCCCTGTCGTTGGCCGCGGTCCTGGCGCTGGCGGCGTGCGCCCCGTCCGCCTCCGACGACGACAACGGCAACGGCAACGACGACGCCACCACCGGCGGCTCGGCCGACAACGGCGACAGCACGGCCGCCGAGGAGGACGCCGGCGGCGGCGACCCCTACAAGGTCGGCATCATCTACTCGGAGACCGGCCCGCTGGCCGCCTACGGTGCGCAGTACAAGCAGGGCCTGGAGGCCGGCATCGAGTACGCCACCGACGGCACCGGCGCGATCGACGGTCGCACCATCGAGATCGAGTACCGCGACGACACGGGTGTCCCGGACACCGCCGTGGCCGCGGCCAAGGACCTCATCGGCCAGGACTACAAGATCCTGGGCGGCACCATCGTCTCCGGCATCGCGGTCGCGATGGCCGAGCAGGCCGAGCAGAACGAGATCCTCTACATCTCCGGCCCGGCCGCCGTCGACGCGCTGACCGGCATCAACGACTACACCTTCCGCTCCGGCCGGCAGAGCCTGCAGGACGTCGCGACCGCGGGTGCGTTCCTGGAGGGCGAGGGCCAGAAGGTCGTCGTCTTCGCGCAGGACAACGCCTTCGGTCAGGGCAACCTGGCCGCCGTCGAGATGGTCCTGGGTGGCGAGGGCGCGGAGGTCTCCAGCGTGCTGGTCCCCGAGGACGCCACCGAGTTCACCCCCTTCGCCGCGCAGCTGAAGGACGCCGACCCGGACATGATCTTCGTGGCCTGGGCCGGTGCGACCTCCGCCAACATGTGGCAGTCGCTGGAGCAGCAGCAGGTCTTCGACGTGGCCCCGGTCGTCACGGGTCTGGGTGACTCGGTCACCTTCGACGCCTACGGCCCGGTCGCGGAGCACATCAGCTTCCTGAACCACTACTTCCCGGGTGCCCCGGACAACGAGATCAACGACGCGATGATCGCCTCCATCGAGGGTGCGGGCGGCACGCCCGACCTGTTCAGCCCGGACGGCTTCGTCGCGGGTCAGATGATCGTCCACGCGCTCACCGAGGGCGACAACGACGTCAACGCGATGATCACGGCGCTCGAGGGCTGGGAGTTCCAGGGCCCGAAGGGTGACTACACCATCCGCGAGAGCGACCACGCCCTGATCCAGGACATGTACACCGCCAAGCTCGTCGCCGACGGTGACTCCTGGCTGCCCGAGCTCATCTCGGTCGTCCCGGGCGCGGACGTCGCACCGCCGGAGGCGTCCGGCAAGTGACGGCCCACCAGCCCACCTCCAACGCGGGAGCGGCCACCGCCGCTCCCGCGTTGGAGGTCCGGGACCTGTCTCTGCGCATCGGCGGGGCCCAGATCCTGGAGGACATCAGCTTCACCGTGCCGACCGGTCAGATCGTCGGCGTCATCGGTCCCAACGGGGCCGGCAAGACGACGCTGTTCAACATGATCTCCGGCGTCATGGCCCCCACCAGCGGCCAGGTGCTGCTGGACGGCCGGGACGTGACGAAGCGCTCGGTCACCCAGCGCGCCGTCGCCGGCCTCGGCCGGACCTTCCAGACGTCCTCGGTCTTCCCCGCCCTGTCGGTGGAGGAGAACGTGCGCCTGGCTGCCCAGGTCACCGAGGGCCGCGCGCTCTCGCTGTTCACCTTCCCGCGGCGCCACGACAAGGCCAGCACCCGGGCCCGCGACCTCCTCGGCGAGGTCGGACTCGGGGACCGGATGGACTTCCGGGCCGGCGACCTGCCGCACGGCGACAAGCGCAAGCTGGAGATCGCCATGCTGCTGGCCACCGACCCCTCGGTCGTGCTGCTGGACGAGCCGATGGCCGGTGTCGCCTCCGGTGACGTGGCCGGGCTCACCGAGGTGATCCGGAGCCTGCACACCGACCACGGGTGCACGGTTCTCATGGTGGAGCACCACATGGAGGTCCTGCTCGGCCTGGTCGAGCGCGTGGCCGTGCTGCACTTCGGCAACCTCCTGGCGATCGACAGCCCGGAGGCCGTGATGGCCGACCCGACCGTCCAGAGTGCCTACCTGGGAGAGTCCGTATGACGTCCGCCACCCCACCCGAGCCCGTCACCGGGCCAGCCGGTCCCGTGAGCGGGGCCGTTCCCGAGGCGGCGTCCGCCACCCGGACGGCGGCCGCGCCGGTCCTGTCGGTCCGCGGTCTGCAGGCCCACGTCGTGGGGCAGCAGGTCGTCGAGCACGTCGACCTCGACGTCGCCGCCACCGGCGTGACCGCCCTGCTGGGCCGCAACGGCGTCGGCAAGACCTCCACGATCAAGGCGATCATGGGCCTGATCAGCCGGACCGGCACGATCACCCTCGACGGCCAGGACATCGTGTCGCTGCCCACCCACAAGGTGGCCCAGCTCGGTGTCGGCTACGTCCCCGAGGACCGCGAGGTCTTCTCGGGGCTGACCGTCAACGAGAACCTGCGCATCGCCGAGCGTCCCGGGCACGCCCACCGCTACGACCTGGTCTACGAGCTCTTCCCCGAGCTGAAGCAGCGCGCCAGCCAGGCCGCCGGCACCCTGTCCGGTGGCCAGCAGCAGATGGTGTCGCTGGCCCGTGCGCTCCTCAACGACAACCGGGTGCTGCTCATCGACGAGCCGACCAAGGGCCTGGCGCCCCGGCTGGTCCAGGAGGTCGGCAAGGTCCTGGCGCGCGCCGCCGAGGCCGTGCCAGTCCTCCTCGTCGAGCAGAACCTGCAGGTGGTGCGCGACGTGGCCGACGACGCCGTCGTCCTGACCGGCGGCCGCAGCGTCCACCACGGACCCGCCGCCGAGTTCCTCAACGACCCCGAGGCCACCCAGCGGCTGCTGGGGGTCTCCACCGGTGCGGAGGGAGCCGTATGAGCACCGTCATTCTCCTGGCCATCACCGGCGTGGGCCTGGGAGCCATCTACTTCCTGGTCGCCTGCGGCCTGTCCCTGATCTACGGCCTGATGGGCGTGCTGAACTTCGCCCACGGCGTCTTCCTGGCCTTCGGAGCCTTCCTCGGCTTCGAGATCGCCAACAAGCTCGGCGCGACCACCTGGACCGGGTTCGCCGTGTCCCTGCTGGTCGGGGCCCTGGCCGGCGCCGTCTTCGCCGCACTCACCGAGCGCATCCTGGTGCAGCGGCTCTACAACCGGCACATCGAGCAGGTGCTGGTCACCGTCGGTCTCGCGCTGGCCGCCGTCGCCCTGTTCGACGGCATCTGGGGCACCGACCCCCGGTTCCCCTCGGCGCCGGCCTGGCTCGACGAGACCACCAACATCGCCGGGGCCCACGTGCCCAACGACCGGTTCGTGGCGATCCTGGCCGCCGTCGCCGTGCTCGTCGCGATCGTGCTCTTCCTGCAGAAGACCCGCTACGGCATGATCATCCGCGCCGGGGTCGAGAACCGGTCGATGGTCACCGCGCTGGGCATCGACGTGCGCAACGCGTTCACCCTGGTGTTCACCATCGGTGGTGCCGCCGCCGGGCTCGGTGGCGTGCTGGCCTCGCACTACTTCGGCTACGTCTCCCCGCTGCTGGGCCAGACCCTGCTGATCTTCGCGTTCATCGTCACCGTCATCGGTGGGCTCGGCTCCCTGCTGGGTGCCGCGGTCGCCTCGGTGCTCGTGGCCCTGCTCCAGCAGTTCGCCAACTTCTACCTGGCGGGCACCGGCGACTTCGCCGTCGTCGTCCTGCTGGCCGTGGTGCTGCTCACCCGGCCCTCCGGCCTCATGGGGAGGAAGGCATGACCACCATGAACACCAAGGACACCAACGAGTCCAACGCCGAGAAGGCGGTCCAGCAGAAGGTCGACCAGATGCGGAAGGCTGCCGGTGGCGGCTCGGACGCGTCGGCCGCCGGCAGGGGCCGGCTGCTCGGGCTGATCGTGCCCGTGGGCCTGGTCGTGCTGATGGCCTGCCTGCCGCTGCTCAACCTGTCGGTGCCGGGGGTCCTCCCGGGCGCGACCTACACGCCGGGCACGCTGCACCTGCTGGCCCTGGCGATGGTGATGGCCGGCGCGGCCCTCTCCTACCACCTGCTGTTCGGGGTGGCCGGGCTGCTCTCCTTCGGTCACGCCCTCTACTTCGGCCTCGGCGCCTACGGGCTGGGCATCATCATGGAGGAGCTCGAGCTGGGGCTGGTGCCCGCGGCCCTGCTGCTCATCGTGGTCGCCGTCGTCATGTCGACGATCCTCGGGGCCGTGTCCCTGCAGGTGACGGGCATCCCGTTCGCGATGGTCACCCTGGCCTTCGCCCAGGCCGGCTTCGTGCTGGTCCGCAAGAACCCCGGCCGCCTCACCGGCGGTGAGGAGGGCATGCGCCTGCCCACCGACTACGTGCCGGACTGGCTGGTCGGCGTCGCGGACACCCGCAACCTCTACTGGGTCGCCCTCGCGGCGCTCGTCCTGGCCTTCGCCCTGGTGACCTGGGTGCAGCGCAGCCGCGCCGGCCACGTCGCCGAGGCGGTCCGGGAGAACGAGCTGCGCGTGCAGGTCCTCGGCATGCGGCCGTTCCTGGTCAAGCTGGCGATCTTCGTCGCCGCCTCGGTCATCGCCGCCGGCATGGGCATGGTGCACCTGCTGCTCAACTCCGGTGCCGTCCCGCACGTCACCAGCGCCGAGTTCACCATCTCGCTGCTGCTGATGGTCGTGCTCGGTGGCGTCGGGTCCCGCTGGGGTGCCGTCGTCGGCGCGTTCGTCTACGTGATCCTCAGCCAGCGCCTCGCGGTGCTTGCCCAGGCCCCCGCCATCGAGGATCTGCCGGCGGTGCTGCGGATCCCGCTGTCCGAGCCGATGTTCATCCTCGGCACGATCTTCGTGCTCGTCGTGATGTTCGTCCCCGGCGGCCTCGCCGGGCTCGGCCTGCGGCTGCGGGCGCTGTTCTCCCGCAAGGCCGCCGCCCGGCTGCAGGACGACCTGCACACGCCGGAGGGGCTCACGCAGGAGGATGATCAGCAGCGATGACATCGCACGTGACCGCCACCCACGGCGCCCCGGGGCCGCACACCCTGGGACGCTGGCCCGCCGACCGCGCCCGGCTCCGCCCGGACCGGGTCGCGATCGTGGACCGTGGGGTGGAGCTGACCTACCGCGACCTGGACGAGCGCTCCCGGGCGCTCGCCCGGGCATGGCGCCGCGCCGGCTACCGGCGCGGCGACCGGGTCGCCACCCTCGTGGGCAACAGCGCGGAGCACGTGATCGCCTTCTTCTCCTGCGCCCGCGCCGGCCTGGTCCTGGTGCCGCTGTCCTGGCGGCTCACCGCGACCGAGCTGGCCGACCAGCTGGCCCAGGCCGACCCGGCCGTCCTGCTCATCGAGGACGAGACCGAGACCCTCGCCCGCGGCGCCCTGTCGCGGACCGCCGCCCGGGTCCCCACGGCATACGTCGGTCAGGTGGGCATCGAGACGCCCGCCCCGGCCCCCTGGCACGGGGCCCGCGACGACGGGCCGTATGCCGGGGGCACCGGTGACCAGGTCCCGCACCAGATCAGTGGTCGCCCGGGGCCGCTGCTGGAGCAGGCCGGTCCGGTCCGGGACGACGACCCGCTGCTCATGGTCTTCACGTCCGGCAGCTCGGCGCGGCCCAAGGCCGCGGTGCTGACGCACGCGTCGTGCTTCTGGACCAACCTGTCGCTGTCGCGGACGCTGGAGCTGGACGAGACCGACGTGGTGCTCAGCGTGCTGCCCCAGTTCCACGTGGGTGGCTGGAACATCCAGGCGCTGCTGGCGTGGTGGATGGGCGCGACCGTGGTGCTCGAGCGGTCCTTCGACCCGGGCCGGGCGCTGTGTCTCATCGCGGAGCACCGGGTCTCGACCATGATGGGCGTGCCGACGCACTACGCGCGGCTCGCCGAACACCCGAACTTCGCCCGGACCGACCTGACCTCGCTGCGCAGCGCGGTGGTGGGCGGCGCACCCATGCCGGCGCCGCTGCTGCGGATCTTCCACGAGCACGGCGTGGCCCTGACCCAGGGCTACGGCCTGACCGAGGGCGGGCCGAACGTGCTGTGCCTGCCCCCGCGCGAGGCGATGGAGCGGATCGGCTGGGCCGGCGTGCCCTACCCGCACGTCGAGGTGCAGCTCGCGGACCCGGCGACCGGTGAGCACCTGACCGGCCCGGCGACCGGCGAGCTGCTGGTCCGGGGGCCGGGGATGTTCGCCGGCTACTTCCGCGACGAGGCGGCCACCCGCGCGATCTGGCGGGACGGCTGGCTGGCCACCGGCGACATCGCGACCCGGGACGAGGCGGGCTACCTGCGCATCGTCGACCGGCTGCGCAACATCTTCATCTCCGGCGGCGAGAACGTCGCGCCGGCCGAGGTCGAGGCCGCGCTGCGGTCGCACCCGGCCGTGGCGGACGTGGTCGTCGTCGGCGTCCCGGACGAGCGCTGGGGCGAGCGCGGGGTCGCCCTGGTCCTGCGCCGCTCCGGGGTGGTCACCGACGAGGCAGAGCTCATCGAGCACTGCCGGGAGCGGCTGGCTGCCTTCAAGGTGCCCACCGCCGTGCACTTCGTGACCGAGCTGCCGTATGCGGCGCTCGGCAAGGTGGCCCGGCAGGCCGCCCTCGAGAAGGCGCTGGCCGCGGAGGAG
>JAAYYA010000392.1 GCA_012515595.1 Actinomycetales bacterium
CGCCGTCACGCCCCGTATCGCGTCGCCTCACACCTCGAAGGCAGTGACCGCCTCCCGCACCCATGCGCCATACGAGCCCAGGGCGTGGGTGATGGGCACGGCGACGATCTCCGGGGTGTCGTAGCGGTGGTGAGCCACGACCGCCTCGGTGAGCTCCTCGAACCGGTCGGCCGTGGACTTCACCAGCAGCAGCCACTCCGTCGCCTGCTGCGGCTCGCCCCGCCAGGTGTAGATCGAGGCCATCGGGCCCAGGATCTGCACGCAGGCAGCCAGCTGCCGGCGCACCAGCTCCGTTGCCATCTCCCGGGCGGCCTCCGCCTCGGGCATGCTGATGTGGACCTCGATGAGCGGGTATTCCCCGAGCATGTGCCCGGGGGTGAGCTCACTCATGCACGACCTTTCAGGACACCGCGGCGAGCGCCCGCCCGAGGACGTCCAGCGCACGACGTGTCTCGTCCTCGGTGATGACGCACGGGGGCACGACGTGCA
Source organism: Actinomycetales bacterium (assembly GCA_012515595.1). Classification (GTDB taxonomy): domain Bacteria; phylum Actinomycetota; class Actinomycetes; order Actinomycetales; family Dermatophilaceae; genus Ornithinicoccus. The sequence continues at coordinate 490 of JAAYYA010000392.1, forward strand.
CCCGGTTGCCCATGATGAGCGGCCAGACCCCCTCGTCCTTGCAGGCGCGCCCGATCGCGGCCAACTTGTCCGCGGCGAGCGGCTCCCGGGTCTCGCGGTCCGCGACGAGCTCCAGCGCCCAGAAGACCCCGAGGCCGCGGACGTCACCGACGACCGCGTGCTCCGACAGTGCCCGGAGGCCGGGGCCGAGCACGTTCTCGCCGAGCTGACGGACGTGCTCGAGGATCCCCTCCTCCTCCATGATCGTCATCGACGCGACGGCGGAGGCGCAGGCCAGCGGGTGGCCGGAGTAGGTCAGCCCGCCCGGGTAGGGCTTCTCGTCGAAGGTGGCGGAGATCGCGTCGGAGATGACGACACCGCCGAGGGGGATGTAGCCGGAGTTCACGCCCTTGGCGAAGGTGATGAGGTCGGGCTGCACGTCCCAGTTCTGGAAGGCGAACCACTGCCCGGTGCGGGCGAAGCCGGCCATGACCTCGTCGGCGATGAGCATGATGCCGAACTCGTCACACAGCGCGCGGACGCCCTCGAGGTAGCCGGGCGGCGGCACGAGGATCCCGTTGGACCCGACGACGGACTCCAGGATGATCGCCGCGATGTGCGACGGCCCCTCGAAGGTGATGGTCTGGCGCAGGTGCTCCAGGGCGCGCTGGCTCTCCTCCTCCTCGCTGGTGGCGTGGAAGGCCGAGCGATAGAGGTAGGGCCCCCAGAAGTGCACGACTCCCGGGATGGTCGGCTCGGAGCCCAGGCGCCGGGCCTCGCCGGTCAGCGCGATCGCCCCGTGGGTGGCGCCGTGGTAACTGCGGTAGGCCGCCAGCACCTTGTGGCGCCCGGTGTGCACGCGCGCGAAGCGGATCGCGTTCTCGACCGCCTCGGCCCCGGCGTTGGTGAAGAAGACCTTGCTCATGCCCTCACCGGCACGCTCCGAGATCATCCGCGCGGCCTCGGCCCGGGAGTCGCTGTCGAAGCCCGGGGCGATCGTCGTCAGCTGCGCCGCCGCCTCCTGGATCGCCGCGACCAACTTGGGGTGCTGGTAGCCGATGTTGACGTTGACCAGCTGGGAGGTCAGGTCGAGGTAGCGGTTGCCCTCGTAGTCCCAGAAGTGCGCGCCCTCACCGCCGGCGAGCGGCAGCTGGTCGAGCGCCCCC
>JAAYYA010000002.1 GCA_012515595.1 Actinomycetales bacterium
GCTCACCGCTGTCGTCCTGGAAGCTGTAGGGGATCTCGCCGGCGTAGGCGATCTTGATGGTGCCCGCCTCCTGCGCCTTTTCCAGGGTGCTGCCCTCGTCGGAGTCGCTGCCGCAGGCGGTCAGCACGAGGGCGCCGACGGTCAGGGACACGGCCAGCGCTCCCCTCCGGGTCTGTGACGTGGTCATAGATGGTCCTTTCGGTTGGACGAGGCTGTCGCCTTCCTGCCGTGAGCGCCATTGCACGGTGAGACGTCGCCCCTGCGGGACTGGAATCGCACTCCAACGTAGGGAAGGGTTCAGCGGACCACAACCAGGCGCTCCCGAGCCGCGCGAGCGAAAGGACCCCGATTCCGTTGCGGGACAACCCGTTGACCTGCGGAAACGTCCGCGAACCGGTCGAGAATCAGATTGTCAACAAATGGTCAATTGTTACCGAGCCGCAACCTACGCTGTGTCCCGGGTCACGCCTCGACCGACGGCAGCTCACACCATGAGCAGGCCGAGGCCGGCGCTGATCACCCCGATCGTGAGGCTCAGGGCCCCCAACCAGACCAGTCCGACGACCCGGCTGGGACGCTGGGGGTCGCGGCCGATGACCGACAGGAAGAAGCCGGCCGGCATGAGGATCGCGGCGACCAGGATGCCGTTGGTGAGGGTCGACCACATGCCCTCCACCCCCGCGAGATCCACGTAGAGCGTGGCCACGAGACCGAGGATCACCAGGACCCCGGCGTGGGCGTGACCGGCCCGGAAGAAGGACTTCTGGAGGTCGTTGGTGGGCACACCGGCGGTGGCCACCCGGAGCAGGAAGGTGCCGCCGAAGGCGATCGCGACGACGGTCAGCAGGACGATGCCGCCGGTCTGGGCGGTGCTGGCGCTGAGCATGGTGTCTCCTCGGTCGGACGGGCGTGCCGGCCGTTGCGGCGGACGCAGCCCGTGGAATCTTTCCACTGGAAAGACTACGCCGACTCCCGAGAAATTGCCAGTGGTAAGTTTACGTTGTGCACTACCACCACGGAGACCTGCGCCGGGCGATGCTCGAGGCCGCCACCGAGGCCATCGCCGCCAACGGCGTGGACCGGCTGAGCATCCGTGGGCTGGCCCGGGCCACCGACGTCAGCCACACCGCCTTCCGGCACCACTTCGGTGACCGGCGCGGGCTGCTCACCGCCCTGGCCGCGGAGGGCTACGGGAGTATGTCGCAGGTCCTGCGCGCGGTCGACCGCACCGGACCGGAGGGGTTCCTGGAGACGGGCGTCGCCTATATCGAGTGGGCGCTGGCGCACCCCGCGCACTTCCAAGTGATGTTCGAGCCAGACCTGGTGGACATGGACGACCCCGACCTGCGGGAGGCCCTGGACGGACTTGCCGGTGCCCTGATGATGGGCGCCGCGGACTTCGCCGGCCGCGACCAGGCCGGTGACCCGCGGACCAACCCCCTGGCGCTGGCCGCGTGGAGCCTGACCCACGGCTTCGCCACGCTCGCCCTCGCGGGCAACCTGCCAACCGACGGCGCACCCGTCGGCGAGCTGGCGCGGGACGTCCTGCGCCACCTCGCTCCCCCCACCCAACCTGGGCACCCCCCCACCGAACCTGGGCACGGTTAACGGGGCTGCGCACGGGATATATCCGTCGCACA
>JAAYYA010000393.1 GCA_012515595.1 Actinomycetales bacterium
CCCGACAGCGCCCGACGGCTCGTCGAGGCCGGCGCCCGGGTCACCGTCGAGGAGTCCACGCAACGCATCTTCCCGCTCGATGACTACGTCGCCGCGGGGGCGGAGACCGCCCCGACGGGCAGCTGGGTCGACGCGCCCGAGGACGCTTTCGTGCTCGGCCTGAAGGAGCTGCCGGAGGAGCCGGCCCGGCTCCGGCACCGGCACATCTACTTCGGGCACGCCTTCAAGGGTCAGGCCGAGGCGCCGGCCCTGCTGCAGCGCTTCCGGGCCGGTGGAGGAACACTGCTGGACCTCGAGTACCTCGTGGCCGACGACGGCCGCCGGGTCGCCGCGTTCGGCTACTGGGCCGGCTACCTGGGCGCCGCGCTCGGTGTGCTGCAGAGCCGGGGCGCCCTCCCGGCGCCGCTGACGCCGACCACCCGGGAGGAGCTGGACGCCTCCCTGCGGGCCGGCGCCGGGTCCGCCCCATCCCGTGCCCTGGTCACCGGGGCGCTGGGCCGGTCCGGCCGTGGTGCCACCGACGCCCTGGCGGTCGCCGGGGTCACGACCACCAGATGGGACCTCGACGAGACCCGTCGGCTCGACCGCGGGGCGCTGCTCGACCACGACCTCCTGGTCCACTGCGTGCTCACGACGACGCCGTCGGAACCCTTCGTGAGGGCGGCGGACGTCCCCGCCGAGGGTCGGCGGCTGTCCTTGCTCGTCGACGTCACCTGCGACACCTCGCACCTCAACCTGCTGCCCGTCTACCAGGACCTCACCTCCTGGGAGGCTCCGGTCAGCCGGCTCGCGGACGCGGAGGGCGGACGCCCCCCGCTGGACGTGATCGCCATCGACAACCTGCCCTCCCTGCTGCCCCTGGAGGCGAGCCGGACCTACGCCGAGGACCTCTTCCCCACGCTGCTCACCCTGGTCACCGAGGGGGACGTCTCGCCCGTCTGGGCGCGGGCCCGGGCCACCTTCGAGCAGGCGCTCGCCACGACGCCAGCCACCTAGCGTCGGGCCCGATCACGTCAGGTCCGGGTCGGCAGCGCCCTGGCCCGACGCCGCGCGCTGGTCGACGCCGGCGCTCTGGTCCGACGCAACACCCCGCAGCCGCGCAGCCTGCCGGGTCAGGTGGTCCCGCTCGGCGACGTTGGTCGCCTCACGGGCGGCCACGACATACAGCTCGGCGGCAATCGTCGCCTCCCCCGCGCGCTCGCGCAGGTGGGCCTCTGCGGCGGTCCGTCGCGGCACCGGCGGCACGTCCGCCAGCGCCCGCAGGCCGGCCTGCGGGCCGTCCGCCTCCCCCACCGCGACGGCCCGGTTGAGCGCGACCACCGGGCTGTCCGTGAGGACTGTCAGCTCGTCATACCACTCCACGATCTGCACCCAGTCGGTCTCGTCGGCCGTGGGTGCGTCCGCGTGGAGGGCGGCGATGGCCGCCTGGACCTGGAACTCGCCCAGCCGGTCCCGCGCCAGGGCGTCCTGCAGTATGCCGATCCCCTCCCTGATCAGATCGGTGTCCCACCTGCCTCGGTCCTGTTCGGCCAGGGTCACCAGCCCGCCGTCCCCGGCAAACCGCGACGCGCGCCGCGCGTGGTGGAGCAGCATGAGCGCGAGCAGGCCGGCCACCTCCGGCTCGGGGGCCTGGGCGACCAGTTCCCGGGTGAGCCGGATGGCCTCGGCAGCCAGGTCGACCTCGCCGCCGTAGCCCTCGTTGAAGATCAGGTAGAGCACCCGCAGGACGCGGCCCAGGTCGCCCGGTCCGGACAGCCCCTCGGCGGCCACCGTGCGCTTGGCGCGGCTGATCCGCTGGGCCATCGTGGCCTCCGGCACCAGGTAGGCCTCGGCCACCTGCCGGGTCGTCAGGCCGCCCACGGCCCGCAGGGTCAGCGCGACCGCCGACGACGACGTCAGCGCGGGGTGGCAGCACAGGAACAGCAGCCGGAGCGTGTCGTCGGACTGCTCGGTCGGCCCGGGCGGCGGTTCGTCCAGCTCGGCCTGCTCGCGGCGATGGCGGGCGGTCTGCGACCGGTGGGCGTCGAGGTACTTGCGCCAGGCGACGGTGACCAGCCACGCGAACGGGTCCCTCGGCATACGGTCAGGCCACCGGCCCAGCGCCTCGATGAGAGCCTCCTGGACAGCGTCCTCGGCCGCCGCGAACTCCGCGCCGCGACGGACGAGCACGGCCAGCACCCGGGGGCCGTGCTCCTTCAGCAGCGGCTCCAGGGTGCGGTCGTCGGCGGCGTCGGCCACCCGGGTCACTCGGTGCCGGGGGCGGACCAGCCCAGGAGGGGGCGGACCTCGAGCCACTCGTGGATCGGCGCACCGCCCTTGCCGGGCGCGGCCGACAGCTCCGCCGCGGCCTCGTAGGCGCGCTCCTGCGAGTCGACGTCGATGATCATCCACCCCGCGATGAGGTCCTTGGTCTCGGCGAACGGACCGTCGGTGACCGGCGGCCGGCCCTCGCCGTCGTAGCGGACGAAGGCGCCCTCCGGGGCGAGCGC
>JAAYYA010000394.1 GCA_012515595.1 Actinomycetales bacterium
ATCCGCACCGTCGAGGGCGTCTCGGTCGTCTCCTCGGTCTTCTTCATGTGCCTGGCCGACCAGGTCCTCGTCTACGGCGACTGCGCGATCAACCCGGACCCCACGGCCGAGCAGCTCGCCGACATCGCGGTCTCCTCGGCCCGCACCGCCGCCCAGTTCGGCGTCGAGCCGCGCGTGGCGATGCTGTCCTACTCCACCGGTGGGTCGGGCACCGGCGCCGACGTCGACAAGGTGCGCCGCGCCACCGAGCTGGTCCGCGAGCTCGCGCCCGATCTCTCGGTGGAGGGCCCGATCCAGTACGACGCCGCCGTCGACGCCGCCGTCGCCGCGACCAAGCTGAAGGACTCCCAGGTGGCCGGTCGGGCGACCGTGCTGATCTTCCCCGACCTCAACACCGGCAACAACACCTACAAGGCGGTCCAGCGCAGCGCGCAGGCGGTCGCCGTCGGCCCGGTGCTCCAGGGGCTGCGCAGGCCCGTCAACGACCTGTCGCGGGGCGCCACGGTCCGCGACATCGTCAACACCGTCGCGATCACCGCCATCCAGGCCAGGGAAGGACGTTGAGTATGTCGGACACCCAGGGCGGCGCGCCCGTCGCCGACGGTCCCGGGCCGGGTGGCGAGGGGACTGCCCGGCCGGTCCTGGTGATCAACGCTGGGTCCTCGTCCCTGAAGTACCAACTGGTCCTGGCCGACTCCGGCCGGTCCCTGGCGACCGGTCTCGTCGAGCGGATCGGTCTGGAAGACGGCCGCGCGACGCACACGGTGGACGGCGAGAAGCACGTCCTGGAGCAGGACATCCCGGACCACACGGCGGCCTTCGAGGTGCTCACCGCCCAGTTCCGGGACCACGGACCGGACCTGCAGGAGGCGGCGCCGGTCGCGATCGGCCACCGGGTGGTGCACGGCGGCGCCAAGTTCGCCTCGACCGTGCTGATCGACGAGGAGGTGCTCAAGACCCTGCGCCGGCTGGTGCCGCTCGCGCCGCTGCACAACCCGGGCAACATCGCGGGGATCGAGGTCGCGCTGGAGACCTTCCCGGACCTGCCGCAGGTCGCGGTCTTCGACACCGCCTTCCACCAGACGATGCCGCCGGCCGCCTACACCTATGCGATCCCGCTCTCCTGGCGGCAGACCTTCAACATCCGCTCCTACGGCTTCCACGGCACCTCCCACGCCTACGTCTCACGCCGGACCGCCGCACTGCTGGGCAAGCCGCTGGAGGACACCAACCTCGTCGTTCTTCACCTGGGCAACGGGTCCAGCGCCTGCGCCGTGCGCGGCGGGCAGAGCGTCGACACCTCGATGGGGCTCAGCCCGCTCGGGGGGCTGGTGATGGGGACCCGGCCCGGCGACCTCGACCCCGGCCTCCCGGCCCACATGTCGCGGGTCAGCGGCATGACGCTGCCCGAGTTCGACCACGCCCTCAACAAGGAGTCCGGTCTCAAGGCGCTCGCCGGCAGCAGCGACTTCCGCGAGGTGATGGAGCTGCGCGCGTCCGGCGACGCCGACGCCCAACTCGCCTTCGACGTGGTCGTCCACCGTCTGGTGCGGCACCTGGGGGCCCTTGCGCTCGTCCTCGGCAGGCTCGACGCGGTGGCCTTCACCGCCGGCATCGGCGAGAACAGCCCGCCGCTGCGCGCAGCGGTGCTGGAGCGTGCCGCCCTGCTCGGCATCCAGCTCGACGAGCAGGCCAACGCGGATGCCCGTGGCGAGACCCGGATCAGCACCTCCGACAGCGCCGTGGCGGCGTTCGTGGTGCCGACCAACGAGGAGTGGGAGATCGCCCTGGAGGCAACCAAGCTCCTGGCCACGACCTGACCGCGGCCGCGCACCCACCCAGGGGCGGCGGCCGCGCCATTGACGCATCCGGCGCGCCGGAGGACATTGGTGACCAGAGTGCACGTAAGTGACCACTGAGGAGGTCACGATGGCCGTTCCCGCCGGCGTCCGCTGGCTGATCACCTGCGTGTTGGCCGGTGCGCTGCTTGCCGGTTGCGGCGGCGCACCGTCGACTACCGACACCGATGACGAACCAAGCGTGGCCACCCAGACGACGGAGGCCACGCAGACGACGGACTCAGAGACCACCGAACCCGTCACGGAGACCTTCACCGAACCGGAGACGGAGGACGTCGACGAGACCGAGGACCCGGTCGGCGGGGACGACGAGGAGGTGGCCGTCTCGCTCCCCGGGCTGCCGATCGGCGGGTTCCACCAGATAGACCCGGAGGACCCGCGGGTCCGGTGCGTGGTCGTCAACTGGAGCGGCCCCCCGGACCTGGTGCCGCCGGAGGCCAACCTGGAGATCACCGGGATCAGCGTCGAGCCGGCCGACGCCTATGGCTGGGCGGCCGACGGCTGTGACGGCTTCGGCCCGTGCCTGAACGCCCCCGGCGTGCTCGACGCGGGCGGCCAGTGTGGCGTCCGGGTCGACCAGATCGCGGGAGTGCCGGACGGGCGGGGCGTCCTGTCGGTGACCAGCGGAACGCTCACCTGTGCGCCCGAGGCGACGGCGGTCTGCGAGCAGTTCGCGGCGGAGGTGGAGGCATCCCCGCCCGACGACATCGAGTGGGACGATGCTGTGATCGACTGGGACTCGGTCACCGAATCCCCCACCGGGGACGACGGCCCGACCGACGACACCACCGACTCCCCCACGGGGGGCGACGACTCGACCGGCGACACCACCACGTCCACCGGCTAGCGGCCATGGCAGATCCGGAAGCACCGGCTCCCTCGGTGCTCGACCACCTCAGCAAGTGGCTCGGCGTGGGGACCAGCGTCATCGCTCCCGTCACGCTGCTGACCGCCTTGCTGTTCTACTTCGGCTACGTCTCCTCGCGCGCCCAGTTCCGCTACTTCGGGCTCGACGTGGACACCATCGGTCTGTCGACCAATGACTTCGTGATGCGCAGCCCTGCGGTGCTCCTCGTTCCCCTCTTGATCATCGCCCTCACCGCGATCGGCCTGCTCCTGCTGCACGTCCGGCTGCGCCGCCACCCGCCGTCGGCCAGGAAGGTGGGCCGGGCGATGGTCGTGGCGCTGCTCTGCCTGGGTGCCGGGCTGGTCCTGCTGCTCGGCTTCGTCGGGTTCGGCCGCTGGTCCCTCTACGCCCTGGTGACTCCCCTGCTCATCGCGGCGGGCACGGCCGCGCTCGCCTACATCTTCTGGATGCCGACCGCCCCCGAGTGGCTCCGCCGGTCCGCCGACGACCGGGCCCGCTGGGTGCGTCCCGGGGTGACCGCGTTGGCTCTCGTCGTCGTGGCGACGGGCCTGTTCTGGGCCACGGCGACCCTGGCGGAGTGGACGGGCCGCGGCAACGCCATGCAGACCGCGCGCCACCTGGACGAGCTGCCCGCCGTCATCCTCGACACCCCGAGTCGGCTCTTCCTGACCGACGGCATCGTCGAGGAGGTGGCCCTGCCCTCCGAGGAGGCTGACGGGATGCACTACCGCTACCGCGGCTTCCGGCTGCTCATCCAGGGCGAGACGCACATGTTCCTGGTGCCCGAGCAGTGGTCGCCGAGCAACTCCACGCTGGCGGTCCCCACCGACGGGAGCGTCCGGCTGCAGTTCCGGTTCGTGAACCGTGCCCCGTGAGCAGCGTCGGTCACCGTGTGGTCGGCAAAACCACTGCGAAAAAGGGGGGCGGGGCAGCAAAACCACTACGAGAATGCGGGGCGGGGCAACAAAACCACTACGAGAATGCGGGGAAGAGCCCGTGAGGTCCGTGCAGGGCACGGGGGCGCGGTGGACGATACCGCGCCATCCTCACGGGCTCCGGTGACTGAGTTGTTCTCCGCGTCACCCGTCCGGGTTCTGGCCGCTGCCGAGGCAGGGAGGCCAGGCGAAGGCCGAGCTCAGCGCTCAGCCACCTCACGCGTCCGATA
>JAAYYA010000395.1 GCA_012515595.1 Actinomycetales bacterium
AGGAGGTGCACCCGGACCCGGACCACACCACGCGGTTCCTGACGCCGATGGTCGAGCACTGGGCGGACCACGGCTGGGGCTACTGGGTCGTCCTCGTGCCGCGAGCCGTGTGGCCGCAGGGGGAGGCGGGCACCGAACCCTGCGACGGCGACCGCGTCGTCGCGGGCCTCGGCGGCATCCGGCTCCACACCCTCCAGGGGCGCACGGTCCTCAACGTCCTCTACCGCTTCTCCCCCGCGACCCAGGGACGCGGGCTCGCGGGCCTGGTCCTCGAGCGGGCGCTGGCCGTGGCGCCCCTGGTCGCGCCGGGCGTCGACCTCGTCGTGCGCACCCGACCGGCGAACGCGGCGGCCCGGCACGTCGCCGAACGCGCCGGGTTCACCGACGTCGGCCCGGAGCCCGGTGCGACCGGCCTGTGGCTCCTCACCCGCAGCGCCCCGGCGCCACCCTGACGGCGACCACCGGAGCGGGCGCACAATGGCAGGCATGGCGCGGACGCCTCGCGAGAGCGAGGGCGACTTCCTCCCGGCAGCCAGCCCCAGGGGCCGGCTGACGCTGGCGGCGGTCACCCTCGGGTCGGGCATCGCCATCCTCGACGGCTCGATCGTCAACGTCGCGCTCAAGGAGATCGGGGTCGACCTCGGCGCCTCCCTGACCCAGCTCCAGTGGGTGGTCAACGGCTATCTCCTCGCGCTGGCCTTACTCGTCCTGGTCGGCGGCGCGCTGAGCGACCGGTTCGGGCGCCGACGGGTCTACCTGGTCGGGATGGCCTGGTTCCTCCTCGGCTCGCTGCTGTGCGCCCTGGCCCAGTCCCCGGGCCAGCTGGTCGCCACCCGGGTCGTGCAGGGCATCGGCGCCGCGTTGCTGACTCCCGGGGCGCTGGCGATCATCCAGGCCTCCTTCCGCCCACAGGACCGCGGGGCCGCGATCGGCACCTGGGCCGGGATGTCCGGGATCGCTGCGGCCATCGGGCCGTTCGTCGGGGGGTGGATCGTGGACCACAGCACCTGGCGGTGGATCTTCGCGATCAACGTCCCGCTGTGCCTGGTCGTGATCGCCCTCGCCTGGTGGGCGGCGCCGGAGTCGCGGGCCGCCCGTCCCGGCCGCTTCGACGCGCTGGGCGCCCTGCTGACCGTCGTGGGGCTCGGCGCCCTCACCTACACCCTGACCTACGCCGCTTCCGGCCGGCCGGGTCTCCTGCTCGCCGGCGGACTGCTCACCGTCGGCGCGCTCGTGGGCCTGCTCGTCGTGGAGTCCCGCGCCGAGGACCCGCTGCTCCCGCTGTCACTCTTCCGCTCCCGCGTGTTCTCGGCGGCCAACGCCATGACGCTGCTCGTCTACGGCGCGCTCGGCGTCGTGTTCTTCGTCCTCGTCCTGCAACTGCAGGTCTCCTCCGGGTGGTCGGCGCTGTCGGCGGGCCTGACCGCGCTGCCGGTGACCATCGCGCTCATGTTTCTCTCCACCGGAGCGGGCCGGCTCTCCACCCGGATCGGACCGAGGATCCCGATGACCGTGGGTCCTCTGGTGTGCGGGCTCGGCTGCGCCCTCCTCGTCGGGGTCGGCGCCGGCACCACCTGGTATGCCGTGCTGCCGGGTCTCATCGTCTTCGCCCTGGGTCTTGCCCTCCTGGTCGCGCCGCTGACCGCGTCCGTCCTGGCCGCTGCGCCAGACGACCGGGCCGGGGTCGCCAGCGGCATCAACAACGCCGTCGCGCGGGCCGGGTCGCTCCTGGCGGTCGCGGCCCTGCCGGTCGTCGCCGGGCTGTCCGGGGACTCCTACCTCGACCCGGGAGCGATGACCGCCGGCTACCGCACCTCGATGCTCGCGTGCGCCGCGATCATGGCGGCCGGCGGGATCACCAGCTGGTTCGGCCTGGGACCCCGGCGCGCCGACCCGAGCAACCAGGGTGCGGGCGACGGCGGCACGCGCGACGGCGGCTCGTCAAGGGGTGTCCCACCAGGGGGCGCCCTCGCCCCGCCGGGTCAAGAATGAGGTCATGGAGACGATGTCCGCGACACGGGCGACCGCCCTGCCGGGCCCGCGGGGTCCGCTGAGCGAGCAGGTCATGGGCGCGCTGCGACGCGACCCCGCGCGGCTCACCCCGACGCGGCCTCCCGGGGCGACCGAGGAGGACGCCGCGCTCACCCTCTGGGTGCTGCACGAGCTCTCGTACCGCGGCTTCGGCGACGTCTCACCGGAGGCCGAGTGGGAGCCGTCGGTGCTGGCCCTCCGTCGGCACCTGCAGCGGGACCTCGAGGCGCGGCTCAGGAGCCGGTGGCCGGGGCACGAGTTCTCCACGGAGACCTTCGCCGACGACCTGATGGCATTCATCGAGGCCGACGACGGGCCCTCGGTCGCGTCCTACGTGCACACGCAGGCCACCGTCGAGCAGGTGCTCGAGCTGCTGCGGTGGCGCTCGATCTACCACCTCCGGGAGGCCGACCCCTCGACGTGGACCCTCCCGCGCCTTACCAACGCCCCCAAGGCGGCACTCGCCGAGCTGCAGTACGACGAGTACGGCTCCGGCCGCCCCGACCGCCTGCACGCGCACCTCTTCGCGCAGGCCATGGAGGCGCTGGGGCTGAGCACCCGCCACGGCGACTACCTGGACGAGTGCCCGCTGGAGGTGCTCGAGATGAACAACGTCATGACCCTCTTCGGTCTCGACGGGCGGCTCCGCGGGGCCTCGATGGGGCATCTGGCCGCCTTCGAGGTGACCAGCTCCGTGCCCAGCAGCCGCCTGGTCCAGGGCCTGACACGCCTGGGCATGGCCCCGGAGATCATCGAGTACTACGCCGAGCACGTCGTCGCCGACTCGGTCCACGACCAGATCGCGGTCCGGCTGATCTGCGCGGCGCTCGCCGCGGACGAGCCGGACCAGGCCGAGGACATCTTCTTCGGAGCGTTCACCTGCCTGGACCAGGAGGCCCGCTTCGCCCGCGCCATCCTCGGTCGCTGGGGCGTGGCAGCATGACCGTCGCCACCGGGGACTCCCTGGTGTGCCCCGGCGGGCCGCTGCTGCTGCGCGGGTGCGGCACCTACACCGACGAGGACGGTTTCGAGTACCCGGTGGACCGCCCGGTGGTAGCAGTCTGCCGCTGCGGCTTCTCCAACCGCCTCCCCTGGTGCGACAGCACCCACAAGCGGCTGCCGCCGGACAAGCGACCCGACTAGCTCTCCGCAGTTCTCGCCCGTCCCTGGCTGCTACGACCGGCCCGGACGACCGCGGCTCACGCAGGCCAGCACCCCGCGCTCCCCCTGCCGGACCTCGGTGACCTGCAGGCCGTATGCCGTGAGGTCCAGGGCGTCCACCTGGTCCCGGGCGCCGAGCTGCAGGACCGCGAGCCCGTCGGGGTGCAGGTGCCGCTGCATGACCCGGGCGCAGCGCCGCGCGACCGTCAACCCGTCCGCCCCTCCGTCGATCGCCAGCATGGGGTCCTGCGGGTAACGCGCCGTCCGGTCGGTCGGCACCCAAGGCGGGTCCGCGATGATCACCGCGAAGCGCTCGTCCTCGCCCACCACCTCGGTCATGTCGCCCTCGCGGACCTCCACCCACCCGTCCAGCCCGGCAGTCGCGGCGTTGGCCGCGGTGAGGGTGACCGCGGCGGGGTTGAGGTCGACCGCCACCAGCGGTCGTCGGCACTTGTCCGCGGTGAGCGCCGTCGCCAGGAGACCGATCTGCCCAGCGCCGCAGCACAGCTCGAGCACCCTGCCAGGAGGCGCCTGCGCGATGAGCTCGGCCGCCCAGCGCGACTGGTCGGCGGTCCAGCCCCGGGGCTCCAGCACCCGTTCGTCGTAGGTGATCTGGAGCCCGGAGAAGTCCACCGTCGGCACCACCCCATCAACGCTAGGGCCCAGCCCGCCGCAGGGCAGCCTGAGTCCGCAGGGCGGGGCTGAGTCAGTGGTCTGCACGGGCCCTGCGCGCCGGGCCCCGGGTTCGGGAACCGCGGCCCCTCCCAGCACGTCCACATCACATGGCACTCCCACGCCCGGCCATCGTCGCCGCGCTGGCCCTGACCCTGTTCGCGGCGGGCTGCGGCGAGGTGAGCACCGACCAGCCGGGCATCGCACCCGGCTCAAGCACCGTCACCAGCCACGAGCCCGCAGATCCGCCCGCGACGGTGGGCGAGGCCGCGACCTGGCAGCTCCAGCAACCCGAGTTCGTCAACCCGCACGCCCAGGGGCTGATGGTCGAGGTCACCCGACTCGGCTGCTCCGGCGGCGAGACCGGCGAGGTGCTGGAACCACAGGTGGCCTACGACAACGACCGCATCATCATCCGCACCGACGTCGCGCCGCTGACCGGCGACACCTACACCTGCCAGGGCAACGACGCGGTACCGGTCGAGATCCAGCTCGAGCAGTCGATCGGCGGCCGCGACCTCGTCGACGCCGCTTGCCTGGAGGGCGAGGCGGTCACCACGGCGGACTGCACCGACGCCGTCCGCTGGACCTCGCCGTCCCGCGGTGCCACCTCCGAGATCCCCGACTGGGAACCTCCCGCCGACTACTCCTTCGTCGTCACGTCCGGTTGCGGGGAGCGGGCCTTCATCGGCAGGTTTGCCGTGACCGTCACCGCCGGCGCGGTGAGCGCGGTCGAGCCGATCGGCGAGAGCTACGCGGGGGTCACCGCTGAGATGACACCCACGCTGAGCGACATGCTCGACGAGGCCAGGGCCGCAGCCGAGCAGGGCACGGTCGAGGTCGCCGTCGATGACGCCGGCGTCCCCCGGTGGATCGACATCGACCCGATCCCCAACGCCATCGACGATGAGTCCTGCTACGCGATCTCCGACTACCGACAGCTGTGAGACCCGGCTCGTTGTTCACTTCCCGCAGCACATCCACGAGGACCGTGCCCGGGACCGAACCCTCAGGGGGTAACGATGGTGACTGCGTCCATCGACGGCGGGTCGACGATCTCGATGCCTTCGCCTTCAAGATAGGCGCGCAGGTCCTCGGGGTCGGGGTCACCGCCCCATGTCGGCTCAGGCGGGCCGCCGGGCCCGAACAGCGCCAGGCCGCGCGGGGATCCAGTGGAGAAGCGCAGTTCGTAGTGCACGCCGTCGTAGCCGGCGTCGTGGAGGGCCTGGGCCCAGGCCTGGGTGGTGGCATAGTCGCCGGTTGAGTGGACCTCGTTCGTCACTCGGAAGTTGCTGGCGCGCTCGGACGTCATGTCGGCGGCCTTGACCTCGTGCGGTAGGGGAAGCTCAGACAGGACGCGGCCGGCGACCAGATCGGCGTCGATCCATCCGCGCTCGAAGTATTCGGGCCCGATGCACTCGTTGGCCGCGCCTCGCTTGGTGGTGGCGAGGTAGCAGGACCCGTCCGGATCCGAGAGGTCGAACCGGCCGTCGCCGACGTCGCCAGCATCGTGGGAGGCGAAGTACCAGGCGCCGCGGTCGACATCGGCCGGGCGGTCGTTGTGCTGACGGAACCAGGCGGTGCCGGCGCGATGGGTCTTGCGAGGGAACTTCGTGAAGTCGTGGGCGCTCGTGTCGGGTGGGCGCAGTGCCTGGTCACGTCGGGACATGTAGCGGCGGCGGGGTGTCAAGCGGCCCAGGCGGCGGCGGTTCGGCGGGCGAGTTGCACGACCCTGTCGCGGTCACGGTCCTCGAGTAGCCAGCGGGCGACGCTGAGACCATCGAGATCGCGCAGAGGAGTCGTGACCCATGTCGCGACCGACCACCGCGAGAACGGCTCGTCCCGCGTCTCCGACCGTGCCACCGGCACGCCAGCCCGACTCTCGGACTCGCTGCCGGCGCTGGGAGCAGCCTGGTCGCGCTTGGCGTGTGGCGGGTGGAACGTGGTGAGGACGTCGGCCAGGCCGGGCAGAACGTCGTGGTCTCGGAACTGCCATGTGGGGTAGATCCACCGGCGGTCGGTTGTCTGCAACGCCAGGATGGTGTGCTTGTTACGGCGGTGCTCGACCGCCTGCTTGGAGATCGGTTCAGCACCAGGTCCGGCGAGGATGGTCTTCACGCCGTTGGTGTCGTAGTACTCCGGGCCGACCTGAGCGGCCATCTTGTTCGCCGGGGCTGGCGCGGGTGCTACCGCGAGCATCCGTTGCGCGAGCTTCTCAGGCGCGATCGGGGCCGCACCCTTCAGCAGGCGAGCAAGCACGCTGGGAAGGACCACCTGGTCAATCTGGGCGCGCAGCGCCTTCAAGTAGGCGGCCAGATCGTCACCAATCGTGAAAGTCTCCGACCTCCCGGGCCCGGTGGACACCTCAAGGAGCGCTGCCCCTTCGATGAGCTTGTCGCGTGCGCCCTTCTGGGACGCACGCTGGGAATCGAGCACCTTCACATCCGCAACTCGGTCCGGCGCCACGACGTCGGTCGTGGTGGAGACGAACCGTCCGCTGACTGGTGAGGTGGTCTTGAGCGCGCGGCCCTTCGCCTGCCTCTTGGATACAGCCATGGGAACCTCCTCCTCACGATGGATGTGCCGTGTGCACTCGTCATTCCGGTCAAGCCAGTCAAGTGGCCTCATGACCAATCCTACGCGCACCCGCACGTAGGTCAAGCCGGTCAAGCAGAAACTCCGGCTATCGCGAGTCCATCGCAGCGCGCTCAAGCACGGTGCTGCCGGAGGACGCGGTGCAGGCCGCGGACCTCATCTGCCGCGTTCAGCTGGCGCTCGCGTATGCCTCGGTGAGCCATTCGACGATCTGATCGTCCACTTCAGCAGGGTCGTGAAGTTCGATGTGGTGCATCCACACATTCGCCGAGGGATGCACAACTTCCTTGAAACGCTCGGACTTCACTTCACGCGGCAGCGCGATGGAGAGCACCGCTGGCACCTCGCTGTTGACGTACTGCCCCGGTCGCCAGACGTAGGCGAAGCCACGGCGGCGGCCGAAGGCGATTTGGCTCTTGGTCACCCTCACAGTCGTTTCGCCGACTGTGGACACGGCCTCTTGGACCGCCCGGCACATCGCAAGACCTTCTGGGAACCCTTGAAACAGATCCTCCGGGGTTGCGGCTTCATCGCGCATCGTTCGAGCGTAGATCCACGAGACGCGTGCCGACAGTCAGCTCACAATTGCCGCAAGGAGTGTCAGCGGTAGACGTCCGCGCG
>JAAYYA010000396.1 GCA_012515595.1 Actinomycetales bacterium
ACCTTCGGTCTGTCCCTCTTCCTGGTGGACCTGATCAAGCGGCAGTATGGCGTGTCCGGCCTGCCGTACACCCGCCCGGAGATCCTGACCGGGCAGATCACCTTCGGTGAGCTGCGGCTGCCGACCTACCACGTCTTCGTGCTCGTCTTCTCGGTGCTGGTCTGCCTGGCCGTGTGGCTGCTGATGACCAAGACCCGGATGGGCATGATCGTGCGCGCCGCCACGGAGCGCTCGGAGCTGACCCGGGCCCTGGGCATCGACGTGGGCCGGTGGGTCACCCCGGTCTTCGGCTTCGGGATCGCCCTGGCGGGGCTGGCCGGCGTGCTCGCGGCACCGATGCGCGCCATCACCGCCGACATGGGCAGCAGCTTCATCATCATCCTGTTCGCGGTCGTCGTGATCGGCGGGCTCGGCTCGATCCTGGGCGCGGTCGTCGCCGGCTTCCTGGTGGGGCTGGTCGAGGCCTTCGGCCAGGCCTACGCCCCGACCTTCTCGCAGGTCCTGATCTTCGTCCTGATGGCCCTGGTCATCCTGTTCAAGCCGACCGGGCTGTTCGGCCGGGAGGAGTCCAAGTGAGCACGCACACCACCCAGACCGACGACGCCGTCTCGGAGCCGACGCCCTCGGCCCTGGACCGGATCCCCCAGGCGACGGGGCGCTCCTGGCGGCACCTCGGCATACTGGCCGCCGGCCTGGCCCTCGCCCTGGTGCTGCCGTGGGTGATCTACCCGCCGGTGGCGATGGACATCGCCGCGTGGGCCCTCTTCGCGGTGGCGCTGGACCTGCTGCTCGGCTTCGGCGGGCTGCTGTCCTTCGGCCACGCGGCCTTCTGGGGCAGCTCGGCCTACGTGACCGGCCTAGTGGCCGTCAACGTCGGCGTGCCCTTCCCGCTGGCGGTGCTCGCGGGCGCCGTCTTCGCGATGATCCTCGCGGTCCCGATCGGCTGGCTGTCCGTCCGCAGCACCGGCATCTACTTCGCGATGGTGACCCTCGCCTTCGCGCAGATGATCTACTTCATCGCCAACCAGTGGGACGCCGTGACCGGCGGTGAGAACGGGCTGCAGTCGGTGCCGACGAACTTCTTCGGCATCGAGGCGGTCGAGAACGACTCGTTCTGGTTCTACTACGCCTGCCTGCCGATCGTCATCCTCGGCATGTGGATCGCCTGGCGGGTCGTGCACTCGCCGTTCGGGCGGGTCCTGGTCGCCACCCGGGACAACGCCTCCCGGGCCCGGGCGCTGGGCTACAACGTGGAGCAGTACCGCGTCACGGTCTTCGTGATCTCGGCGGGGCTGGCCGGCATCGCCGGTGGGCTGTTCGCCATCAGCCACGGCTTCGTGTCCCTGCAGGAGGTCATCTGGAACACCTCCGGAAAGGTCGTGCTGATCACCGTCCTCGGCGGCATCGGCACCCTGTGGGGCGGCATCCTGGGCGCGATCGTCATCGTCGTGCTGGAGGACCAGCTGGCCTCCTCCGGCTTCGACGGCATCGGCATCATCACCGGCACCGTCTTCGTCATCGTGGTCCTGCTCTTCCGCCGCGGCATCTGGGGCACCGTCGCCGACTTCGTCAAGCGGCGCCAGGGGCAGGAGGCCGAGGGCGACGACATCGGCATCGCGGACGAGGAGGTCAAGCCGTAGCCCCACCCGGGGCGAGGTCGGCGCATCGCCGACCCCACGGCATACGGACTGCCTGTCCTAGTCCCCGTCGGGCTCGGGCAGGACGCTGCGCAGCCGCAGCGCGAAGCCCAGCTCCAGGAGCCGCTCCGGCTCCTGCCACCCGTCACCCAGCAGTTGACCGATCCGGTCCAGCCGCTGGGTGACGGTGTTCGGGTGCACGTGCAGCCGTGCCCCCGTTCGCGCCAGGTGCCGGTCCTCGGCCAGCCAGGCCTCCAGGGTCTCCAGCAGACTGGTGCCACGGTCCGCGTCATACGACAGCACCGGCCCGAGGCGGGCGGTGACGTGCTCGGCCGGGTCGTGCCGGCCCATGAGGAGTCCGACGAAACCCAGCCCCATCGCGTCCGAGACGTCGCCGCGGCGCCCCAGCGCGAGGAGCGCGTCCAGGGACCTCGACGCCTCCTGGTAGGCGGCGCGCAGGCCGTCGACCCCCGTGACCGGCCCGGCCACCCCCACCGTCGGGACGGCCCGGCCCACCGGCACCCGGCCGCTGTCGCCCTTGGTGCGACGCACGAGGCGCCGGCCGGCCCCCCGCGGCTCCTCCTCGGGCAGCACCAGGACGAGCCGCTCCCCCACCTCGGCGCTCAGCCCGTTGGTGTTGATCGCCAGGTCGACGGCCACCTGCCGCAACTGCGGGTCCGCTCCGTCGACGACGAGCACGGCGTGCGGCAGCGCCAGGTCGGCACCCAGCAAGCTGGCGCGCGCGGTGAGCGGCCCGGCGCCCGACCGGCCGACCAGCAGGTCGACCAACAGGTCGCCGCGCCGCCGGGTCTGCGCCTCGGACACACTGCGCTGCACGACCATGAGCAGCGCCGCGGTGGTGGCCGCCCGCTCCAGGATGCGCCGCCCCACGTCGTCGACCTCGCTGCGGGTGAGCACCGCCGCCAGCGGGTCGCCGCCGGCGAAGACCGGCGCGATGCTGACGCCCGCCTCCACGTGCGTCCCACTGTCCCCGAAGGCCACCTGGACCAACTCCAGCTCCTGCGCGGTCGGCGGCCGGTCGGCGTCGCTGGAGGCCAGCACCGCGCTCCGGGCGTCGATGACCAGGACCGGTTCCTGGAGGACCTCGTGCAGCTCGTGGGTCAGGTCGTCCAGCGACCCGCCCTGGAGGACCACCCCGGTCAGGCGCTGGTGGGCGATGCTGGCCAGCTGCACGCCCTCGACGTTCTCCCGCAGCAGCTCGCTGGTCTGCTTGAGGTCGGCCAGCGCCGCCTGGGTCTCCTTGATCCGGCGGGTGTTGTCCAGGGCCACGGCGGCGTGCCCGGCGAAGCTGGTGAGCAGGTCCACGTCCTCGCGGCCGAACGGGCGCACGTCGTGGTTGGCGGCATACAGCACCCCGATGACGGTGCGCCCCAGCAGCAGCGGCACGCCCAGGATCGAGCGCAGCTCCTCCGCGCCGACGGCCGTGTCGACCGACCGGGTGTGGCGGAAGCGCTCGTCGGCGAAGTAGTCGTCGGTCATGTAGGGCCGGGCGGTCTGTGCGACCAGGCCGCCCAGGCCCTCGCCGAAGCCGAGCCGGACGTTGCGGAACTCCTCGGAGTGGATGCCCTGGGTCACCTTCATGTAGGTGGCGCCGGCCTCGTCGTCGTTGAGCGAGAGGTAGGACACGTCGCAGCCGAGCAGCGTCCGGGCCCGGCGCACGATGGCCTCGAGGACGTCGTCGAGGTCCTTCAGCGCGGCGAGGTCGGCGACGGTGTCGAAGAGCGCGCTCAGCTCGGCCTCGCGGCGCCGGTCCTGCTCGCGCAGCCCGCGGGCTCGCAGCGCGAGGCTGTGGGCGCGGTCCGCCGCGGCGGGGTCGTCCCGCTGGGCCGTCGTCCACAGCGTCTCGTAGTCGCTGAGCGGGCGGTCGTCGGCCAGCAGCTCGAGGAACCGTTCCCCGATGCTTGGCTCGCTCATGGCCTCACTGTAGGTCGGTCCGCGCCCCGGACCACGCCTCCCAGACGAGCCCGGCGGCGACCAGGTCCTCCAGCGCGGTCCCCACGGACTTGAAGACCGTCACCTCCTCCGGTGTCCGTCGCCCGGGGTGGTGCCCCGCGGCCAGGGCGGACAGGTCCGCCAGGATGTCGGACTCCTGCAGTATGCCGTCGCGCAGCGGGCCGGTCAGGTCACCGGCCTCGTGGAGCGCCTCGGGGACGTCGACGAACACGCTCGCCGACGTGATGAGCGCCGGGTCGGCCTCGACCATCGTCGGCGTGAACGCCCCGATGAGGTCCACGTGGGTGCCGGGTGTGACGTCCTCCCCGAGCACCAGCGGGCTGGTCGCCGAGGTGGCGGCGGTGATGACGTCGGCCCGCCGCACCGCCTCGCGCAGGTCGGGGGCGACCTCGGCCGGGCGCCCCTCCGCGCGCAGCCTGGCCACCAGGTCCTCGGCGCCCGCCGGGGTGCGGCTCCACACCCGCGTGAGGCCGACCTCGCGCACGGCGGCGTAGCAGGCGGGGATCGCGGCCGCCACGTTCCCGGCACCGACCAGCAGGTGCTCCCCGACCGTGGCGGGCGCCAGGGAGTCCGCGGCGAGCGCGCTGGCCGCAGCGGTCCTCCACCGGGTGAGCTCGGTGCCGTCGAGCACCGCGACCGGCTCGCCCGTCGTGGCGCTGGACAGCAGGTACGACCCGAAGAGCCCGGGGATCCCCCGGCCCCGGTTCTGCGGGAAGTGACCCACCACCTTGACCCCGACGAAGCCCCCGCGCTGCCACGCCGGCATCACCAGCAGCGTGGCCTCCAGCGCCTCGTCCACCGGGTAGTGCTCCCGCTCCGGCACGACCACCCGCCCCGGCTCCGCGAACGCCTCCCGCAGCGCCGCCACCAGCGCCCCCGGATCCAGGACCTGCCGCACCGCTGCTGCGTCGATGACCTCCATGCCCCCACCCAACCAGACCACCCCCCCCTCCCCGACCGAGCGCACCGTGTTGCGCCCTCAGAGGCCACCGAGCGCATGGGACGTTGCTCCCACAGTCCACCGAGCGCGCCGTGTTGCGGCCCGTCGCAGACCGGCGCCCCTGACTGAACTCTCGGCCTGAACGCTCGGCATTTTTGGTCGCGCAGAACTTGTCGCATGCGACGTCAACTGCGTGACCAAAAGTGCCGGTCCCAAGGGGGCGGCGCGCCCGGTCTCAAAGGGAGCGGCGCTCTCGGCCAGCGGTCAGGCGAGGTCGCGGCGGCGGATGACGAGCACTGCGAGGAGGGGCAGCAGCACGGTATACGCCAGGACGGTGACCAGCGCCTGGGTGCCGGACAGGGTGGTCAGGACCCCGGGGGCACCCTCCGGGCCACCGCTCGCACCGAGGGAGCCGACCAGGGATCCTGCGGCGGTCCCGGGCAGCACGGTGGTCAGGGTCTCCACCCAGCTGAGCAGATTGCCGACCCCGCGCAGCAGGTTCTCCACGACCAGCGACCACACCAGCCCCAGGCCCACGGCGAGCGCCGGGCCGCGCAGCACGGTGCCGAGCAGGTAGCCGAACAGTGCCCACATCAGCAGGACCAGGAAGGCGACGCCGACGCCCTGGCCGAGGTCGGCCACGGACGGCAGGACCACGTCCACTCCCTCGACGAGGGCCAGCGACGTCGAGATCCCGAGCGCCAGCACCACAGACGCCAGCACGGTGACCGCCACCACCGCGGTCAGCGAGAGCAGCGACCCCACGGCAACGGCGACCCGCGACGGACCCTGCGTCAGGATCGTCTTCCAGCTGCCCCAGCCGTAGCCGCTCGAGGCGACCATCGCGCCCAGCACCATCATCAGCGCGCCGCCGAACATCGGCGTTCCGCCCGTGATCGTCTGCGGCACATTGGCGGGCAGCACCGAGCGCAGCAGCGCCTCGCCCACCACGCCCTCGGTGGCGAAGCTGCCACTCCCGCTGCGGTAGGCCACGTAGTTGAAGACGTAGCCGAA
>JAAYYA010000397.1 GCA_012515595.1 Actinomycetales bacterium
GGTTCTCTGGGGGTGTCGCCCGGGCGGTGGCGGTGATCTCCGCGTTTCCGCAGCTCAGAGGCTGATAGTGGAACGGTATTGAATGAAACAGGTGTGGTGCAAGCTGCCGCGCGGCGTGTCATGGGGTGTGTCTGGTGGCGTTGAGTTGGGTCATGAGTTCGCGGTTGGTGGTGCGGGCGGCGAGGAGTTCTTGGTCGCGTTCCTCGAGTTGCAGGCGCAGGTCGACGACGTGTTGTTCGAGATGGGTGATCTGCTGTTTCAGCTGGTCGATGTTGTCGGGTGCGCCGAGCCCGGACTGGCGCCAGGCTTGTTCTCCGAGGAGTTCGGACAGGCGGGTCTGGAGTTGCTGGACTTGTGCTGCCATGCGGGCGCCGCGTTGTTGCGCGGCGAGCAGGTCGGCTTGTAGCGAGGCGCGGCTGACCACGGGGCCGACGCCGGGGGCATTGGGTGGTTGGGCTCCGGCGACGTGGACCTGCTCGAGGAGGTCGCGGTGGCGGTAGAGGAAGGTGCGGTCCACCCCGGCCCGCCGGGCGATGCCGGAAGCGGTGATCTCCTCGCCTTGGGTGACGGCGTCGTTGACGGCCTTGATGACGCGCTGGCGGCGACGTGCGGTGTCGGCCCGGCGTCCGGCGATCATGGCCGAGACGTCCGCTGCCGGGGCCGGGGCCGGGGTGCTGGTGGGGGTCATGCGGTCTGCTCCGGGTTGGTGCGGGGGAAGTCGGGTGTCATCTGGCGGATGCGGGGCATATCGAGAGTGACGGTGCGGTGGCGGCGCACGACGGCGATGGCGTCGTCGACGTGTCGGCGTTCGTCCGGGGTGAGTTCGGCCAGTCCGGTGCGCAGTCGGTGGATGAGGGTGCGGATGCGGTGGATCTCCTCGTCGGAGGGGGTGGCTTCGGTGCGGGCCCAGGGGTCGAGCTCGGTGGGGCTGGTGGCCAGGAGTCGTTCCCGGGTGCGCAGCAGGTCGTCGAGGTAGGTCTGCAGGTCGGGCAGGTGGGAGATGTCGGTGCGGAAGTGGTCGCAGCCGGCGCAACGGAACCGGAACGGGCAGGAGTGGCCGCCGGCGGTGACGTTGGACGGTTCGGCGCAGGCACCGAACGGGACGGTGGCCTCGTGCAGGCCGGGGCAGGGGTGGGCGGCCTCGAGGAGTGCTTGGGCTTGGGGCCAGAGCCGGTTGCCGTGCCGGTCGAACTGCATCGCGGCGACTCGGTCGACGGCCTCGCGGCGGCGCTCTTCACCGACTCGGTAGTAGCCCGTGGTGGTGTCCAGGCGGCGGTGCGACATCAGTTCGCGCAGGACGTCGACCGGGACACCGGCGTCGGCGTGACGTTGGGCGTAGGTGTGCCGGTAGGCGTAGAGCACGACCTTGGTCTTGTCGAACTCGCCGCCGTCGGGGGTCTGCAGGACGGGCAGACGCTCGATCCAGGCCCGGTGGTGGAACCCCAGGCTGAAGGGGGTGATCGCGCGGCGGCCGTCGGGGTTGCGTCGGTCGGTGGGTAGCAGCTTCAACTCACCGATCGGTGTGTGCGGGAAACGGGTGCGGACGCGCTGCTGTTGGGTCGTGATGACGGTGGCGGTGTGCTGGCTGATCGGCAGGCGGCGGGCTGGTCGGTCGGCCTTGTGGTTGTCGTAGACCAGTACGGGCAGTCCGTCGCTGTCGCGGGTCAGGCAGTCGTAGTCGAGGTCGCAGATCTCCTCGGGGCGTCGGCCGGTGTCGATGGCCAGTTCGATCGCGGTGCGCATCTGTGGGCAGGTCAGCTCGTCCAGGTGGGCGCAGATCTGGCGCATGATCTCGGCGGGCAGGTCGCGGTGGGGTTCGCCCGGTTCGGGTTCGGCGGGGATGTCGCCGCGCTCGAGGGTGAAGTCCTCGCCCAGGCCGGCGGCCGGGCCGCCGGGCCGGGTCAGGCCCATCGCCCGGGCGCGGGTCAGCACGACGCGGACCTCGCGCACGGCCCGGGTGCGGGCGTCACGGCTGATCCGGCCGCCCGATTCCAGGTAGGCCAGCCGGTGCAGAAACGCCTCCATGTCCGCCCGGCCCAGCCCTGCTGGGTGCTCGCCGCGGTCGGGACGCATCCGCAGGGACTGCGACAGTCGGGCCAGGGCACCGACGTGGTGACGGACCGACAGACCGGCGCTGGTGCGCCGCCCGGGCCGGACCCGGCGGCGGGGCAGGTCGTCGGCGGCCCACCGCTTGGCGACCTGCCGCAGCCAGTCCTGGGTGATGTCGGTGAACGAGACCGTGCCGTGATGGCCGAGCACGACCAGGTCCCACTCGTCCTTGGTCACCTCGGTCTCCGGGGTGGCCAACGCCCGGCGGGCGTGGCCGGCCAGGCAACGGGCCAGCCCCTTGAACTCCAGGTCCCGCTCGTCCGGGACGACGTAGTCGCCCAGGCAGGCCGCCTGCTGGCGGCGCAGGTCGTCGCAGACCGCGCGCAGCACGGCCTCGTCGGTCTGGGTGGCGTTCAGACGGCAGCGTTGCTGCAGGCCGAACAGCACCTCGGCGACCACCCGGTCCGGCAGGCCGCGCAGGCTGACCTCGCCGCCGCGTCCGATCGCCGGCTCGACCCGGCGCCAGTGGTGTTCGTCCAGACCCGGGTCCTTGGCACGGGCGGTCCGCAGCCGGATCTGGTGGGCCTCGCAGTAGTCCCCGTCGCGGTGACGGCGTTGCCGGGTGCAGGCGGCGACCGTGCATGGATCGCAGGCTGGCACCGGACGGGCCAACGGGTGGGCCAGGAACACCGACAGGGGCATCCCGAGCGAGGCCTGCAGGTCCAGGTGTGTGCGGCACAAGCCCTTCCGCGAGGACACCCAGGTCCGCTCGCAGCCGTCCACGACGCAGCCGTTCGGGCCGCGGCGCGCCCGCCACCGACCCCGGGGCGGCATGGACGTCACTTCATCGTCGCTCAGGCCGGCGTCGGTCAGCCGCCGCCGGCAGGCCTGACAGATCCGGGTCCGATCCGGCGCGGTGGTCGTGCAGCCCGGGGCCAGGCAGACCGGCCGGCCCAGCAGCGGGTGGCCGGCGGGCGGGAACAACACCCCGGTCCGCCGGTCCCAGCCCACCTCGGCCAGGAACACCGCATTGATCTGGGCCGCGATCCGCGCCGTCTGCTCATCCACGCCCCGCCCGACGAGCCGGTCCGCCGCCGTGGGGACGGCGAAGACGTGCCCGGCATCATCGACGCGACGACCACCGGGTCCGGACCTGGCCACGGTCCCTGCGGCGCTCACCGGACGGCCCCGGACAATCGTGGGCTCGCCACCCGGTCGACGGCCTCCCGTAGCCGGGACGGGTCCGGATGCAGATAGACCTGGGAGGAACTCATCGACACGTGCCCCAACAGCTCGGCGATCTCGTCCAGCCCGCTGCCGGAGTCGGCCAGGTTGCTGCCGAAGGCGTGCCGCAGCTGATGCGGCCGCACCGCCGGAGACAGACCCGCCCGCCGCGAGCACGCCGTCAGCAGTTCGTTGACCGCGCCCAGGCGCATCGGCGCGCCCACCGGCTCCCGGAACAGGTTGACCAACACGAAGTCCGACGCTCCTGCCCTGGCCACCGCCAGCCGCTCGAACTCATACCCGTCGAAGGCCTGCACCACCAGGAAGTCCAGCGGCACCACCCGCTGCCGCCTGGACTTGGCCCACGCACCGTTCGGGTTGTCCCGGCGCACCACGTGCAGGTGCGCCCGAGTCACCTCACACCCCAGCACCCGGGAGTCCAGCCCCAGGTGCACGTCGCTACGGCGCAGCCCGCAGACCTCGCCCCGACGTAGCCCGGCCCTGGCCATCAGCAGCAGCACCAGCCGGTCTCGGGCCGAACGGCAGGCCCGCAGCAATGCCACGATCTGTTCGTCGCTGGCCCGGTCCACCACCGCCTCCGGCTCCCGCAGCCGGTGCCGGGCCCGCAGCCGCCATCCCATCCGGACGTCCTCGCCACGGGCGGCCTCGGGCAGATCCCGCTCGTCGGCCAGCTCGTAGACCAGCGGCATCAGCTCGCCCGGCGCCGTCCCCGTCGTCACCGCGTGCGTCACGAACCCGCGCACCGCGGTCAGCACCCCGTTGATCCGCCGTTCCCCCCGCACCGGGGCCGCGCCCGGCCCGGACAGCACCTGCCCGCCCTCGCCGGCCTCAAGCCCGCTCACCGACCCACCGGCATGCCGCAGCCAGACGATGAACAGCCCCAGCTGACCCACCCCGACCTGCCAGTGCCGGCCGGTCCGGGAACACCAGCGCAGGAACAACGCCACGCTGCCCGCATACGACCTCGTGGTCAGCTCCGACCCATCCCGGCCGAACCGGACATGACGCAAGAACGCGTCCGCCTCCTCGACCACCGCCAGGTCCTCGTCCAACACCGTCCAGTACCTCACCCCGGACGGCAACCTCACCGGGAACGCCCTCACCACACCCTCCACTCAGCGACACAACGTGACTGAACGACTACCAGCCACGTGCACCACAGGCGTGGAGATCTGTTGCAACACCAGGTCCGTGTCCCGGCCTACGCAACGTCGTGCAACACCCCGTCGTCCCCCAGAAAA
>JAAYYA010000009.1 GCA_012515595.1 Actinomycetales bacterium
ACCGTGTCCCCGCAGACCGGGCAGGGCTCACCGGTGCGGCCGTGGACCGCCATCCCCTTGCGCTTGGCGTCCTTGAGCTCGGCGGCCGGCTTGCCGGCACTGTGCTCGACCGCCGCCTGCAGGATCTCCCGCAGCACGGCATACAGCGTGTCGACCTGGTCCGGCGTGAGCTTGTCCGCGATGGCGAACGGCGAGAGCTTGGCCGCGTGCAGGATCTCGTCGGAGTAGGCGTTGCCCACGCCGGCGATCGTGCCCTGGTTGCGCAGCAGCCCCTTGATCTGGGTGCGGCGGCCGGTGAGGATCTCGCCGAAGACCTCGCGGGTGAAGTCCGCGGCGAGCGGGTCGGGTCCGAGCGAGGCGATGGCGGGCACGTCCTGGGGGTCGGTGACGACATAGGCCGCCAGGCCCTTCTTGGTCCCCGCCTCGGTCAGGTCGAAGCCGGACTCGTCGTCGAGGCGGACCCGCAGGGCGATGGGTGACTTGCCGGGGCGGACGGGGGTGGTCGGCAGCTTCTCGGAGAACCGCAACCATCCCGCGCGGGCCAGGTGGAAGACCAGGTGCGTGCCGTCGACGTCCAGGTCGATGAACTTGCCGTGCCGGGCCGCGCCGTCGACCGGCCGGCCGACCAGGGAGTCCGGGGGCGGGTCGAAGGTCTTGAGGACCGCGATCGACCCGAGCTCGACGTCGGTCACCACCCGGCCCACCACCCGGCCGGCGAGGAAGTCGACCAGCCCCTGCACCTCCGGCAGCTCAGGCATGCTCGGCCTGCCGGGCGCGCAGCCGCTCGAACTCCGCCCGGCTCCAGGCCAGGAAGCGGTGCAGGGTGTAGCCGTCCGGTCCGCGCAGCATCGGCACGCCGGCGTAGTCCTTGCCCAGCAGCTCGTCGGTGGCGATCGGCAGACCGTGGCTCAGCACCTGCTCCTTGGTGGTCAGCTGCCGGATGAGGACGACGTCGACCGCTTCCGGGTGCTGCGTCGCGAACTCGCCGTAGATGTCCGGGTCGTGCTGCCCGTCGTCGCCGATGAGGATCCAGCGCATGCCCGGGAAGTCGCGCAGCAGCCGGTGCAGCTCGTCGGCCTTGTGCTGGCGGCCGCTGCGGAACCACCCGTAGTGGGTCGGTCCCCAGTCGGTGAGCAGCAGCGGCCCGTCGGGGTAGCGGTGCCGCTGCAGGAACCGGCGCAGCGTGGGGGCGGTGTTCCACGCGCCCGTGGACAGGTAGAAGACCGGCATCCCGGGGTGCTCCGCCACGAGCGAGCGCAGCAGGGGCGCCATGCCGGCGACCGCCTTGCGGGCCAGTTCGTCGAGGAAGAAGGTGTTGCGCATCGCGATCAGCAGCCGCGGCAGGTGGGTCACCATCACGGTGTCGTCGATGTCGCTGACCACGCCGATCCCCACCGAGGGGTCCATGATCCAGACCGGGGCGTGCACGGTGTCGCCGTTGGCGCTGCGGATGACGGCCTCGTGCCAGCCGGGCTCGAGCCCGTGCCCGGTGACCACCAGGTCCAGGTAGCCACCCCGGTCGACATCCACGTCGAGCGTGACCTCGCCGAGGGTGACGGTCACGGGGGCGTTGAGGGCCGGGGCGGTGATGAAGTTGCGCCAGCCGCGCACCGCCCGCTGCAGCGCCTCGGCGGCCTCCTCGACGCTGGTGCCCGTCTCCACGCCGGGGGCATCGTCGTCGAGGGTCCCGGCCTCCCGCGGCGGCTTGCGGCTGAGCAGGACGCGCGCCAGCAACCGCGCCCGGTCGGCGCTGCCGTAGCCGGTGTAGCCGGTGACCCGCTCGTGCCAGCCGCGCCGACGGAGCACGCGCTCCACCCGGGCGGAGATCTGGTCCTCGATCACCGACGCAATGTGCGGTCTCGCCATGCCGGTCAGCCTAGTGGTCGGGACCGACCCGGACGCCTCTCGGTGGGGGCGGCGTCA
This sequence comes from Actinomycetales bacterium, assembly GCA_012515595.1. Lineage (GTDB taxonomy): Bacteria > Actinomycetota > Actinomycetes > Actinomycetales > Dermatophilaceae > Ornithinicoccus. The sequence goes on from JAAYYA010000009.1 coordinate 1,924, forward strand.
GCGATGGATATGGTCCCGCCAGTCCGACGGCACCGCACCCAGCGGCCCGGGCGCCGGCTGGTCCTCCGGGCGGGAGGTCGGCTCGGCCAGCGCCGGACCATGCGCGAACTCCTCCGTCGCGTAGTTCCAGAACCAGTCCTCGCCCGGCTCGTAGCTCTGCACGACGGGGTGGCCCGTCCCGCCGTAGTGGGCGGAGGCGTGCTGGCTCGGGGAACTGTCACAGCACCCGACGTGACCGCACGCCGCGCACCGGCGCAGGTGCACCCACCAGCCGTCGGTGGCCAGGCACTCCACGCAGCCGGGTCCGCTCGGCGGGGCGTCGGGGTTGATGCTCTCTGTCATCTGGGTCACGCTACGCCCGTATGCCGTGCGCCGCCCGGTCGTGCCGCTAGCGTTGACCCACTGTGTCCCCCACTCCCGCAGCCTCCGGTCCCGACGTCCCGATCCGGTCCGTCGACGTGCTCGTCATCGGCGCCGGTCAGGCGGGCCTGTCGGCGGCCTACCACCTGCAGCGCCGGGGGTTCCGTCCCGCGGGTGGGGGCGCGGACGGGGGCGGTGGCGCGGACGGGACCAGTGCCTCGGGTGGGAGCAGTGGCTCGAGTGGGACAGGCCCTGACCTGACCTACCAGGTGCTCGACGCGGAGGAGGGGGCCGGCGGCGCGTGGCGGCACCGGTGGCGATCCCTGCGGATGCGGACCGTCAACGGCATCAGCGAGCTGCCGGGAACCCCGGTGCCCGACGTCGACCCGGACGAGCCGAGCTCGGAGTTCATCACCCGCTACTTCGACGACTACGAGCAGCAGCTGGAGCTCGCGATCGCCCGGCCGGTGCGGGTGAGCACGGTCACCCGCGAGGACGACGACCCGGGTGGTCGCCTGCGCGTCGAGACGTCGGCGGGGAGCTGGAGCACGCGTGCCCTGATCAACGCGACCGGCACCTGGACCAAGCCGTTCTGGCCCATCTACCCAGGGCAGGAGACGTTCGCCGGTCGGCAGCTCCACGTGGCGGACTACGTCGCCGCTGAAGAGTTCGCGGACCGGCACGTGGCGGTCGTGGGCGGCGGCATCTCCGCGGTGCAGCTGCTCGACGAGATCTCCCTGGTGACCTCCACGAGCTGGTTCACGCGTCGGGAGCCGGTCTGGCGGGACACCCCCTTCGACGCCCGGGCCGGGCACGACGCCGTCGCCATGGTCGAGGAGCGGGTGGCCCGCGGGCTGCCACCCCTGAGCGTCGTGTCGGTGACCGGGCTGCTGTGGACCCCCTCATTGCTGGAGGCCAGGGCCCGGGGCGCGCTGGACCGCCGCCCCATGTTCACCGAGATCCTCCCCGAGGGGGTGCGCCTCGTCGACGAGAGCGTGCTGCCCGTCGACGTCATCCTGTGGGCCACCGGCTTCCGCGCGGCGCTGGACCATCTCGCGCCGCTGCGGCTGCGCGGCCGCGGGGGCGGGATCACCATGGAAGGCACCCGGGTGGCCGGGGAGCCCCGGGTCCACCTGGTGGGCTACGGACCCTCGTCGTCGACCATCGGCGCCAACCGCGCGGGGCGGGCGGCCGTCAACGAGCTGGTGCAGTTGCTGGGCGCTGCTCGGCCGTGAGCCCAACGGCCGCATGTGCCAGATCGACGCTATAGCGCTGGATCCGCAACAACGGATCCGCAACAGAGGTGCTGGCGACCCCAGTCCCAGGGGTGCTGGCGCACGGGGGGTGACCTCAGTCCCAGGGGTGCTGGCGCACGGAGGTGGTGACCTCAGTCCAAGGGGTGCTGGCGCACGGAGGTGGTGACCCCAGTCCCAGGGCTGCGGGCGCATGGGGGTGGCGACCTCAGTCCCAGGGGTGTGCGCGCACGGACAGGCAGGTCACGCAGCCCTCGAGTTTGACGAACTCGCTGACATCGACGGTCATGACGGTCAGGCCACGGTCCCGGAAGAGCCGCGCCGACTCGGGTGCAGCGTCGGACATCAGCACCGTCGCCTCGTCGAGGACGACCACGTGGGCACCCTCCGGCTCCGGCACCTCCAGGAAGGTGCGCCAGCGCGAGGGGTCGTCGACGAGCGGGGCATAGCCGACCACGGTGCCGTCCGGCAGCGCGGTGACCTGGCTCTTCAGGTGCAGCGTCCGGCTGATCGGGACCACCTCGACCCGCCGGTCGGTCTCCGCCAGGATCCGCGCCAGGGCCGTGGCGCCCGCCCGGGTGGTGCGGCCACCGACCCCGACATAGAGCGTGCGCCCGACCTTCAGGACGTCGCCGCCGTCGAGGTGCACGTGCTCGGCCGCAGCGCCACCCGCCCCCGTGCCACCGGCCGGATGCCCGTCGACGAGCTCCACGACCGTGAGGCCGAGCCCCCGCGCGGCCGCCCGCGCACCGTTCACCTCGTCACGGCGTTCGCGCGCCCCGGGTGCGGTGACCACGGCGAGGTCGTCGA
>JAAYYA010000398.1 GCA_012515595.1 Actinomycetales bacterium
CCGGTGCGCGCGTGGTGCCGCACCAGGAACTCCAAGACCATGCTCGGTGGGAACTTGGGCGCGGTGCCGAACCCGGCGTGCTCCTGGTCGAAGGACCGGGTGAGGGAGGCGACGGCCGCGTCGAGCACCTCGGCGTCGAGCGCGAAAGACTCGCCCGGCGCGGCCTGGGCGCGGGTCAGGGCGTCCACGACATGTGCCCCACTGGCCCTCACCTCGTCCTCGCGCTCGCGCCAGGCGGTGGAGACGGCCTGAAGGAGCTGCAGCAGCTGGGGGTGGGGGAGGTAGGTGCCGCACCAGAACGGCTCGCCCTCCGGCGTCAGCAGGCAGGTCATCGGCCAGCCGCCCTGCCCGGTCATGGCGACCGTGGCGTCCATGTAGACGGCGTCGACGTCCGGGCGCTCCTCGCGGTCCACCTTGACCGGGACGAACCCGGCGTTCAGCACCTCCGCCACGCCGTCGTCCTCGAACGACTCGTGCGCCATGACGTGGCACCAGTGGCAGGCGGCGTAGCCGACGGAGAGGAAGACCGGCCGGTTCGTCTCCCGTGCTTCGGCGAACGCCTCGTCGGACCACTCGCGCCAGTCGACCGGGTTATCAGCGTGCTGGAGCAGGTACGGCGAGGTCGCGCCCGCCAGTCTGTTCGCCATTCCCTGTCGCTCCTCGCTCCATGTTCGCCTCAGTCTGAATGATGTCGCGCAGAGACCTACCCTGCTCCTCCGGCGCACTGAGCGCACGCGCCGACGGATCACACTCGGACTAATTATCGGTAATAACGTTCTTCCGTAACGCGTGGAACTACGCTATTATCGAGAAGTGGCCGAGGTCCTGCGCACGCTTGCCCTGCCGACCAAAGGGTACGGCGAGAAGCCCAAGAGCGGGACCGACGTGCTACTGATGGCCACAGCACGGGTCCAGGCGGCGCTGCCTCCGGGTTGGGCGGTACGGGCGAAGGCCGATGTCGGCGGACTCGATGACTCATCCCACACCTACCCCCGCCCCGACTCTCGCCTCGAACTCCTGCGTGCGGGACAGACTGTGGCGACGTACGTCGTCGAGGCCCAACGTGTCTTGACGTCAGGCGCCCTGCTCCGCTCCATCAACCGAGTCCTCGACCAACAGACGACCACCCCTCCCACGGTGGACCGGATTCGGCCGATGCTGGTCGCTCGCTACATCAGCTCGGAGCAGCAGCGCAGGTTGCAAGAACGCGGGATCGCCTACGCCGACGCAACGGGGAACCTGTGTCTGACCTCGGAGGATCCGCTGATTCTGCTGTCCGATCGGGGTGCGAGTGCTGACCCTTGGAGGGGACCCGGACGTCCGACGACCAGCCTCAAGGGCCTACCTGCCGCCAAGCTCGTCCGCGCGCTTGCCGACTTCGTTCCACCGTACTCTGTCGCCGAACTCGCCGAACTGGCTGGCGCCTCGCTCGGTGCCGCCTACCGCCTCAGCGACTACCTTGTCGGTGAAGGGCTGCTGACCCGCGTCGAACGCGGGCCGATCACTGCCGTCGACTGGCCCGAACTGCTTCGGCGCTGGAGCCAGGATGCTCGCTATCTCGACACCAGCACGACGCGCGGCTTCATAGAACCTCGCGGGCTGGACATTCTCGTTGAGAAGCTCGGCAACCAGAAGCTGGCGCAGCGCTACGCGGTGAGCGGCTCGCTGGCCGCAAGGCCGTACGCGCCGTATGCCGAAGCTCGTCTGGGTCTCGTCTACACCGAGGACGTCGTGGAGCTCGCCTCCGAACTCGGCCTGCGGCCGGTGGAGACCGGCGCCAACGTCCTGCTTGCCATGCCACGCTCCTCCGTGGTCTTCGAGCGGACGTCGAGCTGGCGAGACATCACCCTCGTCGCCCCCACCCAAGCCGCTGCCGACCTCCTCGGGGGGCCGGGCCGGAACCCCGCCGAAGGTGAGTACCTGGTGGACTGGATGAAGGAGAACGAGGATGCCTGGCGGCGACAATCTGATCGTTGAGGCTCGCGCTGCCCTGCTCGATGCGGTTGCAGCGCTCGAAGCCCACAAGGACGCGGTGATCCTCATCGGTGCCCAGGCGATCTACCTGCGCACTGGGAATGCGGCGTTCGCTCTCGCTGAGGCGACCAAGGACTCAGATCTCGCAATTGACGCGCGGACCCTCGGCAAGGATCCTCGTCTCGAAGAGGCCATGACTAACGCAGGATTTGCCCTGAATCCTGTCAGCAAACAGCCCGGCGCCTGGATGTCACCGACTGGGATACCCGTCGACCTCATGGTTCCCGAACGCCTCGCCGGTTCTGGCAGCCGTCGTAGTGCCCGCATCCCACCCCATGACCACCACGCAGCACGACGCGCGACGGGACTTGAAGCTGCCATCATCGACCAGTCCCCGATGACCGTCGAATCGCTCGGCGATGATGGCCGGAGAGCCGTCATCAACGTCGCAGGGTCTGCTGCGCTCCTCGTCGCGAAGCTCACAAACTGGGTGAGTGGGTGGAAACTTCCGATCGTCTGATTGACAAGGACGCCCACGACATCTACCGGCTGCTGGTCGCGACCGAGACTCAGGATGTTGCTGTGACCTTGCGACGGCTCCTCGCCGACGAACTGTCTCAGGTAAGTACGACGCAGGCACTCGGCTACTTCCGCCAACTCTTCGCCGATCCGGATTCGATCGGGTCCGCGATGGCCGGGCGTGCGGAAGATGGCGTCGGCGACCCCGAGACCGTTTCAGCCTCGGTCAGCCTCCTTGCCCAGGACCTGCTGTCGGCTTTGGCGTGACCCACACCAACAGGCTGGCCCACTCTGACGTCAGGATTGACACCGTGGGTGACCTGCAAGCCGAACTGGAAGGCCTGAGACGCGAGAACGCGCGCCTCCGCAAGCTTCTCAAGTTGACCGAGGCCGAGGCTGCGCCGGCCCGCGGCACCCAGCAGGCGTGGTTCGACAAGGCACCGGGACCGGTGGACGCGCATTCCCCCTCGCAGGCGAAGGTCGCGTTCTACGCCGCGCTGTTCGGCGCGAGGCGGGACGTGTATGCCGTGCGGTGGGAGAACTCACGCACCGGCAGGTCGGGGTGGATGCCCGCCGTCGAGGGCGGCTGGCGCAAAGGACGGCGAGCCTCCGACATACGGCACCTACCGCTCACCCCGGAGGTGCTCACCGCGCATCTGACGGGCGACATCCACATCGGGCTGTATCCGATGCTGCGCGGCGACCAGACCTGTTGGCTGACTGCTGACTTCGACGGTCAAGCTGCCATGCTCGACGCACTCGCCTACCTCAAGGCCGCGCGAGCCGTCGGGGCGCCAGCCGCACTGGAAGTGTCGCGGTCAGGGATCGGGGCGCACGTGTGGACCTTCTTCACCCATCCGGTGCCGGCGGCCACGGCTCGCCAGCTGGGGACTGCATTCGTCCGGGAGGCGATCGCGATCCGTGGCCGGATGGATCTGCGCTGCTACGACCGACTCTTCCCATCCCAGGACGTGCTGCCCGGGCAAGGACCCGGAAACCTGATCGCAGCGCCGCTGCACGGTGCGTCACGCAAACTGGGCACCACCGTCTTTCTCGACCTAGCCACGCTGGAGCCTTTCGAGGACCAGTGGGACTACCTCTCCACCCTGGATCGTCTGACGCCGAGGCAGGTGAGCAAGCTCGCCTCCTCGCTGCGGGAGCCCGCTGTGGGTGCCCGTGTCGATCGCTCTCGACCCGCCAGGTCGACCAAGACGCACCCGAACCCAGCACCGATCGTGCATCTCGTGCTCGACGGGACCGTTCGAATTCCCGCCTCGGAACTGACGCCCTCGCTGTACGCGACGCTGAAGCACGCAGCATCGACGTACAACCCCGACTTCTACGACCGCCAGCGACGCCGGCAGTCGACCTGGAACGTCCCGCGCATCATCACCTCCTACGACGAGACCCTTGACGACCACCTCGTCGTGCCACGCGGCCTGCTCGACACCGCCACCAGACTCATTGAGGAGGCCGGCAGCAAGATCGAGGTCGACGACCAGCGCGTCACCGGAGCCGTGCTGGACCTCGCGCCGACCTTCGCCCTCCGACCGCCGCAGCAGCAGGCGGTTGACGCCACCCTCCCGCACGAGCTGGGCCTCCTCGTCGCTCCACCAGGCTCGGGCAAGACCGTGATGGCCTGTGCGCTCATCGCCGAGCGCGCCGTCCCGACGTTGGTGCTGGTGGATCGCAAGACACTCGCAGATCAATGGCGTCGACAGATCAGCGACCTGCTCGGCCACAAGCCCGGCCAGCTCGGCGGCGGCCGTTCGAAGCTCACCGGGTTGGTCGACATCGCCACCCTGCAGACTCTTGCGCGCCGCACCGACCTCGCCGACACGTTGAACGCCTATGGACACGTCATCGTGGACGAGTGCCACCACGTTCCGGCCGCCTCGTTCGAGGCCGCCGTCCGCACCATCCCGGCCCGCTACTGGGTCGGACTCACCGCCACTCCGTACCGCCGTGACGGCCTCGACGACCTCATCGGCTTCCAGTTGGGCCCCGTCCGACACACCATCGCCCACGCTGATCCCGACACCCTCGAAGGCGCCAGCACCCAGCGGCCACGTCCCGTCCTCACGGTGCACCGGACCTCATTCCAGCTGGCGGAGCCAGTCGATTTCTCCGTCCCGGGCGCCATCGCAGGCGTCCACACTGCCTTGGCGGAGGACGAGGCACGGAATGAGCAGATTCTCAGTGACGTCGTGGAGGCCCTCGGGCGAGGCCGACACTGCCTCGTTCTCGCGCAACGCACCGGACACGTCGCCCACCTCGCAAAGGCACTCGCAGACGGAGGACACGACCCCGTTGTTCTGAAGGGCGGCATGGGCGCGAAGCAACGCGCAGCCGCCCACGAACGCCTTGTCCGATCCGACCATGGCCCGCCACTCCTAGTGGTCGCCACCGGCCACTTCGTCGGCGAAGGCTTCGACTGCCCAGAACTCGACACGCTGTTCCTGGTAGGACCGGTCTCGTTCAAGGGCCGTCTCGTCCAGTACGCCGGTCGCGTCCTCCGTGCCCACCCCGGTAAGCAGACCGCCGAGGTCCACGACTACCACGACGTCGAGGTCCCCGTGCTCGCCGCCGCGCTGGCCAAACGAGCACCCGGCTACATCAGCCTGGGATTCTCCGACCCGCGCAAGACGTGACGTGGATGTCCGCTGAGCCGACCCTCGGTCAGCCGGGCTGGAAGGCCTTGATCAGCGTCACGTGCTGGGTCAGGCTCTCGGGGGTAGCGCTTCCCTCCTGGACGTCCCAGACCGCGTTGCGCAGCATCCGGACCTCGGCGAAGGTCCGGGCGCGGTCCGGGTCGAGGCCGGCCGCCTCGCAGAGCACGTCCAGCCGCAGGTTCAGGTGGACCCGGGTGTCGTGCGCGGCCACCGCCTCGTCCCAGCGGTTCCACAGTGCGGGCGCCACCACCCAGGCCGGGTCGGCGGCGATGGTCTGCGGGTCGATCGCCACCCACTCGCCGGGATCAGGCCGCCAGAGCACGTTCTCCTGGTGCAGGTCGCCGTGCACGAGGCGCGCGTCGACACCCGCCTCGGCGGCCAGGTCCAGCGCCAGCGAGCGGCCGCGCTCGACCAGCCGGCGCGGGAGTGCCGCGGCGTGCTCGCCCGTGCGCAGGGCGTCGAGGTCCGCCACGAGCGTGGCGAGGTGGTCGCTGGCCCGCAGGCTCGTCCAGGGTGGTGCCGGCCGGTCCAGCACGGCAGCCAGCCGACCGATCACCTCGCAGGACTCCAGCACCCCCACGGGTGGCCCGTTGAGGTCGCGCGGGTCGAGCCGCTCGAGGAGCACCGCCCAGCGCGAGGGGTCCGCGGCCAGCAACCGCACCGCGCCCTGCCCACCCCAGACCCCCAGGGTCCGGTGCTCGTCGCGCGCCTCCGGGTGGGGCCACGCGACCTTGAGCACCGCGGGGCCCTGCGGCCCGTCGACCGGCAGCACGAGCGCGGCGTAGCCGTGGGTCGCCGGTCCGGTCACCCCCAGATGCCAGGTGTCCAGGAGCTCCCGCACCAGCCGCGGGACGGTGAGCAGCCACTCCGGGCCGGGGACGAAGCCGGCCGCCGGGACGTGCCGGTGCAGGTGGTCGATGAGGCCGCGCGGGACGAGCTCGGTGACCGCCCGGGGCAGGTCGGGGACGGGGCCGGGCAGGTCGGGGACGGGGCCGGGCAGCTCGGTGACTCGGCGGGGCAGGTCGGCCTCGTCCGACTCAGGCACCGGGGACCTGCATGCCGGGGAAGCCGGTCACCGGGTTCCACGGCTGGCCCACCCGGACCGCGTCGGCCAGCAGCTGGACGGTGCCGGCGACCGAGGCGGGGTCGTCGACGAACCCTTTCGTGGGCCCCATGATCGTCGCCGGCAGCGCCGCCGTCAGGGAACCGGCCAGCCGCGCGCGCGAGGCCTCGCTCTCCAGGGACTCGGGCAGCCCGTAGCCCAGCGGGGCCGGCGGGGCGGCCTCCCCGGCCAGCTGGGTGATCTGTCGCGTCGCCTGCCGGAGCGGGGACAGGACCTGCTCGTAGGCCGTGCGCTCGTCTCCGCGCGACCGCGCCGCCAGCACCTCGAAGCCGTAGACCGCGGGCCGATAGGCATCCAGCAGCCCCGCGGCCCCGGCCCCGGTGGGGCCGGCCGGGGGCTCCCAGGCCGGGTCCGCGCCGAGGAGCTGCGCCGTCGCCCCACGCTGGCCCGCGACGGCGAGCAGCATCGGCAGGTTGGCCGCAGACACCTCGCTCAGGGCGGTCAGGACCTCGGCGGTGACGTCCTGCAGGCAGTCCCGCCCCAGGTCACCCAGTCGCGCGGCTGCGAGGGCGCCGGGGTCGGCGGTGGTCTCGGCCGCGTCACCGGGGGCGCCCGTCCCGGTGGCCCCGTCCCCGGTGCTGCCCACGCCGTCACCGCTGTCGCTGGGGGAGCCGGTCTCGCTGGGCGAGCCGGTGTCGGGTGGGCTTCCGGTGGTGGTGGCGGAGTCCGTGCCGGTCTCTGCCGTCGGGCTGAGGTCGGGCACCGGGACACCACCGGCGCGCAGCACGTCAGCCAGGACCCGGACCTGCTCGTCGAAGGATGCCTGCAGCTGCTGGTGCACGGTGCGGTGCCACCCGTCGGCCCCCGTGATCGTCCGGCAGGTGGCCGCCAGGTGCTGGGCCCGCGCCAGGGCCAGCAGCAGGACCCCGGAGTCGGCGGCCCGGGAGGGGGTCGGCTCGGACCCGGTGGGGCCGTCGGTCCCGTCGACGCCGTTGGGTCCAGGTGTCGCCGTCTGGGCGTCCGGCGGTGTCTCGGAGCTGTCGCACGCCGCGAGCACCGTGCCCAGACCCACCCCCAGGACGGCCAGCACGGAACGACGGGAGATCGCAGCGGCCATGACGGCGATCCTGACACACCGGAGCGGCTAGAGTGGTCGTTCCGGGCCAGACCCGGCACGATCAGAGCAGGATCGCGACATCAGAAGAGGGAGGCACCCGCGATGGGACAGGCCGAGCAGGTCCGCGAGGTGGCCGCAGTCGCGCTCGACGGCACCGGTGTGGTCGTGGAGGACGTCGCGGTGCACCCGGCCGGCAAGCGACGTCTGGTGCGCGTCGGTGTCGCGCGCGACGTCTCCCTCCTCGCCGCAGACGACCTGACCAGCCCGGTGGAACCCCTCAGCCTCGACGAGGTGGCAGAGGCCAGCCGCGCCGTGGGGGCCGCGATGGACGAGGCCGAGCCGATGGGCAACGCCCCCTACACCCTGGAGGTCAGCTCGCTCGGCGTCGACCACCCGCTGACCACGCCGGCCCAGTTCCGGCGCAATGTCGGGAGGCTGCTGCGCCTGCGGGTCGCGCAGGACGCGGACGACGTGGCCGACGGAGCACAGACCGAGGCGCGGCTCCTCGAAGCCGGACCGGACGGCATACGGCTTGCTGACGCCCCCGACGACCTGCTGCCCTACGACCGCGTGTCCGCGGCCAGGGTGCAGGTGGAGTTCACCCGCCCGGGTGGGAAGGACGACTGATGGACATCGACATCGCCGTGCTGCGGCAGCTGGAGCGCGAGCGCGAGATCCCGTTCGAGACGATCGTGCAGGCGATCGAACAGGCGCTGCTGATGGCCTACGAGCGGGTCGAGGGCCACTACCCCCACGCCCGGGTGGAGCTGGACCGCAAGACAGGTCACGTGACCGTCTGGGCGCGCGAGCCCGGCGCGGTCGACGAGGAGACCGGCCTGCGCGGGGAACCCGGCCCGGAGTTCGTGGACACCCCCGAGGGGTTCGGGCGCGTCGCGGCCGCCACCGCCCGCCAGGTCATCGTCCAGCGGATGCGTGAGCTGGAGGACGACGCGATCCTCGGCGACTTCCGGGCCCGCGAGGGCGACATCGTCTCGGGTGTCATCCAGCAGTCCAACGACCCGCGCCACGTGCTGGTCGACTTCGGCACCGTCGAGGGCGAGCTGCCCACCTCGGAGCAGGTGCCTGGCGAGAGCTACGAGCACGGCCAGCGGCTGCGGTGCTTCGTGGTCAGCGTCAAGCGCGGCCCCCGGGGCCCGCAGATCACGCTGTCGCGGACCCACCCCAACCTGGTGCGCCGACTCTTCGCCCTCGAGGTGCCCGAGATCGCCGACGGCACGGTGCGGATCGAGGCGCTGGCCCGGGAGGCCGGGCACCGCACCAAGATCGCCGTGCACGCCACCGTCGCCGGCGTCAACGCCAAGGGCGCCTGCATCGGGCCGATGGGGCAGCGGGTGCGCGCGGTGATGACCGAGCTGCAGGGCGAGAAGATCGACATCGTCGACTACAGCGACGACCCGGCCGAGTTCGTCGCCTCCGCACTGTCCCCGTCCCGGGTGCAGTCGGTGACGATCGTCGACGAGCGGGCGCGCCAGGCCCGCGTCGTCGTCCCCGACTACCAGCTGTCCCTGGCGATCGGGCGCGAGGGACAGAACGCCCGCCTGGCGCACAAGCTGACCGGCTGGCGCATCGACATCCGACCCGACACGGCGGACGCCCCTACCGGCGACGCCGCCCCGTCGGGCTCTGACTCCGGCGCCTGACCCTGTAGAGTGGTGCAGGTTGTTCCGCCCTCCGGCGGCCCTTCGGGGCGCACCCCGGTGCGCACCTGCGTGGGATGTCGGCGCAGGGCGGAGCAGACCGCACTGTTGCGCGTCGTCGCCAGCGACCACACCGATCCCGTGCCGGGATGGAGCGTGGTCCCGGACCCACGACGACGCCGACCGGGACGGGGTGCCTACGTGCACCTCACACCGGAGTGCGTGACGGCTGCCACGACGCGCGGCGCGTTCGGGCGGGCCCTGAGGAGGGCCGGCCGCCCGGACACGACGGCGTTGGAGGCGTTGCTGGGCCAGTCCGACTGACCCGGCACAACGGGACCGTCCGACCCACGAGGGTCGGACGCCAGACGGGCGGACCACCTGGTCCGACCGCCACCAGGCGGGGCCGTGCGGCCCTGTCATCGAGGAACCGGAAGCGGGTTTGACGCTGATGAGCACCCGATGAGTACTCAGCAATGAGCACCCACCAGCACTAGTCCCGGTCGCGCGCCCGAAGAGGCTCGGACCGAGACGCCCAACGAAGGAGAACTGTGGCTAAGGTTCGGGTCTATGAGCTCGCAAAAGAGCTCGGGGTCGAGAGCAAGGAGCTTCTCGCCCACCTGAAGGAGCAGGGAGAGTTCGTCCGGTCGGCATCGTCGACCATCGAGCCTCCCGTGGTCCGCAAGATTCGAGAGAACCCCCCGGCCGCGGCGAAGACCGCCGCAGCCCCCACCGACGACGCCCCCAAGGGCACCAAGTCCGCGGCGGCCAAGACCGCCCCGGGCAAGGAGGCCGCGGCCAAGACCGCCCCTGCCGCCCCGGGCGCCAAGCCCGGCGTGAAGCCGGGGCCGGCCAAGCCGGCCGAGGCACCCGCTGCCGAGGCGACGCCGGCCACCCCGGCCGACACGACGCCGGCCAAGGCCGCCGAGCCGTCCGAGGCGCCGACCCCCGGTGCGGCGGAGCCCGCTGCGCCGGCCGCGAAGGCGACCCCCTCGGCCCGCCCCGGCCCGCGCCCGACGCCCGAGCGTCCGGCGGCCGGTGACCGCGAGGGCGGCGCAGGTCCCCGTCCGGGCGGCAAGCCCGGACCGCGTCCGGGCAACAACCCGTTCGCCCCCTCCCAGGGGATGGGGCGCGAGCGTCCCCGTCCCGACCGCGGTGGCGAGCGCACCGGCACGCCCCGCCCGGGCAACAACCCGTTCGCGTCATCCCAGGGCATGCCGCGTCCCGGCGGCACCCGTGGCGGCCAGCCCGGCGCCGGTGGTCCGCGTCCCGGCGGCCCCCGTCCCGGCGGACCGCGTCCTAACCCGGGCATGATGCCGGACCGCGCTGCGGTGCCCCGTCCGGGCGAGCGGCCGGCCCGCGGCCCCGGCGGCCGTGGCCGCGGCGGCGCGCCCGGCGGTGGTCCCGGTGGCGGACCCGGCGGTGGTCCGGGCGGGTTCCGGGGCGGCCCCGGCGGCCGCCCCGGTGGCGGCCCCCGTGGTCGTGGCGGCACCCAGGGTGCCTTCGGTCGTGGCGGTGGAAAGGTCCGCGGGCGCAAGTCCAAGAGGGCCAAGCGCGCCGAGTTCGAGCAGATGCAGGCGCCCACCATCGGTGGCGTCAGCATCCCGCGCGGCAACGGCCAGACCATCACCGTGCGTCGCGGCGCCTCGCTGACCGACTTCGCCGACAAGATCAACGTCGACCCCGCATCGCTCGTGACCGTGCTCTTCCACCTCGGTGAGATGGCCACGGCGACCCAGTCCTTGGACGAGGACACCTTCGGGGTGCTCGGTTCTGAGCTCGGCTACGACATCCGCGTCGTCTCCCCCGAGGAGGAGGAGAAGGCGCTGTTCGAGTCCTTCGGGCTCGACCTGGAGGCCGAGGCGGAGGCCGAGACCGACGAGGACCTGGAGGCACGGCCGCCGGTCGTGACCGTCATGGGTCACGTCGACCACGGCAAGACGCGCCTGCTGGACGCGATCCGCAAGGCGGACGTCGGCGCCAGCGAGACCGGTGGCATCACCCAGCACATCGGTGCCTACCAGGTGCGCACGCACCACGAGGGCGACGACCGTCCGATCACCTTCATCGACACCCCCGGTCACGAGGCGTTCACCGCCATGCGTGCCCGTGGTGCGAAGGTGACCGACATCGCCATCCTCGTGGTCGCGGCCGACGACGGCGTGATGCCGCAGACGATCGAGGCGCTGAACCACGCCCAGGCGGCCGACGTGCCCGTCGTGGTGGCGGTCAACAAGATCGATGTCGACGGTGCCAACCCGGCCAAGGTGCGCCAGCAGCTGACCGAGTACAACCTGATCGCCGAGGAGTACGGCGGCGACACGATGTTCGTCGACGTCTCCGCGCGCAACGACCAGAACATCGACACGCTGCTGGAGGCGGTGCTGCTCACCGCGGACGCCGCCCTGGACCTGCGGGCCAACCCCAACAAGGACGCCCGCGGTGTGGCGATCGAGGCCAACCTGGACCGCGGGCGCGGCCCGGTGGCCACGGTCCTGGTGCAGCAAGGCACCCTGAAGGTCGGCGACGCGATCGTCACCGGCTCCTCCCACGGCCGCGTCCGGGCGATGCTCGACGAGCACGGCAACAACGTGGAGGAGGCGACCCCGTCGCGTCCGGTCCAGGTGCTCGGCCTGGCATCCGTGCCGCGCGCGGGCGACACCTTCGTGGTGGCCCCCGACGACCGCACGGCCCGGCAGATCGCCGAGAAGCGGGAGGCGGCCGACCGGCAGGCCTCGCTGGCCAAGGCGCGCAAGCGGATCAGCCTGGAGGACCTCAACGAGGCCCTCGCGGCGGGCAAGGTCGACACGCTCAACCTGATCCTCAAGGGCGACGTGTCCGGCTCCGTGGAGGCGCTGGAGGACGCGCTGCTGCAGATCGACGTCGGCGACGAGGTCGACCTGCGGATCATCGACCGCGGCGTCGGTGCGATCACCCTCAACAACATCAACCTGGCGGCCGCCTCGGATGCGATCATCCTGGGCTACAACGTCCGGGCCGAGGGCCAGAACGCCGAGGTCGCCGAGCGCGAGGGCGTGGAGATCCGCTACTACGGCGTGATCTACCAGGCGATCGAGGACATCGAGAACGCCCTCAAGGGCATGCTCAAGCCGGAGTTCGAGGAGGTCGAGACCGGCACCGCCGAGATCCGGGAGATCTTCCGCTCCTCCAAGTTCGGCAACGTGGCCGGGTCCCTGGTCCGCAGCGGCGTGATCACCCGCGGTGCCAAGGCCCGGATCACCCGCAACGGCGTGGTGATCACCGAGGGCCTGGAGGTGGCCGGTCTGCGGCGCTTCAAGGACGACGTCACCGAGGTCCGCGAGGGCTTCGAGTGCGGCATCAACCTGGGCTCGTTCAACGACGTCCAGGTGGACGACCTCATCACCACCTACGAGATGCGCGAGATCCCGCGCACCTGACGCGCAGGTGACCCGCGCCCGACCGCGGGTGACACAGGGGCCGGCTTCACCGACAGGTGGGGCCGGCCCCTCGTCATACTGACGTGGGTGCCGGGCAGGCACCCGGTGGTGGGGACCCACAGACGGGACCGGCGGTGTCCGGGACACGCCCGCGGGCGACCTAGACTGTCTCGTTGCAACCAGACCGAGGAGGAGACATGGCTGATCCCGCACGCGCCCGCAAGGTCGCCGAGCGCATCAAGGTGCTCATCGCGCAGGGGCTCGACACGCTGGTCAAGGACCCCAGGCTCGGGTTCGTCACGATCACCGACGTCCGCGTCACCGGCGACCTGCAGCAGGCCACCGTCTTCTACACCGTCCTGGGCGGGGAGCAGGAGCGCGCCGACGCCGCCGAGGTGCTGGCGGCCTACCGCGGGCGGCTGCGCTCGCACATGGGCAAGGGGCTCGGCATCCGCCTCACCCCGACCCTGGAGTTCGTCCCCGACGCGCTGCCGGAGGACGCCGCCCACCTGGAGGACGTCTTCCGCCAGGTCCACGAGCGGGATGCCGAGCTCGCGGCCGGCCGGGCCGCGGGCGGCTACGCCGGCGAGGCCGACCCCTACCGCAAGCCCCGCGAGACCGAGCCCGAGGAGCCGGCGCCCGACGAGGACGACCTGACGGATGAGTATGCCGACGGGCGGGACTGAGCAGGAGAGCTCACCCGGGCGGACGGACGGCCCGGAGCCGGCCGGTGACGGGTTGCTCGTGATCGACAAGCCGGCGGGCTGGACCAGCCACGACGTGGTGGCCCGCGGCCGGCGGCTGTGCGCCACCCGCCGGGTGGGTCACGCCGGCACGCTGGACCCGATGGCCACCGGGGTCCTGGTCCTCGGGGTCAACCGGGCGACGAAGCTGCTCACCTTCCTGGTCGGGGCGGACAAGGAGTACACCGCCACGATCCGGCTCGGTGTCAGCACCGTCACCGACGACGCCGAGGGGGAGGTCACCGCGACCGCCGACGCCTCGGGCGTGACCGGGGAGCAGATCGAGGGCGCCGTGGCCGAGCTCACCGGTGCCCTCGAGCAGGTGCCCAGCGCGGTCAGCGCCATCAAGGTCGGCGGCAAACGTTCCTACGCGCGCGTGCGGGCCGGCGAGGACGTGGAGCTGGCCGCCCGGGCCGTCACCGTGCACCGCTTCGACGTGCTGGACGTGCATCGGCCCGAGCCCACCGGCGCCCAGCACGTGGACCTGGACGTGGCCGTCGAGGTCAGCTCGGGCACCTACGTGCGGGCCCTGGCGCGCGACCTCGGGGCCCGTCTGGGGGTCGGCGGTCACCTCACCGCGCTGCGGCGCACCAGGGTCGGCACTCTCGACCTGTCCGCCGCCAGCACCCTGGAACAGGTGGAGCAGGACGGGGCGGCCGCCCACCTCGTGCCCCTCGCCCGGGCGGCCGCGGCGGCCTTCCCGGTGCGGCAGCTCAGCGCCCAGGAGGCTATCGACCTCGGGCACGGGAAGCGACTGCCGGCCGCGGCCCCCGGACGGCGGGAGCCGGTGGCCGCGATCGGGCCGGACGGCCGGCTCGTGGCGATGCTCGACGAGACCGGGGAGGTGGCGCGCAGCCATGTCGTCTTCCCGGCACCTTAGAGTGGGGTCCGTGCTGCGCTGGAACGCCTTGGGGGAGATCCCGTCCGGATTCGGCCCCAGCGTCGTGACCCTCGGCAACTTCGACGGGGTCCACCGGGGCCACCGCGCCCTGCTGGGCACCGTCGTGCGCGCCGCGCGGGACCGCAACGCGTCCGCGGTGGCCGTCACCTTCGACCCGCCGCCGCTCGCAGTCCTCCACCCCGACCGCGCCCCGGTGCAGCTCGCCGGGCTGGAGCACCGGATCGAGCTGATGGCCGGCACCGGGCTCGACGGCATCCTCGTCCTAGAGTTCACCCGCGAGCTCGCGGCGATGACGCCCGAGGAGTTCGTGCGCGAGGTCTTCGTCGAGGCCCTGGGCTCCTGCGCCGTGGTGCTCGGCTCGGACTCCCGCTTCGGGGTCAACAACTCCGGCAACATCGACACGATGCGTGAGCTGGGGGAGCGCTACGGCTTCGAGGTCGTCGAGCTCGCTCCGGTGGGCGAGACGACCGCGGGGGCCCGGAACTGGTCCTCGACCCATCTCCGGCTCCTCCTCGCCGAGGGCCGGGTCGCGGACGCGGCCGACATCCTGGGGCGCCCGCACCGGGTGAGCGGCGAGGTCGTGCACGGGCACCACCGGGGCCGGGAGCTGGGCTTCCCGACCGCCAACCTGGAGCCCGACATGACCGGGCTGGTCCCGGCCGACGGGGTGTATGCCGGGTGGCTGGAGCGCCTCGACCTGCCGGCCGGGGACCCGGAGCGCAGGCTGCCCGCCGCGATCTCGGTGGGCACCAACCCGACCTTCGACGACGTCCCGGTCCGGGTCGTCGAGGGGCACGTGCTCGACCGCCTGGATCTGGACCTCTACCACGAGCACGTCGGCGTCGACTTCGTGCAGCACCTGCGGGGCAACGTGCGCTTCGACTCGATCGAGGAGATGCTCACCCAGATCGGGCGGGACGTCGACGTCAGCCGGTCCATCCTCCTGGGCTGACCCGATGGCCTGGGTGCGCATCGACTGGGGGCTGTATGTCGCGGCGCTCGGGCTGAGCCTGATCGGCGCCCTGCTCATCTGGTCCGGGACGCACCAGGACGTCGGCGCGGCCCTGGCGGTGCGCCACCTCATCAACACCGGCATCGGCGCGACCATGGCGGTGCTCCTGCTGCGCGCCGACGTCCGGTGGGTCCGGGCGGCTGCTCCCTGGGTCTACCTGGCCGGCCTGCTGGGTCTGCTGCTCGTGCTCAGCCCACTCGGGGTCACGGTGAACGGCTCGCGGTCCTGGATCCACCTGCCGGGCGGGTTCTCCCTCCAGCCGGCCGAGCTGGCCAAGATCGCCCTGTGCATCGGACTGGCGATGATCCTCGCGGAGGGGCGTGACGCGACCCGGCCACCCCGCTGGCGGGAGGTGCTCACGGCCTGGGTGCTGGCCGGCATACCGATCGGGCTGATCCTGCTCCAGCCGGACCTGGGCACCGCCCTCGTGCTGGGTGCCATGACGGTCGGGGTGGTCGCCGCCTCGGGCGCCGCCGCCCGGTGGACCGTCGCGGCCGTGGTGGGGGCCGTCGCCGCGATCGTCGCGGCGATCCGGGTGCCGCTGCTGGACCCCTATCAGCTGGACCGGTTGCTGGCCTTCGCCGACCCCGCGCGGGACCCGCAGGGCATCGGCTACCAGACCCGGCAGGCCCGCCTCGCGATCGGTTCGGGAGGCTGGGACGGCGCCGGCCTGGGGCAGGGCCCGCAGACCCAGGGCGGGTTCATCCCCTTCCAGCACACCGATTTCGTCTTCTCCATCGCGGGGGAGGAGCTCGGTCTGCTCGGGGCGCTGGGGATCGTGGGCCTGCTGGTCTTCCTCGTCGTCCGGGCCCTCTGGGTGGCGGTGCGCACGGACGACCCGTTCGCCCGCCTGGTCGCGGTCGGCGTGGCGGGCTGGCTGCTCTTCCAGACCTTCGAGAACGTGGGGATGAACCTCGGCCTGATGCCCGTGACCGGGCTGCCGCTGCCGTTCGTCTCCTACGGGGGATCCTCCATGTTCGCCTGCTGGCTGGCCGTCGGCCTCGTCGCGGCGTGCCAGCAGCCGCAGCGGGTGGCGGCGTCCGCACCCCTGGTGCGTACCAGTAGGTAACATTCGGGGCAGATTCTCCCGGGTCGCTCTACCGAAACACCATCCGACCTGAGAGGATCGGCCCCACCACCCGCCCAACGAAGGACGAGTTATGGCGTTGTCCGCCCGTGAAGAGCAGTTCGACCAGGTCACCCTCGACAACCCGGCCACGAGCGTGGGCCACATGTTCCGCGATCGGGTGGCCAAGTCCCCGACCGAGGAGGCCTTCCGCTACCCGGTGGGCGAGTCGTGGGAGTCATTGACCTGGTCCGAGGCCGCTGCCCGCGCCAACGCGATGGCGGCCGGCCTGGTCGACCTCGGCGTGGGGCCGGAGGAGCGGGTCGCGCTGTGCTCCTCCACGCGGCTCGAGTGGGTGCTCTCGGACCTGGCGGTGATGTCCGCGGGCGCCGCGACCACGACCATCTACCCGACCACCCTGTCCAGCGACGTCGCCTTCATCGTCGCCGACTCCGGCAGCAAGGTCGTCATCGCCGAGGACGCCACGCAGGTGGAGAAGCTCCGGGCGCACCGCTCCGAGCTCCCCGACGTCAGCCACGTCGTCCTGATCGACGGCGAGGGCGACGGCGACTGGGTCATCACGCTGTCCGAGCTGGAGGAGCGCGGCCAGGCCCGGCTCGCCAGCGAGCCGGGTGTGGTCGACGAGCGCATCGACCAGCTCACCCCGGACCACCTGTCCACGATCATCTACACCTCCGGCACCACCGGCCGCCCGAAGGGCGTCCGGCTGCCCCACTCCGCCTGGACCTACGAGGCCGCGGCCGTCGACTCGGTGAACATCCTCTCCGGCGCCGACCTGCAGTACCTCTGGCTGCCCCTGGCCCACGTCTTCGGCAAGGTGCTGCTGGTGCTGCCCCTGCAGATCGGCTTCCCCACCGCGGTCGACGGGCGGGTCGACAAGATCGTCGAGAACGTCGCGGTCGTGCAGCCGACCTTCATGGGTGCTGCCCCGCGCATCTTCGAGAAGGCCTACGGCAAGATCACCATGATGATCGCCGAGGACGGCGGCATCAAGGAGAAGCTCTTCCACTGGGCCACCGGCGTCGGCCGCAAGGTCAGCGCGCTGCGCCAGGAGGGCAAGGAGCCGAGCGGTCTGCTGGCCCTGCAGCACGGCGTGGCCGACGCGCTGGTGCTCAAGAAGGTCCAGGCCCGCTTCGGGGGCCGGGTGCGCTTCTTCATCTCCGGGTCCGCGGCCCTCAACCGCGACGTCGCCGAGTGGTTCGACGCGGTGGGGCTGCGCATCATCGAGGGCTACGGCCTCACCGAGACCAGCGCCGCATCCTTCGTGAACCGTCCCAACACCGGTGGCTACAAGTTCGGCAGCGTCGGCTGGGCGCTGCCGGGCACCGAGGCAAAGATCGCCGACGACGGCGAGATCCTGCTGCGCGGGCCCGGTGTCACCCCCGGTTACCACCAGAACGACGAGGCCACGGCGGAGGCGCTCGACGCCGACGGGTGGTTCCACACCGGTGACATCGGGGAGATCGACGAGCGCGGTTTCCTCAGCATCACCGACCGCAAGAAGGACCTGTTCAAGACCTCCGGCGGCAAGTACGTCGCCCCGTCGGTCATCGAGTCGATGTTCAAGGGCATCTGCCCCTACGCCAGCCAGCTGGTCATCGAGGGCGACGGGCGCAAGTTCGTCTCCGCCATCGTCACCCTCGACCCCGACGCGATCGAGGGCTGGGCCGCGCAGAACGGCCTGGGCGGCAAGACCTACGCCGAGATCGTCGGCTCCCCGGCCTGCCGCGAGATGGTGCAGGGCTACGTCGACGAGCTCAACGTGCAGCTCAACCGCTGGGAGCAGATCAAGCAGTTCGTCATCCTGGACCACGACCTGACCGTGGAGGAGGGGGACCTCACCCCGAGCATGAAGCTGAAGCGGCGCGTGGTCACCAGGAAGTACGCCGACCAGCTGGACGCGCTCTACTCCGACTGACCCGCCCCCTCGGGTTCGTCAGCGGGGTGCGGCCGGCAGGACGCGCTCGGCCAGCCGCACCACGGCGACGAGGACCAGGAAGAGCGCGGTCACGCCGAGGCTGGTCAGCAGCACCTGCGCGTAGCCGTGCTCGGAGACGTCGATGAACGGGTAGGGGTACCAGTCCCTGAGCTCCCCGAGCACGAGCGTGACAACGAGCCAGGCGATCGGCCAGGCCAACGACCACCAGACGGTGCGCCCGTCGAGCCGGGGCCGTGGCCCGAACAGCAGCCAGCCGAGGATGACCAGGGCGGGGACCACCAGGTGGAGCAGGTTGTCGGCCACGGCGGGCCATCCGCTGAGGTCGAGCAGCGGTCGGAGCAGGAAGAAGTGAACCAGCCCGGTGAGGGTGATGCCGAGCAGCGCGTCGGTCTGGACCACCCGCCATACTCTCCCGTCCCGCCGGGGATCGGCGGCCAGCCCGGCGGCCATCACAGCCACCAGGAGGTTGGACTGGATGGTGAAGTAGCAGAACATCTGGAACAGGCGGGTGCCCAGCGGACGCACCGCGGTCTCGTCGAGCACCGCGGCGCCGTTGATGACCAGGACGGTCTGCAGGACGAGCGCCGCCGACACGGTCAGCAGGGTCAGCAGGTGCCACGCGCGGGCCGGGGTCATGGACGCAGCGTAGGGCCAACCCGGTCGGATGCCGTGGATAATGGGCGGCATGGGGAACCCTTCATCGCATCCTGTGCCGCACCCTGCCCTCGCGCTGCCCGACGAGATCGTCACCCGTCCGAACACCGGCGCCTACCGACGCCGCTTCGTGTTCACCGGGTCCGCGCTCGGGCTGGTGGCCGTCGTCTGCCTCGTGGTCGCGGTGGTGTCGGAGGACCCTGGCTACCGGATCGGCGCCGCGATCGGCGGACTGCTGGTCGTCGCGCTGGGCGGCCTGAGCCTGCAGTGGCAGCGCAAGACCTACCTGCAGGACGAGCCCGCCCTGGTGCTCCAGCGGCAGCAGTTCCGCGTGCTCCACAAGGGCCAGCACCTGTGGGTGCCCTGGGCGGACGTCCAGGACCTGTCCGTGCTGACCCGCGGGGCGGGCCTGGGGCGCTCGGAGATCCTGCGCTTCGACCTGCGCCCGGAGGCGGTCGGCCGGCTCCCGCAGGGCAAGGCCTCGCTGACCGACCGGATGTTCAGCTGGGCCACCAACGACCTGACCTACGCCCGCCCCCTGGACACCCCGTCCTTCCAGGAGGTGGCGACGGCCGCCGCGCAGCTGCACGACCACGCCACGGGCGGGCACCGGTTCCGCGCGGCGCAGGAGGCGGCCGGCGAGGCGGGCTGGCGACCCACCGCCTGACCGGAGGGGCCCGTCCGCGGGACCACTCGGCATACCCTTGAGCCATGACTGCCACCGACCAGGCCCGCGTGCAGGGGCCCAGGACCACGCGCGGAGACAGCATCTTCCCGGCGCTCGAGCCGCTCCTCGAGCGGGTGAGCAAGCCGGTGCAGTATGTCGGGGGCGAGCTGAACTCGCAGGTCAAGGACTGGAACGTGGCCGGGTTCGGGCCGGGCGGGGAGGAGCTCACCGTGCGGTGGGCGCTGATGTATCCCGACGCCTACGAGATCGGCCTGCCCAACCAGGGCGTCATGATCCTCTACGAGGTCCTCAACGAGCAGCCGACGGCGCTGGCCGAGCGGACCTACTCGGTCTGGCCGGACCTGGAGCGGCTGATGCGCGCCGAGGGGGTGCCGCAGTTCACCGTCGACGGGCACCGCGCGGTCGGTGACTTCGACGTCCTCGGGCTGTCCTTCTCCACCGAGCTGGGCTACACCAACATGCTCACGGCGCTGGACCTGGCCGGCATTCCGCTGCATGCCGCCGAGCGCACCGACGACCACCCCATCGTCATCGCCGGCGGTCACGCGGCGTTCAACCCCGAGCCGATCGCCGACTTCCTGGACGCCGCGATCGTCGGCGACGGCGAGGAGGCGGTGCTGGCGGCGACCTCGATCATCGGCGGCTGGAAGGCCGAGGGGAGCCCCGGCGGCCGGGAGGAGCTGCTGCTGCGGCTCGCTCGGACGGGTGGGGTCTACGTCCCGGCGTTCTACGACGTCGACTACCTGCCCGACGGGCGGATCCAGCGGGTCGTGCCGAACCGGCCGGGTGTGCCGTGGCGGGTCTCCAAGCACACCGTGATGGACCTGGACTCCTGGCCCTACCCCAAGACCCCGCTGGTGCCGGTCACCGAGTCGGTGCACGAGCGGATGAGCGTGGAGATCTTCCGCGGCTGCACCCGCGGCTGCCGGTTCTGCCAGGCCGGCATGATCACCCGCCCGGTGCGGGAACGGTCGATCGAGGGGATCGGCGCGATGGTGGAGCAGGGGCTGAAGACGACCGGCTACGAGGAGGTCGGCCTGCTCTCGCTCTCCTCGGCCGACCACAGCGAGATCGCCGACGTCACCAAGGGGTTGGCCGACCGCTACGAGGGCACCAACACCTCGCTGTCGCTGCCGTCCACCCGGGTCGACGCCTTCAACATCGAGCTGGCCAACGAGCTGACCCGCAACGGGCGCCGCTCCGGGCTCACCTTCGCCCCGGAGGGCGGCAGCGAGCGGATGCGGCGGGTCATCAACAAGATGGTCAGCGAGGAGGACCTGATCCGCACCGTGGCCGCGGCCTACGGCGCCGGGTGGCGGCAGGTCAAGCTCTACTTCATGTGCGGGCTGCCGACCGAGACCGACGAGGATGTGCTCGAGATCGCCGAGCTCGCCAAGAAGGTCATCGACACCGGGCGGCAGGTCAGTGGCCGGCGGGACATCCGGTGCACCGTCTCGATCGGCGGCTTCGTGCCCAAGCCGCACACGCCGTTCCAGTGGGCCGCCCAGCTCGGCGCCGAGGAGACCGACGCCCGCCTGACCAAGCTGCGCGAGGCGATTCGCGCGGACCGTCGCTACGGCTCGGCCATCGGCTTCCGCTACCACGACGGCCAGCCGGGCATCGTGGAGGGGCTGCTGTCCCGGGGCGACCGGCGCGTCGGTGCGGTCATCGAGGCCGTATGGCGTGCCGGCGGGCGGTTCGACGGCTGGAGCGAGCACTTCTCCTACGAGCGGTGGATGGCCGCGGGGGAGTCGGCGCTGGCACCGCACGGGCTGGACGTCGCGTGGTTCACCACCCGCGAGCGCGGCGAGACCGAGGTGCTCCCGTGGGACCACATCGACTCCGGCCTGGACAAGGAGTGGCTGTGGGACGACTGGCAGGACGCCCTCGACGGCCGTGAGGTCGACGACTGCCGGTGGACCCCCTGCTACGACTGCGGGGTGTGCCCCCAGATGAACACCGAGATCCAGATCGGCCCGACCGGCAAGAAGCTGCTGCCGCTCACCGTGGTCTGACGTTGGCGCAGACCCCGCCCCCGGCCGCCGGGGGACACCGGCGCGACCTGCAGGCGCTGCGTGCTCTGGCCGTGGCTCTCGTGGTGCTGTGGCACGCGGAGGTCCCCGGCCTGCCCGGTGGCTTCATCGGGGTCGATGTCTTCTTCGTCATCTCGGGGTTCCTCATGGTGCGCCTCCTCGTGGGCGAGCTGGACCGCACCGGCCGGATCCGGGTGGGGAAGTTCCTGCACCGCCGGGCACGGCGCCTGCTGCCTGCATCGCTGCTGGTCCTCGCGGTGACCGCAGCGGCCACGTGGTGGCTCCTGCCGGTGACGGCGCTGCGGTCGGTGGGCTGGGACATCGTCGCCAGCGCGGCCTATGTCGCGAACTGGCGCTTCGCGGCCATCGAGGTGGACTATCTGGCGGCCGAGTCCCTCCCCAGCCCGGTCCAGCACTACTGGTCGCTGTCCGTGGAGGAGCAGTTCTACCTCGTCCTCCCGCTGGCCCTGCTGGTCGTCGCATTCATCACCCACCGAGCACGGGGTGGTCGCGCCGGTGCCTGGCACGTCGGCGCCCTGACCCTGCTCGTGATCGGGGTTCCGTCCCTGCTGTGGTCGCTGGCACAGTCGGCAAGTCCGGACCCGGGCGACTACTTCAACTCCCTGGGGCGGGTCTGGCAACTGTGTGTGGGCGGTGGCGTGGCCCTGCTCGCGCTCCGGGGGGCGCCGCGTGGGTCCCGCATCCTGCGCTCCGGCGCGCTCCTCGTCGGGGCCCTCGGAGTGGTCGCCAGCGCGGTCCTGATCGGTCCGGCGTCGATCTACCCGGGGTGGCTGGCGCTGGCACCCACCGTTGCGACAGCCCTGCTCATCTGGGCCGACGGTGATGACCTGGCGATCACCCGTCCGGGACAGGCCGGATGGGTGCAGTGGCTGGGGGACCGGTCCTACTCGGTCTACCTCTGGCACTGGCCGCTGCTCCTCCTGGCGGGGGTGCACTTCGAGGGTTCGTGGCTCGCACGGGTGCTGGCACTCGTGGTGGCCCTCGCGCTCGCGGAGGTGTCGTGGCGCTTCGTGGAGGAGCGCTTCAGGCTGCGCCGGAGCGGTCCGCCCTCGCCTCGCGCGCCCGCGAGGGGGGCGCGACGCTCGGTGCTGGCGCTGGTTGCCGTGACGACGGTGACGGTGGTCGGCGGTGTGGCCATGACGGCCGAGCGTGATGCCGGGCCCCTCACCCCGGCCCTGGCCAGCGCGACAGACGATCGGTTCATGGAGTACTACGACGGTGACTGCCGCCCGGCCGTCCCGCAGTCCGACCCCCTGACCTGCACTTTCGGTGAGCTGGAGAGCGAGACGCGGGTCCTGGTGGTCGGTGACTCCCACGCGGTGATGTGGATGCCCGGGTTGCAGCGCGTCGCCGAGGACAACGGGTGGCGTCTCGATCTGCAGGCCAAGCTCTCCTGCGCCCCGGTGGACGCGACGGTCCTGCTGAATGACCGGCCTTTCACGGCATGTCGTGCCTGGGCCCGCAACGTCCTGGGCGGCATCGGCCACGACCCACCCGAACTCGTGGTCCTCGCCCTGAGCCCGGCCTACGTCCTCGAGTCGCCAGGCACGGAGCCTCGAGGGCTCTCCTCGGCCCTGAGCGGGGCCGTGGGTCAGATCAGGGCCGCCGGACCGCAGGTGGCCCTGATGGCGGTGCCACCCCGGTTCGCGGAGCCGGTCCCGGCCTGTCTGGCCGCGCACGCGGACGACCCGGAGACCTGCCGGGCCTACCTGCCCTCTGCCGTCCCGGAGAACCAGTGGGCCCAGGTGGCGGACAGCTTGTCGGGCGTGCACACCATCGACCTGCTGGACCAGTTGTGCCCGGGAGGCACCTGCCTGACGGATGCTGACGGCATACTCCGCTGGATGGACAGCAACCACCTGACCGCCACCTACTCACGGTCCCTGGCCCCCCACCTGGCAGAACAGCTGCTGCCACTCATCGAGGCTCCTTGACGGCCGGTGGCGACCGGAAGGCAGCGATCGCGGACGGCACGGTCAGCGCCAGCGCGACGGCGGCCGCGACGGGCCCGAGGTCGATTTGCAGGGTGCCCACGCTGACCAGGCCGAGCGTCACCAGGAAGCCCGCCTCGGCGATGAGGCCGGCGAACGAGGTGATCGTCGCGCGGGTGGTCCCCGCGATGGCGTGCTGCAGCCGGATGTCGCCGCTGATGTAGGAGGCCGTCGCGAGGGCGTACCCGAGCGCGACCGCGAGATAGGACCACGGCCCGGTGAGCCAGGCTCCGGCCGCGAGGAGCAGGCCACCGGCGGCCACGATCGCGGCGTGGGGCACTCCGGTGAGGCGCGCGACGGCACTGGCGGACCAGGTCGCGACGGCCTCGAGCAGGCTCACGCCGGCCAGGACCCACGCGATGAGACCGACGGACGTGCCGCCCTCGGCGAAGATCAGCGGGAAGAACTCGTCCAGCCCGACGAGGGCCACCACGGTGGCAACGCCCATCAGCACCCTGCGGACGGCGCTGCTTCCCGCTGCCTCCCGGACTCCGGCGCGGACGGTGCTTGCCCAGGCGCGGATGGAGGCCGGCTCGGGGTCCGGTGCGTCCTCGATGTCGGTGACGGCGCGGGTCACCTTCGGCAGGGCGACCGCCAGGAGGGTGTGGAGGACGGCGGCCCCGACCGAGACCAGCCCGACGAGGGCGTAGCCGCCCAGGGCGTGCAGCGGTCCGGCCAGGCCGATGGCGGCAGCCATGACCAGCACGGTGACGCTCTCGGCGCGGGCCTTGACCGGGCCGTAACGGTCCGGCCGGCCGGCGGCGGTCAGCTCGTCGAACAGGTAGGCCTCGTAGGTCCCGGACCTCAGTGAGTCGGAGAGCGACCACAGCACGAAGCCGACCAGGAAACCCCAGAACGAGGGCCACAGCAACCACGTGGCGAACGCCACGGCATACACAGCTCCCGACACGATGAGGAGCAGGCGCCGGTCGACGAGGTCGGCCCACGCGCCGGAGGGGACCTCCAGCAAGAAGGCGCTGACCGACCAGGCGGCCAGCAGGACGCCGATCTGGGAGGTGGTCAGGCCGTGCTCGGCGAAGAGCAGGGCGTAGAGCGCGAAGAGCGGGATCGCCTCGCGTGAGGCGCGATAGAGCAGCACCCGGCGCTCGAGCGTGCGAAGGCTCGCTGGCGTGGGTGCGGCTTCAGGCGAGACTCAACCCTCGCCGGCAGGGAACGTCATCCGACGAGGGTAGCGCCGTCGACCCGTGGCCCGCAGCGCACCAGCACAACCGGCTCTTCGCAGTTGAGGGTGTAGTGCGGTTGGCGCACGAGCCGTTCGGATGGCGGCCCACGGTGTTGGAGGTCAGCCTCCGCCGATACCGGTGTAACGCCGCCTCCGACGACCGGAACACGGACACGACGCGCCGCGAGCCGTCAGTCGCCGACGCTGCCGTCGATCATCTCGCGCAGGATGTCCGCGTGGCCCGCGTGCCGGCCGGTCTCCAGGATCACGTGCAGGTACACCCATCGCAACGTCAGCTTCCTGCCCCGCGGTGCGTAGTCGAGGCTGTGCTGGGCGGCGATCTCGCGGGAGCGGTCGCACTCCGCCTGGTAGGCGCTGATGACGTCGTCGAGCGTCTCGTTCGGCTCCAGCCGCAGGTCGGCCTCCGGGTCTGCGTCGGTCCACGGCGGCGTGGGCAGTTCCGCGGCGGGGATCTGCCCGATCTGCTCGGCGAACCCGCCCAGTTCCACCCACCGCAGGTGTTTGATCAGGCCGCCGAGGTTGGTGCCGGTCGGCACCGGGCTGCGCCGGGCGTCCTCCTCCGACACCCCGCGGACCTTGCGCACGACGGCGTCGCGCAGGTAATCCAGGAACGTCTCGAGCTGCTCGCGCTCGCTGGCTGCGACCACACTGCCGAGAATCTCACTGGGTCTAGCCATCGCCCGAACGTAGCACGCGGGCCGACCCTCGCACCGGGGCATTTGGGCTCATCCCAGTCGCAACCTGACGACCTACATCGCCAGATCACCACTCGAGACAGGCGGCTTCCGACCCCAATGACACCCTCGTGAAGAGCCGCAAAACCACGACGAAAATGCGGGACCCACCAGCAGAACCACTACGAGAATGCGGGAGGCACCAGCAAAACCACTATCAAAATTGGTTAGCTCTCGATCTTGCGTGCCCGGATGACGCCGTCGATCGCCAGGATCTGCGCCTTGAGGTCGTCGGCGACCTCGCCCTCGACGTCGACCAAGGTGTAGGCGAAGTCGCCGCGGGCCTTGTTGGTGAACTCCGTGACGTTGAGGCCCTCGTCGCCCAGCACCCCGGTGATCTGCCCGATCATGTTGGGCTTGTTCTCGTTGAAGATGCCGAGCCGGGTGGTGCCGGGGGAGCGGGCCATCACGACCTCGGGGAAGTTGACCGAGTTGCGGATGTTGCCGTGCAGCAGGAAGTCGGAGAGCTGGTCGACGGCCATGACGGCACAGTTGTCCTCGGCCTCGGAGGTGGAGGCACCCAGGTGGGGGAGGGTGATCACCTTCGGGTGGACGGCGCCCGCCTCGGTCGGGAAGTCGTTGACGTAGGCGTGGAGATGACCGGAGTCCAGCGCCGCGATCACGGCGTCCTCGTCGACGACGCCGCCGCGCGCGAAGTTGAGCACCACGGCGCCCGCGGGCATCGTGGCGATCCGCGCGGCGCTGACCAGCCCCTTGGTGCCCTCGATGAGCGGCACGTGGAGGGTGATGAAGTCGGACCGGGCGAACAGCTCCTCGACGCTGGTGACCTGCTCGACCGAGGGGGACAGCTGCCAGGCCCGCTCGATGGTGATCGCCGGGTCGTATCCGAGCACCTTCATGCCCATCGCCTGCGCGGCGTTGGCCACCAGGACGCCGATGGCGCCGAGCCCGATCACACCGAGGGTGCGCCCGGGCAGCTCGAAGCCCGCGAACTGCTTCTTGCCGGCCTCCACCTGCTTGTCGAGGTCCGCGCCGGACAGGTTCTGCTCGGCGACGAGGTCCTTGGTGTAGTCGGCCGCGTGGTAGAGGTTGCGGGCCGCCAGCAGGAGCCCGGCGATCACCAGCTCCTTGACGGCGTTGGCGTTGGCACCCGGGGTGTTGAACACCGGGATGCCGAGCGCGGCCAGCTTGTCCACCGGGATGTTGTTGGTCCCGGCGCCCGCGCGCGCCACGGCATACAGGCTGGGCTGGACGTCGTAGGAGTGCAGGTCGGCCGAGCGCAGCAGGATCGCCCGGGGGTCCGCGAACTCGGTGCCGATGTCGAACCGCTCGCGGTCTAGGCGCTGGAGCCCCAGCGGCGAGATCGCGTTGAGGGTCTGGATGCGGAACTTCTCAGCCATGGGTGCGCTCGAACTCCTTGAGGAAGTCAACCAGGGCCTCGACGGACTCCTGGGAGGTGGCGTTGTAGATGCTGGCTCGCATGCCGCCGACGGAACGGTGCCCCGACAGGTTGGTCAGGCCAGCGGCGTCCGCCTGGCTGAGGAACTCCTTGTCCAGGTCGGCGTCGGCCAGCAGGAAGGGCACGTTCATCCAGGAGCGGGCGGCGGGGTCGACGGGGTTGGAGTAGAAGTCCGAGGCGTCGATGGCGCCGTAGAGGGTGCTGGCCTTGCGCTCGTTGCGCTCGGCCATGCCGGCCAGGCCGCCGTTGTCACGGATCCACTGCAGGTTCAGGCCCAGCAGGTACCACCCGAACGTCGGCGGGGTGTTGAGCATGGAGTCGGCACCGGCCATCGCGGCGTAGTCGAGCACCGACGGGGTCTCCGGCCGGGCGTGGCCGACCAGGTCGTCGCGGACGATGACGACGGTGATGCCGGAGGGGCCGAGGTTCTTCTGGGCGCCGGCGTAGAGGAGGCCGAACCTCGCGACGTCGATCGGGCGGGACATGATCGTCGAGGAGAAGTCGGCCACGAGCGGGACGTCTCCGGCCTCGGGCACGTAGGGGAACTCGACGCCGCCGATGGTCTCGTTGGCGGTGTAGTGCAGGTAGGCCGCGCCGTCGCTGACCTGCAGGGAGCCCTGCGCCGGGACGGTCGAGTAGTTCGAGGCCGCCTCGTCGGCGATCACCGTCACCTCGGCATACTTCTTCGCCTCGCCGATGGCCTTCTTGGACCAGGAGCCGGTGTTGACGTAGTCGACCCGGGCGCCGGGGGCGGTGAGGTTCAGCGGGATGGC
>JAAYYA010000399.1 GCA_012515595.1 Actinomycetales bacterium
ACGTCGAGGCTGAGCTGCCGCAGCTTGGTCAGCGCGGTGAGGATCGCGATGCGGTTGCGGTCCACGTCGTCCAGCAGCCCGAGGATGCGCTGCCGCTCCCGCTGCAGGTGGGTGTCGTAGATCCGGCGGTGCGCCGCGTTGAGCGGCACCGACAGCACCTGCTCGATCTTGGGCGGCAGGTCGGGGGCGACGGCCTCCTTGGTGCGGCGCAGCATCAGCGGACGGACCCGCCGGCGCAGGGTCGCCAGCAGTTCGGGCGACTCCCCGGACTCGATCGGCTTGCGGAAGACCTCGCCGAACTTCTGCGGCGAGGAGAACAGCCCCGGCGCGACGATCGACAGCAGCGACCACAGGTCCATCAGCGAGTTCTCCAGCGGAGTGCCGGTGACGGCAAACTTCACCGGCGCCCGCAGGCTCCGCGCAGCCAGGTAGGTCCGCGACCGATGGTTCTTCACCGCCTGCGCCTCGTCCAGCACCACCGCGCTCCACGTGATGTCGGTCAGGTGGTCCTGGTCGATGCGCAGCAGGGCGTAGGAGGTGACGACGATGTGTGCCCCCGCGATCGTGTCGGCCAGCGGCCGCCCGCTGCGCTTCACCGTCTCGGTCAGCGCCGCCACCCGCAGCCCCGGCGTGAAGCGCCCGGCCTCGCGCACCCAGGCGCCGACCACGCTCGTCGGCGCCACGACCAGCATGGGGTGCTCGGGACTCAGCAGCCCCTGCTCGCGGGCGCGCTCGGCCGCGGCCAACACCTGGACCGTCTTGCCCAGGCCCATGTCGTCGGCCAGGATCCCGCCGAGCTCGTGCTCCCACAGGAAGGACAGCCACTGGTAGCCATCGAGCTGATAGCTGCGCAGCGACGCGGTCAGCCCCGCGGGCGGCTCCGGGTGGGGCAGCTCCTCCAGCGACAGCAGGTCACCGACGGTGCGCTGCCACCGCTCGCTCTGCTCCGCGACGACCCCGAGGCTGACCAGCTCCTCCCACAGCCCGGCCTGGAACCGGTTGATGCGCAGCCCCTCGCCCTCGTGGTCCTGCAGCGCTCGTGCCTCCTCGACCAGCCGGCGCAGCGTGTGCAGCTCGGGCACGTCGAGGCTGAACCAGGTGCCGTCGGGCAGGATCAGCTGCTCCGCCCCGTGCGCCAGGGCGGCGAGCAGGTCGGGGAGCGGCACGAGCTCGTCGCCGACGGTGACCTGGATGCCGAGGTCGAACCAGTCCCGGGAGGCGTCCTCGCCGAGCTGTATGCCGTCCTGCTCGCTTCCCGGATCTCGTTCGCCGGGGTCTCGGGCTGAGACCGCGACGACGGGCGGCTCGTCGGCCTCGTCGTAGTCGAGCGGCTCGCCGAAGACGGTGATGTCGATGTCGTCGCGCGCCTCCAGCGCGGGCAGCACGTCGTTGACGAAGAGCACGGTCGCCCAGCCGTCGAGCTCCGGCTCGATGACGACGCCGAGGCGACCCTTGCCCGGCAGGGGGACCCGCAGCCCGGGTGCCCCGTCGAGCACGTCGAGGCTGGCGAGCAACTCCTCCTCGC
>JAAYYA010000400.1 GCA_012515595.1 Actinomycetales bacterium
AGGCGACCACGGCGGCGGCCGCGACCTGGGTGCGCAGCGCGTTGAGGGCGCCGTCGGCGTCGACCAGGTGGCGGTGGGTGGCCTGCTCGTCGATCAGGGGCGCGTTGACCTCCAGGATCCCCGGGATGCCAAGGGTGGTGGCGACCTCGGCCAGCCCGGTGGAGAACAGGGAGTAGCGCTCGTAGACGAGGTCGACGCCGTCGGCGATGGCGCGCGCGGCCATCTCCTGGGCGGCACTGACCTGGCGCTGCTCGCGCCGGGCGGTGCGCTCGGCGTGCGGGAACTCCTTGTCGGCCGCCCGGTCGGCCTTGCTGTCGACCGGGACGTGGGTGACCTCGAGGTCCGCCAGATCGGCGGGGACGTGGTCGTCGGTGCGGGCGGTGTAGAGGCGGACGGTGGCCCCCCGGGTCCGGAAGGACCGGATGATCTCCTGGACGTGGACCGAGGCACCCTTGGTGCCGAAGGCCGGGACGCCGGGGTCTGCGGACAGGTACGCGACGCGCGTCATCGTCATACTCCCCTCTCGGCGGTCTGCAGGGCCTGGCCCTGCTGGTGACCAGCCAGGCGGAGCGCCTGGCGTGCCGTGTCGAACTCTGCCTCGATCAGCGCCCTGGCCGCCCGGGCCGTGGCCTCGCGGGGGTAGGCGGGGTCGGCGACACGCTCCAGCCCGGCGACCAGCTCGCTCACGTCCCCCTCGCCGAGGCGGTCCGCGGAGATCAGCACGCCGGTGCTCCCGTCCTGCACGGCCTCCGGGATGCCGGTGACGTCGCTGCCGATGACCGGCACACCCATCGCCATCGCCTCCAGCAGCACGGTCGGCAGGCCGTCTGCGTTGCCGTCGGCCCCGACGATGCACGGTGCGGCCATCACGTCCGCCCACCGCAGGAGATCACGGATCTCCTCCTGGTGGCGCGGGCCGAGCAGCTCGATGGTGTCCCCCAGTCCGGCGTCGGCCACCTGCGCGGCCAGCGCGGCCGCCTGGTCGCCGTCGCCGGCGATGCGCACCTGGACGGCTGGCGCGGTGTCACCGCGCTCGACCAGCTGACGCACGGCGTCGACGAGCAGCGAGAAGCCCTTCTTCTCGACCAGCCGGCCGACGGCGGCCACCTTGAGCGGCCCGCTCAGCGGCGCCGGCTCGTCATACTCGAAGCGGGCCAGGTCCAGGCCGTTGCGGATGAGGACGACCTTGTCGGCCAGGTCGGGATAGCGGGTGACCAGGAAGGACCGGTTGAACTCGCTGATCGCCACGACGTGGTCGGCCGCCGCGAGGATCTCGTGGAGCAGCTCGTGGTCGACGCTCTCGTGGAACAGGTCCTTGGCGTGGGTGGTCACCGAGAACGGGATGTCGGCCAGGGCGCCGGCGACGCGGGCCACGCGGGCGGCCATCGAGCCGAAGTGCGCGTGCAGGTGGGTGATGCCCTGCCGGGTGGCGCTGACCGCCAGGTGCATGCCCTGCACCGCCTCGCTCGGCTCCAGGCGTGCCAGCAGGGGCAGTATGCCGGGGAGCCGGTTGTCCAGGTCGGGAATGGTCGCGCGGGCCTCGCGCAGCACCGTCCAGGCGTCGGACAGCTTGGCCGGCTTGGGCAGGTGGGTGACCGGTGCCTGCACGCGGGCGATCTCGGGGTGGAACCGGGCATCGGTGGTGGGGCGCATGGCGAAGATGGCCAGGTCCTCCCCTGCTGCCTCGCGGCTCAGGATCTCGGTGACCACGAAGGTCTCGGAGAAGCGGGGGTAGACCTTCAGGACGTACCCCACGCGGGGGGTGCGCTCAGACGACTGCACGGGTGATCTCCTTGACGCCGGTGCGCGCCAGGTCGGCGACGCGGTGAGCGACTCCGGCCAGGCCGGCCAGGTCGAGGTGGGTGCGGTCCTGGGTGCGGTGCACGGCCGCGGCGAACCACGCCGAGAGCCGGTCCGCGGTGAGGTGGTCCAGGCGTTCCATGTCCACGGCACCGGCGCGCTTCAGGCCGCGGGCGCGGATCAGCTGCTCCTGCCGGGGCAGCTCGCGTGGCACCAGCAGGACGGGATGGTCGGTGCTCATGACCTCGTTGACGGTGTTGTAGCCGGCCATCGAGACCACGGCGGTGGCCCGGCGGATCGTGGCCAGGCCGTCCGGGACGGAGGCCACCACCCGGGTGCCGGGCGCCGCGTGCCGCTGGAGCTCGGCGACGTCCTCGGCGGGCATCTGGGGACCGGCCACGACCAGGTGGCGGTGACCGGCAGGGACGGTCGCCCGAGCCGCGATGCTCAGCATGCCCTTCCCGTCGCTCCCGCCGCCGGACATGCTGACAATGTAGGGGGCCTCGGTGGGGTCCGCCTCGGGAACCCAGCGGCGGCCGTTGGACAGGTAGCCGGTGTAGCGCACCATGTCGTGCAGGATCGCGGGGACCTCCCCGGTCCTGCGGACGTCGTGCACCTGCGGGTCGCCGTAGACCCAGATCTCGTCGAAGATCGCGCGGAAGGTCTCCAGGTCGCCGAGGCGCTCCCACTCGGCGGCGGCGACCGCGGGCTCGTCGAGGACCTCGCGCAGGCCGAGCACGATGGTGGTGCCGGGGCGCTTCTTGCGGGTCTTGGCCAGGGTCTTGCGCAGCTCGCCGTTCACCCCGTAGGCGTGCCGGTCGACGACGATCAGGTCGGGGCTGAGACCCTTGACGACCCCCTTGACCAGCTGGGTACGGATGTCGATCAGGTCGTCCATCGGCACCTGCATGTGACGAGGCTCATAGCCGGAGTCCCCCTTGCAGATGCTGGGCAGCAGCGCGACGTCGAAGCCCTCCGGCACGTCGAGGTCGGTGCCGTGGCCGACGCCGGTGAGCAGCATCCCGGTGACCGGGCGGCCGGTCATCGCGGGGATCTCGGTGGCCAGGGTGTGCGCCAGCGCGAGGTTGCGGCGGATGTGGCCGAGGCCGACGGAGTCGTGCGAGTACAGCAGCACCCGGAACGGGGTGGTGTTCTCCGAGCCGTCCATGCGTCCTACCTCCTGGTCGTCCGCGCCGCCCCTCGGCGCGTAACAACTAGTTCACCGGACCGTCATGAGCAGGTCGTGAGATCTTCGTGAGACCTCTCTCATCTTGGTCCGCGGACCCGGCTCCGCCGCGTCACGGCGGTCCGGCGGACCTGCGGCGATACAGTGCTGGGATGAACAAGCGATCCCTGTATGCAGTAACGGCTGCCGCCGGACTCGTCCTGTCGCTGGCCGCGTGTGGCTCCGACGACGGCGGCGACACCGGCAGCGACGGCACCGGTGGCGACGGCAACGGCGGCGACGCCGCCTCGTTCGACCTGGTGACCGACGGCACGCTCACCGTCTGCTCCGACGTCCCCTACGTCCCCTTCGAGGACTTCGACACCTCTGCCCCGTCGGGGTTCAGCGGCTTCGACATCGACATCGTCTCCTACATCGCCGAGGGCCTCGACCTCGACCTCGTCGTCAAGGACTCCTCCTTCGAGGGTCTGCAGTCCGGCCTGTCGCTCAACGCCGGCGAGTGCGACCTGGCGGCCTCGGCCATGACGATCACCGACGAGCGGGCCGAGAACCTCGACTTCAGCGAGGGTTACTACGACTCCCTGCAGTCCCTGCTCGTGCCCGCGGACTCCGACATCGCGGGCATCGGTGACCTGTCCGGCAAGCGGGTGGCGGTCCAGCAGGGCACCACCGGTGAGAGCTACGCGACCGAGAACGCCGAGGGCGCCGAGCTGGTCAGCTTCCCCAGCGACGCCGAGATGTA
>JAAYYA010000401.1 GCA_012515595.1 Actinomycetales bacterium
AGGGTGCCGTGCATGAGCAGGGCGATGCCGGTCTTGGAGCGCAGTTCCCGGATCAGTTCGGGGGCACCGGCCTGGCGGGCGGACTTGGCGGCCTGGCCGATGCGGTCGGCGATGGTGGCGGCCTGCAGCCGGGTGCAGCCGATCGTGATCTCGGCGGTGCCGTCATCGTCCATCCGCACCCGCAGGTCCTGGTTGGCCCTGGCCCGGTCGCGGGCGGCCTGCTTGCCGTCCTCGTCCTTGGTGGTGTGCTTGGCGACCTCTCGGTCCAGGGCCCGGTTGAACTCCCCGGCCCTCCACGGGCCGCCGGTGAAGCCACCCTCGGAGTCCAGACGGTCGGTCACGCTGGCGTCCGGGTCGTCGCCGAACAGGCCGTTGGCGATCGCGGCGGTGTCTTCGTGCGGCAGCGGCCCGGCGGCCCGGTAGAACCGCCGCACCGTGGCCCAGGAAGACTCCCCGGTCGCCAGACTGTGCAGGACCGGGGCCAGGGTGGTGGCGGGGGAGGTGGCCAGGGCGACCAGGTCCTTGATCTCGGAGGCGTACCAGCCGAGGGCGGCTTCCAGCTCGTGCCGGGTCGCCGACTTGGCGGCCTTGGTCCACTTCTCCCGCTGTGAGGCGCTCAGCTCATCGGGGTCGGCCACCCCCTTGTCTGCCATCAGCAGCCGGCCCCGGACCGCGGTTAGGTCCCGGACGGCGCTCACCAGCACACCGTCCAGCTGGTTGGACACCTTGTCGACCGTCTCGATCACGGACAGCAGGTCCTTGGCCCGGGCCAGCGCCACCGGCGCCCCGGCGTGCCGCAACGCCTCCTCAGCGTCGCGGTCGCCGACGGTGGACGTGCCGGCGGTAGACGTGCCGGCGGCGGACGCCTCAGTGGTGGTGGGTGGGGTGGTGAGGGTGCCGCAGGCCAGGGTCAGGGTGGTCAGCACCCCGGACAGCTCACCGGTCACGCCCAGCGCCTTCATCGCCGCTCGCAGCGCCTCGATCGCCTCGGTGTGGGCGTCACCCAGCTCCACCAGGACCGGGGCCGCAGGGTCGGGACGGTGGACCCGGACTCGCGCCGGCGCGGCAGGCCAGGACCCGGTCTGGGCACGGACCTGGGCGCGGGCGGCGACCTGGGCCTTCAACTCGGCCAGCACATCGGCCGGGACGAGGTCCTCCACCTGGGTCTCCCACGCACTCGACGTGGGCATCGTCGGTGGCTCGGTGCCCGGTGGCCTCGTCGCTCGTGGTGCCATCATCGTCCGAACCTCCTCCCCGGTCCCTGATCACTACCCCTCGCTACGCCAATAGTAGCACGTATGTTCGACAGTCGCTAGGTTTATCCACACTCTGCGTGTCCCCCAACCCGACAGCCACCCGATCGACCCGGCCGAACTGGCCTGGCCGAACTGGCCCGTGAGGAACACAAGCAACCTGCCTGACGGCATACTGACAGCAGCCACCGACACTGCCCGAGGGACGGGGGAGTGCGGCACGCCAGAGGTGACCGCCGGCTCCTGGAGAGTCAGCGCAGGAGGAGGCCGATCCACGAGGTCAGCATGATGCCGAGCACAACCCAGGGCATCCACGGTTTAAACGCGGTCGGGTAGAGCACGCCGGTGAAGTAGTGGTCGATGTAGCCGGTCTCGGTGAGCCGAGGCCACCCTCCGCGGACACGGGCGACGTTCTCCCAGTCGGTCAGGGGGCACGGCAGGTCGCGGAGCTGCCCCGCGATGGCCCAGAGGACGGCCGGCACGTGGAGCCACAGGACCCACGGCTGCCACCAGGCGAGGAAGCCTCCGAACACCACGAGGAGCGAGAAAGCGAAGTGCAGCAGGGTCGTGCCGACCGCCAGGACGCGGTACGGCAGGGCCGTGCTGCGGGAAAGAGTCGGGCTGTCGGTCACGGACCCAGGATAGTGGCGGAGGCATCGGTCGCAGTGGGGCGCGAGTGCGAGCTCAGCGCTAGGTCCGACCACGTCGGCAAACCCCTGAGAAGATGGGGGGTTGGACCAGCAAAACCCCTGCGAAAAGGCGGGTTGGACCAGCAAAACCCCTGAAATTTTGGGGGGAGGTTCGGTCCGGGGCGCGGGTTCCCGCATGATGGTCCCCGTGATCATGTCGATCCCCAGCCCCAGCATCAGCGAGTTCAGCATCGGACCGCTGACCATCCACATCTACGCGCTGTGCCTGATGGCGGGGATGGTCGTCGCGTGGTGGCTGGGGCGCAAGAGGTGGATGGCTCGCGGCGGGCTGGGGGAGACCTTCGAGTCGATCGCCATCGTCGCCATCCCGGCCGGCATCGTCGGCGCCCGGATCTACCACGTGGCCACCCACTGGGAGGACTACTTCGGAGAGGGCCAGAACCCGCTCAGCGCGCTGTACATCTGGGAGGGCGGCATCGCGATCTTCGGCGCGGTCACCGGCGGTGCCCTCGGCGCGGCGTATGTCGCGTGGCGGCGGGGAGCACGCCTGTCCGCGTTCGCCGACTGCCTGGCGCCCGGCCTGATCTTCGCCCAGGCGGTCGGGCGGCTGGGTAACTGGTTCAACCAGGAGCTCTTCGGCGGGCCGGACGACGGCCCCCTCGGCGTGCGGATCGACCCGGCCCACCGGCCGCCGGAGTACCGGGACGTCGAGACCTTCCAGCCGACCTTCCTCTACGAGCTCACCTGGAACGCCGCCG
This sequence comes from Actinomycetales bacterium, assembly GCA_012515595.1. GTDB lineage: Bacteria > Actinomycetota > Actinomycetes > Actinomycetales > Dermatophilaceae > Ornithinicoccus. The sequence continues at coordinate 2,662 of JAAYYA010000401.1, forward strand.
GTGGCTTCCTGCTGCTGTGGCTGGACCGGAAGTTCAAGTTCGGCTGGGGCAAGCTGATCGCGCTCTACATGGTGGTCTACGGCACCGGCCGGTTCTTCATCGAGGGGATCCGGACCGACTTCAGCTACATGGTCGGGCCGCTGCGGACCAACCAGGTGACCGCGCTGATCTTCATCGTCGCGGGGGTGATCCTCTTCGCCGTGCTGCAGTCCCTGTTCAAGGGTCGAGAGCCCTGGGTCGAGCGGGCGGGGGTCGACGGACCGGACTACGTCGCTGAGGGCGAGGATGCGGCGGGGGACCGTGCGGACGACTCGGCGGGGGACGACGCGGCAGGGAACAGTGCGGACGACTCGGCAGGGGACGACGCGGAGCGGCAGAGAGAGCGCGAGTCGGAGCGGCCACGCGAGGACGAATCTGAGGGGGGTGCCTCGACGACGACCTCAGAGGCGGCTGACGGGCGCCGCACGGAGCCCGAGGCGCCGTAGCTCCAGCGCCGCGAGCGCCGAGACCTGCTCCGGGTCACCGGCCCGCCACGCGCCCAGGGGGTCCTCACCGACCTTGGCCAGCTGCGCCGGCTTCTGCGTCACCAGGGCACGCAGGGCCAGCAGCTGCGTGCCGCCGGCGGAGTCCCGGAAGCCCGCCAGTGCGCCCGCGCGCCGGGCATACAGCACCCGCACGAGCAGATAGGCCGCCACCACGAGGAGGATCGGCACCAGCGCGGTGAGCAGGCCGACCAGCGTGGCGACGCGGTGCACGGCCGACTCCAGCGTGTCACCGGCCGAGACCAACGACCCGCCCGCGTTGGCCACCCCCAGGAACGGGGCTTCCAGCCGGTCACCGACCAGCGGCGTGTCGCCGATGTTGTCCGCGATCTCGGTCATCCGGTCCTGGACCCCCGACCCGGCCGAGCGCAGCGAGTCCGCCGGACGGCTCAGCGCGTTGACGAGGCCGAAGACCCACCGGCCGACGAGCACCCAGGCGATCACCCAGCCGAGGACGAGGAGGTCGGCGACGACCTGACGGGTGCGTCGGGCCCGGGTTTCGGCATACCACTGCATGACAATGACGGTATGGCCCAGCAACCCGCCGCACCAGCACCGGACCGGCTGAGTCGCGCGATCCGCGGCTGGCTGGACCACCTGCGCGTCGAGCGGGGCGCGTCGGTGCACACGCTCAAGGCCTACGAGCGGGACCTCGGGCACTATGCCGACTTCCTGCGGGGCCGCGGCATCACCGACCCGCAGGGTGCGTCCGAGGAGGTGGTCACCGACTTCCTGGCCCATCTGCGCACCGGGCACGAGGGACGCAGGCCGCTCGCCGCGTCGTCGGCGGCCCGCTCACTGGTCGCGGTCCGCGGCTTTCACAAGTTCCTGGCCGCCGAGGGCGACGTCACCGACGACCCGGCCCAGGCGGTCGCGCCGCCGACGCCGACCCGGCGCCTGCCCAAGGCCATCAGCATCGGGGAGGTCGAGCGGCTGCTCGACGCTGCGGCCGTGGGGGACACCCCCGCGAGCCTGCGCGACCGGGCGCTGCTGGAGGTGCTCTACGGCTCGGGGGCGCGGGTCAGCGAAGCGATCGGCCTGGACGTCGACGACGTCGACCTGGGCGAGGGAACAGAGGGGGAGTATGACGAGGGCACGCCAGGCGGCGCGCTGGTGCGCCTGTTCGGCAAGGGCAGCAAGGAGCGGATCGTCCCGCTCGGCCGGTATGCGACCTCGGCGCTCGAGGCGTGGCTGGTCCGGGGGCGTCCGGCCCTCGCGACCAAGGGGAAGGGCACCGCGGCCGTCTTCCTCAACCAGCGCGGCGGGCGACTGTCCAGGCAGAGCGCGTGGAACGTCATACAGCAGTCCGCGGAGCGGGCCGGCCTGTCCGGGCACGTGAGCCCGCACACGCTCCGGCACTCCTTCGCAACCCACCTGCTGGACGGCGGCGCCGACGTCCGCGTGGTGCAGGAACTGCTCGGCCACGCCTCGGTGACCACGACCCAGATCTACACGCTGGTCACGGCCCAGCACCTGCGCGAAGTCTACGCCCAGGCGCATCCCCGGGCACGGTGAGGGCACACCGTTGGTCACCAGCAGCGACTCCCGTTAAGGTCGGAGCGATCGGCGGGACGCCGACCACGGACCAGAGGGCGGAGTGAGCGTGACATCCGAGGCGACGAGGCAGGACGCGACGGCCGGCAGCAGCGCGGCCCACGACCGGCTGCCCGGCACCGAGACCGCCGGCAACGGCCAGGTCGGCCCGACCGGCCGCGTCATGCCGGACTTTCCGACGCCGCCGCCGCTGGAGCGGCACGGACCGGCCCGCGTCATCGCCATGTGCAACCAGAAGGGTGGGGTCGGCAAGACCACCACCACCATCAACCTGGGCGCCTCGTTGGCGGAGTACGGCCGCCGGGTGCTGCTAGTGGACTTCGACCCGCAGGGCGCGCTCTCGGTGGGTCTGGGGATCCCGACGCACCAGCTGGACACCACGGTCTACAACCTGCTCGTCGAGCGCGGCCACGAGGTCCGGGACGTCATCCAGTCCACCCGGATCGACGGCCTCGACGTGCTGCCCGCCAACATCGACCTGTCCGCCGCCGAGGTGCAGCTGGTCGGCGAGGTGGCCCGGGAGCAGATCCTGGCCCGGGTCCTGCGCCCGGTCCTCGACGACTACGACGTGATCCTGATCGACTGCCAGCCCTCGCTCGGCCTGCTCACCGTCAACGCGCTGACCGCCGCCCACGGGGTCGTCGTGCCGCTGGAGTGCGAGTTCTTCGCCATGCGCGGCGTGGCGCTGCTCATCGAGACGATCGACAAGATCACCGACCGGCTCAACCCCGCACTCACCCTCGACGGGATCCTGGCGACGATGTATGACGGTCGCACCCTGCACTCCAAGGAGGTCGTCCGCAGCGTGGTCGACCACTTCCAGGACAAGGTCTTCCACACGGTCATCAGCCGCACCATCAAGTTCCCGGACGCGACGCTGGCGGCCGAGCCGATCACCTCCTACGCCAGCACGCACAGCGGCGCCGAAGCCTACCGTCAGCTGGCTCGGGAGCTCATCTCGCGCGGCGGCGCGCCCTGACCTTGGAGACCACGCTGGCCGAGCCCGGGAACGACGCCGAGGACACCGCGGTCGCGGTCGGCCCGGGTGCGGACGAGACGGCGATCGCCGACCCGGGCACCGACGAGACGGCAGTCACCGACGCAGCCGTTGACGGGGCGGGAGTCGCCGCCTCAGCCGCGGACGAGACGGCGGGCCTGACCCCCGGCGGCGTCCTGACTCGCCGCGGGCCGGCGCCCTTCGAGGTGCACCTCGACGTCTTCCAAGGACCGTTCGAGCTGCTGCTGGGGCTGATCGCCAAGCACAAGTTGGACGTCACCGAGATCGCGCTGGCCAAGATCACCGACGAGTTCGTGGCGCACATCCGGGCCGCGCAGCAGGCGGACGACGAGTGGGACCTCTCGCAGGCCTCGGAGTTCCTCCTCATCGCGGCGACCCTGCTCGACCTCAAGGCGGCGCGGCTGCTGCCCAACCGGCGGGAGGACGACGAGGAGGACCTGGAGCTCATCGAGGCCCGGGACTTGCTCTTCGCCCGGCTCTTGCAGTACCGCGCCTTCAAGGACGTGGCCGCCTCCTTCGCGGCGCGGATGGACACGGTCGGCCGGATCTTCCCCCGGGACGTGGCCCTGGAGGAGGAGTTCACCAGGCTGCTGCCCGAGCTGGTCATGAACATCACCCCGGAGCAGCTGGCGATGTTCGCCGCCCGGGCGATGACGCCCAAGCCGCCGCCCACCGTCGGCCTCGCGCACCTGCACGCGCCCCAGGTCTCGGTGCGCGAGCAGGCGGCGATCGTCGTCGACCGGCTCCGGGACCGGGGCACCGCCACCTTCCGCGACCTGGTGGCCGACGCGGACACCACGCTGGTCGTCGTGGCGCGCTTCCTGGCACTGCTGGAGCTCTTCCGCGAGTCGCTGCTCGCGCTGGAGCAGGAGGACGCGCTGGGCGAGCTGACCGTGCGGTGGACCGGCAGCGCCACCGGCGCGGTCGAGGTGAGTGACGAGTTCGACGAGGACGACGAACCGGAGTCCGAGGACCAGGAGGTGGCCGATGAGTGAGCCCCACAGCGAGCTCGAGGACGAGCCGCAGGACGACTCCGAGCCCGGGTCGACGCCCGCCGATGAGAGTGCTGCCGATGAGGGTGCGGCCGAGCAGGTCGCCTTCGACATCAACGACTTCCCGGGCGGCGCCCGGTCGGCGATCGAGGCCGTCCTCATGGTGATCGACGAGCCGGTCGAGGACACCGTCCTGGCCTCCGCGCTCGAGCTGCCCGTCGAGGACGTCACCGCGATCCTGGAGGAGCTGTCGACGGAGTATGCCGAGAGCGAGCGTGGGTTCATGCTCCGCAGGTTGGGCGGTCGCTGGCGGATCTACACCAAGCCCGCCTACGCCCCGGTCGTCGAGAAGTTCCTGATGGGCGGCCAGCAGGCGCGGCTCACCCAGGCGTCGCTGGAGACCCTGGCCGTCATCGCCTACCGGCAGCCGATCTCCCGGGCGCGGGTCAGCGCCGTGCGCGGCGTCAACGTCGACGGGGTCGTGCGCACCCTCATCTCCCGCGGACTCATCCAGGAGGTCGTGGTGGACGGGGAGCCCGGCGCCGCGGCCCTCTACGGCACGACGGACCTGTTCCTGCAGCGGATGGGCCTGGACAGCCTGGACGACCTGCCCGAGCTGGCGCCCTACCTGCCCTCGGCGGACATCATCGAAGAACTCGCAGCGGAAGGACACGCATGAACCCGCCCCAGCAACGCGGTGGCTCCGGAGGCAAGCGGGAGGGGTCGGGCGGGAAGCGCGGCGGCGCCGGCTCCCAGCGCGGATCAGGTGCTGCGCGCAGTGGTCAGGGGGGACGCCCCGGAGCCAGCGGCTCAGGCAGTGCGGGCAAGCGCCGACACAAGGCCCGTGGCTCCTCCCGCGCGGTCGGCCCCGATGCCGGACCGTCCCGCAAGGTGGCACCGAAGCGACGCCCGACCCCGCCCGTGGTCGACGACTCGGGTGCTGACGTCCACATCCCCGACGGGGTGCGCCTGCAGAAGCTGCTCGCCTCCGCCGGCCTCGGCAGCCGCCGCGCCTGCGAGCTGCTGATCAGCCAGGGCCGGGTCGAGGTCGACGGGCACGTCGTGACCGAGCTGGGTGTGCGGGTCGACCCGGTGGCACAGACCATCCACGTCGACGGCACCCGCGTGGTGCTGGACGACAGCCGGGTCTACCTGGCCTTCAACAAGCCGCTCGGCGTGGTCTCCACGATGAGCGACGAGCTGGGGCGCCCGTCGATCACCGACTACCTCCCGCCGCGCAACGAGCGGCTCTTCCACGTCGGGCGGCTGGACGCCGACACCGAGGGCCTCCTGCTGCTCACCAACGACGGCGAGCTCGCGCACCGGCTGCAGCACCCGGCCTACGAGGTGCCCAAGACCTACATCGCCCGGGTCCCGGGACCGGTGCCCCGCGACCTCGGCAAGACCCTGCGCGCCGGCGTGCAGCTGGAGGACGGGGTGGTCGCGGTCGACTCCTTCAAGCTCATCGACTCGGCCCCGGGCAAGGCGATCGTCGAACTGGTCCTGCACGAGGGCAAGAAGCACGTGGTCCGTCGCCTGCTGGCCGAAGTCGGCCACCCGGTCGAGGCGCTCTCCCGGGTGCAGGTCGGCCCGATCCTGCTGGGTCAGCTCCGGTCCGGTCGGACCCGGGCGCTGACCGCCGAGGAGGTCGGCGCCCTCTACCGCTCCGCTGGGCTGTAGGCCCGGAGGCGGCGCAGCCTGTCTGGGGGCGCGGAGGAGGGCCGCCGCCCGGCAGGAGGTGCAACGGGCGGCCCACTCGTGCCTCAGCCCCGCAGCAGGTAGAACCGGAAGAGGTCGTTGTCGATGTCCAGCACCTCGACGTCGGCGAATCCGGCGGCCCGGGCGTACCCGTGCAGAGTGCCGGGACGCATCACCGTGCCGGTGCCGACCGAGTCGTCGTGCGACATGCCGTCGGGCAGGCAGATCATCAGGGACATGCCGTACATGAGGCGCTCGACATCGTCCGCCGCCCCGGAGAAGTGTTCGCCGACGCGCTCGTCCATGACGACGACGGGAGCGCCCGGTGCCGCCGCCGCTCGCATCGCCGCGAGCACCGAGACCGGGTCCGGCATGTCGTGCACGCACTCGAACGCCAGCACGACGTCGGCGTCCTGCCCCGCCAGCTCGGCCGCGTCGGCGTGCCGGAAGGTCACGCGATCACCAACCCCGTGCTCACGGGCATGGGCCTGGGCCGCCAGCACCGACGCCTCGTCGACGTCGACGCCGATCACCCGTGCTTCAGGAAATCCCAGGGCCAGGGCGATCGTGGACCATCCCTCGCCGCACCCCACGTCAAGCACGGCGCCCCCGGCGGCCAGGGCCGCTGCCGCCCCGGGGATCCGCGGGACCCAGTCCTGAGCGAGGCTGGTCAGGAAGAGCCCACGGTTGGCATCGCCCTGTCCGGTGCGCATGGCCGGGCCGTAGTCCGACCAGGGCACTCCGCCCCCGGATCGGTAGGCCTCCAGCAGCGCCGGCAGCTGCACGGCGGCGGCGGCGATGACCCGCGCGAACGGCGTCAGGTAGGCCGGTGTGTCGTTGGGGACGAGCACCGCTGCGTGCGACGCCGGCAGGGTGAACTGTCGGTGCCGGGGACCCCGGGTGGGATCGGCCACCTCGAGGATGCCTGAGGCGCACTGCTGCTCCAGCCACTCCCGGGCGTAGCGCTCGTGCACCCGGGTCTCCTCGGCGAGCTCGACGCTGGTGAGCCAGCGCCCGACGAGGGGCCGGTAGAGGTCGAGCTGGTCTCCGATCGCGACGGCCAGCACGTCGAAGGTGCCGAGCATCGCGTCGAAGAGTCGTTCGCCGAAGGCGTCTGCGGCCGCTTCGTCGTGCTCGGTCGGCAGCGTCGGGGCGACTCCGCTGTGGAGGGCGGTCATGGGGTCTCCGTTCCGTCGGGTCGGGACCGGTCGTCGGCCCCTGGGAGACAACGCTGTCCGCCGGCGCTGTCGGATCGCTGTCGGTGCGCTGTCACCCCGCTCGTGCGGGCTGACAGCGAGTACCCTGACCCGCATGCTTCGGGTCTTCGGCCCCGCGCGGGTCGACGGCGTCCACGAGGGCCAGCCCCTGGGCTCGCGTCGGCAACGTCAGGTGCTCGCGGCCCTGGCCTGCCGGCCCGGTCGCCCGGTCCAGGGCGAGACGCTCGCCGAGTGGTTGTGGGCCGGAGCGCCACCCTCCGACCCCGGTGCCGCCCTGCAGACGGTCGTGCACCGGCTGCGCCGCAGTCTCGGCGACGCCGCCGTGGTCGAGACGCGGGGCAACGCCTACCTGCTCCTACCGCCCGAGGACGGGATCGACACCGTGCTCTTCGAGGAGCAGGTCCGGCGTGCCCGGACGGCCGTGCCCGAGGAGGCAGCCGACCTGCTCACCGGCGCCCGCAGCCTGTGGCGGGGTGAGCCGTATGCCGATCTGGACCATCCCGACCACGTGGCCGAGCGGGTCCGGCTGCACGGGCTCGCGGACGAGTGCCGCCGGGGGCTCGCCACGGCATACCTCCAGGCAGCGCGGTATGCCGAGGCGGTCACCATCGCCGAGGAGACCCTGGCGGAGCACCCGGACGAGGAGGGTGCGCTGGCCGTGGTGATGACCGGCCTGTACGCCACCGGCGACCAGGTGCGGGCCCTGCGCCGCTACTCCGAGCACCGCGACCGGCTCCGCGACGACCTGGGGCTCGACCCGACCCCCGCCCTGCGCGATCTCGAGCAGGCCATCCTGCGCCAGGACCTGCAGCTGCCCGGTGCCGGGTCGGGGACCCGGTCGGTGGCGGAGCCGGGACCGCGAGCGCCGGCCCCGGTCACCCAGCGCATCCGGTTCTGTCAGGGTCGCGACGGCACCCGGATCGCCTACGCCACGTCCGGGCACGGCCCGCCCCTGGTCAAGGCCGCCACGTGGCTCACGCACCTGAACGAGGACTGGACCAGCCCGGTGTGGCGGCACTGGATGGTCGGACTCAGCGCCGAGCACACCCTGCTGCGCTACGACGAGCGCGGCTGCGGGTTGTCCGAGTGGGAGGTCGCCGACATCGGGTTCGACGCCTGGGTGGACGATCTGGAGGAGGTCGTCGACGCGGAAGGGCTGGAGTCGTTCCCGCTGCTGGGGATCTCCCAGGGCGCGGCATACGCGATCGCGTATGCCGCGCGCCACCCGGACCGGGTATCCGCGCTGGTGCTCTACGGGGGCTACGCGCGCGGGCGGGAGCTGCGCGCCGGCACCGAGGAGCAGCGGCGCGAGGCGGCCCTGCACCTCGAGCTCGCGAGGATCGGCTGGGGGACCGATGACCCCGCCTTCCGCCAGGTCTTCACCAGCCAGATCATGCCGGACGCCAGCCGCGAGGTCTGGGAGGCCTTCAACACGCTGCAACGCCGCACCTGCTCCCCGGCCAACGCCGTGCGCTTCATGGAGGCCTTCGGGCGGATCGACGTGACCGGGCTCGCCCCCCTGGTGAGGTGCCCCACCCTGGTGATGCACGCCCGGGACGAGGTGCGACAACCGGTGCAGATCGGGCTCGAGCTCGCGTCCCTGATCCCGGGGGCCCGCTTCGAGGTCCTCCCCAGCCGCAACCACCTCCTCACCGCGGACGAGCCCGCGTGGCCGCTCTTCCTCGAGCACCTCAGTGACTTCGTCGGCGCCGGGGAGCGGGCGACCCGTGCGCCAGGTCCGGGGGTGGTGAGCGGTTAGGCTTGCCCGGTGCCCGACACTCCCATCACCATCGCCATCGACGGGCCCAGCGGTTCCGGCAAGTCCAGCGTGTCCCGGCAGGTAGCCCGCCAGCTGGGCCTGTCCTATCTCGATACCGGCGCCATGTACCGCGCCCTGACCTGGTGGTGCCTCCAGCAGGGGGTCGACCTCACCGACAGCCAGGAGGTGGCCGAGCAGGCGCGCACCTTCCCGCTCGAGATCGGCACCGACCCCGACGCACCGACCGTCCACGTCGGGGGGACCGACGTGGCCGCGGCCATCCGGGAGACCTCGGTCAGCGAGCAGGTCTCGCACATCGCCACCAACCTCGAGGTCCGCGCCACCATGCGCGACCAGCAGCGCCAGCTCATCGCGGACGCCCGGCACGCGGGTTCTGGCATCGTCGTGGAGGGCCGGGACATCACGACGGTCATCGCCCCCGACGCCGAGCACCGCTTCCTGCTGACCGCCTCCGAGGAGGCCCGCCTGGCCCGGCGGGCGAAGGAGCTGTTCTCCAGCGACGACGCCGAGGCCATCGAGGCCACGCATGACCAGATCGTCCGCCGCGACGCCGCCGACGCCACGGTCTCAGCCTTCTTCGAGCCGGCCCCCGGCGTCGTGGGAATCGACACCTCCGACCTGACGTTCGAACAGTCAGTGGCGGCAGTGCTCGACGCCGTGCACGCCGCGTCCGCCCATCCACCTGTCCACACCCCTGATGACGGAGGCAACCGATGACCACCCAGACCGACCCGCAGAGCAAGCTCGCGGCATACTCCAACCCTGAGCGGTTGGTGAGCACGCAGTGGCTGGCCGAGCACCTGGGTGCCGACAACCTCGTCGTCCTGGAGTCCAACGAGGACGTCCTCCTCTACGACACCGGCCACATCCCCGGCGCGCTCAAGCTGGACTGGCACCTCGACCTCAACGACCAGCTGTCGCGGGACTACGTCGACGGGGAGCGGTTCGCGCAGGTGATGGGGGAGCGCGGGATCGGCCGCGACACCACCGTCGTCATCTACGGCGACAAGAGCAACTGGTGGGCGACCTACGCCATGTGGGTAATGTCCCTCTTCGGACACGAGGACGTCCGCATCCTGGACGGCGGCCGCGCGAAGTGGGTCGCCGAGGGCCGCGACCTCACGACCGACGTGCCGACGGTCACCCCGGTCGACTACCCGGTCATCGAGCGGGACGACCGCACCATCCGAGCCTTCAAGCAGGACGTCCTGGAGCACCTCGGCCAGCCGATGGTCGACGTGCGGTCCCCGGGCGAGTTCTCCGGTGAGCTGCTCTCCATCCCGGACTACCCGCAGGAGGGGGCGATGCGCGGCGGGCACATCCCGGGTGCGAAGTCCGTGCCCTGGGGGCGCGCCGCGAACGAGGACGGCACCTTCAAGTCCCGCGAGGAGCTCGAGGAGATCTACCTCGGCGAGCAGGGACTGCAGCCCTCCGACGACGTCGTCGCCTACTGCCGGATCGGCGAGCGCTCCAGCCACACCTGGTTCGTCCTGACCCACCTGCTCGGCTTCGAGCGGGTCCGCAACTACGACGGCTCGTGGACCGAGTGGGGCAACTCGGTCGGCGTGCCGGTGGAGCGCTGATGGCGACGCAGTTCACCGCGTCGACACGCACCGACGACCTCCCGGAGGCCATGGCCGAGCTGGCGGGGGAGTTCCACGCGCTGGAGCAGAAGGACCGGCTCCAGCTGCTCCTCGAGCTCGCCAACGACCTGCCCGACCTGCCGGAGCGGTATGACGGACGGCTGGGTGAGATGGAGAAGGTCGACGAGTGCCAGTCGCCGGTCTTCCTGGCGGTGGAGGTCGACCCCGACCCGGAGCGGACGGTGCACCTCTTCATCTCCGCGGCGCCCGAGGCGCCGACCACCCGCGGTTTCGCCGGCATCCTGCACGAGAGTCTCGACGGGCTGTCCGCCGAGGAGGTCCTAGGCGTGCCGGACGAGGCCCCCTACCGGTTCGGGCTGGCCGAGGCTGTGTCCCCGCTGCGGATGCGCGGGATGGTCGGCATGCTGGGACGCATCAAGCGTCAGGTGCGGGCCCGCACCACCCTCGACGAGAGGCAGTGACCGTGTCGGAGACCATCGGCTCGACCAGCGGGAGCGGCGAGGCCGACCCGTCCCTCGAGCAGGCGCTGCGGGCCGGGCTCGACGAGTTCGACCTGAGCGAGGAGGACCTCGCCCTCGTCGAGGGGCGTCGGCGCCAGGCCGAGGAGGACCTCGAGGCTGAGACGCGGCCGGTCGTCGCCGTCGTCGGCCGCCCGAACGTCGGCAAGTCGACGCTGGTCAACCGGATCCTCGGCCGCCGCGAGGCGGTCGTCGAGGACGTGCCGGGGGTCACCCGTGACCGGGTCGCCTACGACGCCGAGTGGTCGGGCCGCCGGTTCACCCTCGTGGACACCGGCGGCTGGGAGGTGGACGCCACCGGCATCCACCTGCGCGTTGCCGAGCAGGCCGAGGTCGCGGTGGAGCTGTGCGACGTGGTGCTCTTCGTGGTCGACGCGACCGTAGGTGCCACCGACACCGACGAGAGCGTCGTGCGGCTGCTGCGCCGCTCGGGCAAACCGGTGGTGCTCGTGGCCAACAAGGTCGACGACCAGCGCGTCGAGATGGAGGCCGCCGCCCTGTGGTCGCTCGGCCTGGGCCAGCCGTGGCCGGTGTCGGCGCTGCACGGCCGGGGGAGCGGTGACGTCCTGGACGCGGTCCTGGAGCACCTGCCGGAGAAGACCACGGTCGCCGGGGCCTATCCGCGGGGTGGCCCGCGGCGGGTCGCCCTGCTGGGGCGTCCCAACGTCGGCAAGTCCTCGCTGCTCAACAAGCTGGCCGGCGAGGACCGCGCGGTCGTCGACAACGTGGCCGGCACCACCAGGGACCCGGTCGACGAGCTGATCGAGCTGGACGGCAAGCAGTGGCGGTTCGTGGACACCGCCGGCATCCGCCGCCGTGTCCACCAGACCCGGGGCGCAGACTTCTACGCCTCCCTGCGCACGCAGACCGCGCTGGAGAAGGCCGAGGTGGCCATCGTGCTGCTGGACGCCTCCGACAAGATCGCCGAGCAGGACATCCGCGTCATCCAGCAGGTGATCGACGCCGGACGGGCCCTCGTCATCGCCTACAACAAGTGGGACGAGGTCGACGAGGAGCGCCAGCACTACCTGGAGCGGGAGATCGAGCGCGACCTGGTCCAGATCACCTGGGCACCGCGGGTCAACATCTCTGCCCTCACCGGCCGGCACACCAACCGGCTCGTGCCCGCGCTGGAGAAGGCACTGGACTCCTGGGACAAGCGCGTCTCCACCGCCAAGTTGAACGCCTTCTTCGGTGAGATCGTGGCTGCCCACCCGCACCCGGTGCGCGGTGGCAAGCAGCCGCGGATCCTATTCGCCACCCAGGCGGACACCCGCCCGCCGCGCTTCGTGGTCTTCGCGAGCGGTTTCATCGAGCACGGCTACCGTCGCTTCCTCGAACGGCGCCTGCGCGAGGAGTTCGGCTTCGAGGGCACCCCGATCGAGATCTCGGTCCGGGTGCGGGAGAAGCGCCGCCGCTGACCCTCAGTCGCGCGACCATGGGCTCGGGACGAGTCGCGGCAGTGTGCCCGATGGGCTCGCACCAACCCCGGGACTCGACCGCCCAACCCCGGATTCTTCCGCCGGGGCAGGGATGGGATAATGTTCAGGTCGCTCACCAGCACTCGGGCTGTGGCGCAGCTTGGTAGCGCACTGCACTGGGGGTGCAGGGGTCGCAGGTTCAAATCCTGTCAGCCCGACCGATGTCCTGAGTCGCGACACCGTTTACACGGTGTCGCGGCTCAGGATTTTTTTGTAGGTTCACGCGGGGTTGTCGTGGGTGTCGCGGCTCATCGGTCGTGGGTCACGAGGGTTGTGGGCGGATCGGGC
>JAAYYA010000402.1 GCA_012515595.1 Actinomycetales bacterium
CGGTCGAATCCAACCGCCGACTCGCCGAGCAGCGGCGGTTCCCGGTCGACACGCAGGTCGACCCCGCAGGAACGACCATCATGTGGTCCCACCTGAAGATCGCGGAGGGAGGTGGGCGCCTCGCCCCGCGCATCTACTTCCACGACGACACCCGCGGCGTGACCGGCAGGGTCCACATCGGGTTCGTCGGCCCCCACCACTACACCGAGAACACCAAGACGAACTGACACCCCCACCAAATGACCGAGACCGCACACCGCAAGAAGCTCATCGAGGTCGCGCTCCCCCTCGACGCCATCAACAAGGAAGCGGCACGCGAGAAGTCGATCCGCCACGGCCACCCGTCGACGCTCCACCTGTAGTGGGCGCGGCGGCCACTCGCCGCGTGCCGCGCCGTGCTGTTCGCCCAGCTCGTCGATGATCCCTCCGCCCGGCCAGAGGAGTTCCCCACCGAGGAGGCACAGGAGGTCGAACGCCTCCGCCTCTTCGGCATCATCGAGGAGCTCGTCAAGTGGGAGAACGTCACCAACGAGGCGGTGATCGAGGCCGCACGGGCCGAGATCCGCCGCTGCTTCGACGGTGAGCCGCCAGCCATCGTGGACCCGTTCGCGGGTGGAGGATCGATCCCGCTCGAGGCGCAGCGCCTCGGCCTCGAGGCGAACGCGTCCGACCTCAACCCGGTCGCGGTGCTCATCAACAAGGCGCTGATCGAGATCCCCCCTCGGTGGGCGGGGCGCCCGCCGGTGCACCCCGACGACGGATCCACGCTCGGCAACCGCACCTGGGCTGGCGCCCAAGGGCTCGCGGAGGACGTGCGCTACTACGGGCAGTGGATGCGCGACGAAGCCGAGCGGCGCATCGGCCACCTCTACCCCAAAGCGAAGCTCCACGACGGTTCCGAGGCGACGGTGATCGCGTGGATCTGGGCTCGGACTGTCACCTGTCCGAACCCGACCTGTGGGGCGACGATGCCTCTCGTCCGTTCGTTCTGGTTGAGTAAGAAGAAGGGCAAGGAGGCATGGGTTCGTCCCCTGGTCGAGGGTAAGGCGGCTCTCCGCGATGAAGTGTGGGGGCGGGTGAGGTTCGGGCCGGGTTCATAGGGTCCACCAGCGCGGCCAAGGGCCTCGCGATTCTGCGGATTGCGACATCTGCAGAAGGAGAGACCCTTGACCGTGATGCACGGTAGCCAGGGCGCAACCGCGCTCGTTGGCATGCCCGGGTTCGTCGTCGGCGCGCACGAGCTGATCGACGGCGAGTGGTGGCTGTACGTGGAGACCACCGCGGATGTGGTCGGCTGCGCCGAGTGCGGCACGCGGGCGATCGGACATGGCCGGTCCCGCACCGCAGTGCGCGACTTGGCGATCTCGGGGCGCCCGACGGTGTTGGTGTGGGCCAAGCGCCGCTGGCGATGCCCTGACGGTGACTGTGCGGTGACGACGTGGTCGGAACGCTGCGAGCAGATCGCCCCTCGGGCGGCGCTGACAGAGCGGGCACGCAAGCGCCTGGCGGAGCGGGTCAACGTCGAGGAGCGCTCGATCGCCTCCGCAGCGGCAGAGTTCGGCGTCGGCTGGCACACCGCGAACGCCGCGGTGGCCGAGCACACCGACCCGGTCATTGAGGACCCCGCCCGCTTCGACGGCGTCACCGCGATCGGGGTGGACGAGAAGCGGTTCCTCAACGCCACACCCACCGCCCGCACGAAGTTCACGACCCAGGTCGTGGACCTGGACCGCCACCGTGTGCTCGATGTGATCGAGGGCCGCTCCCGGGCGGTGCTCGGCGACTGGCTCGCTGCCCGTGGCAAGGAGTGGTGCGCCCAGATCCGCTTGGCGACCCTGGACCCCGCGGCCGGCTATCGCGCCGCTCTCGAGGAACACCTGCCGAACGCAGTGCGGGCCGTGGATCACTTCCACGCGATCAAGTTGGCAAACAAGGCGATCGACGACGCCCGCCGACGCGTCCAGCAGGCCACGCTCGGACACCGGGGCCACAAGGGTGATCCGCTCTACCGGGCACGGCGGGTGCTGCTGTGTGGCGATGAGCGCCTGACCGAGGAACGCTTCGAGTGGATGCTCGGCCTGCTCGAGACCGGCGACCCTGACGGCGAGGTGCGCGCCGCGTGGGTCGCCAAGGAACTCCTCCGCGACGTCTACGCCGCAACCAGCCCCGACCACGCCCGCCGGCGCCTGATCGTGTTCTTCCACTTCGCAGCCGATGCCGAAGTGGTCGAGGTGACCCGCCTGGCCCGCACCATCGACCGCTGGCGAGAGGAGATCCTCGCCTACCACTCCACCCGCGGCGCTTCGAACGGGCGCGTCGAGAACGTCCACATGCTCACCGAGAAGATCCGCCGCAACAGCCACGGCTTCACGAACCACACCAACTACCGGCGCCGCATCCTCGGCCGCCTCGGAGTCTCATGGACTACCGTCCCGACCCGCAGAATCCGAGGCCGTCAACCACGCTCCATCGCGTAGAGCC
>JAAYYA010000403.1 GCA_012515595.1 Actinomycetales bacterium
CCGGTGCGCCGCGTCCTGCTCGACATCACCCCGCTGCGGGAGTCGCGACCCTACCGGCTGCTCTACCTCGGCACCGTCACCTCCGGCATCGGGGCGCAGCTGGCCACGACCGCGATCGCGCTGCAGATCTATCACCTGACCGGGTCCTCCTTCGCCGTGGGGCTCGTCGGCCTGTACGCCCTGGTCCCGATCGTCGTGCTGGGGCTCTACGGCGGGGCCATCCTGGACACAAGAGACCGCCGGACCGTGGCACTGGTGGGCGGGATCATCCTGTGGGTCACCGGTGGCCTGAACGTGCTGCAGGCGGCGCTCGGCAACACCGAGGTGCTGGTGCTCTACGCGCTCGTGGCCCTGCACAGCGCCGGCTTCGCCGTCATGAGCCCGGCCCGGTCGGCGATCTACCCACGGATCCTGCCTCTGGAGCAGCTCCCGGCGGCCAACGCGCTCAACGTGGCCTCGATGAACATCTCGATGACCGTCGGTCCCCTCCTGGCCGGCGTGATCGTGCAGTTCGGCGGCTACGTCACGGCCTACTCGGTCGACGTGGTGCTGTTCAGCGTCGCGATGTGGGGGCTGTCTGCGCTGCCCCCGATCCGGCCCGAGGACCCGTCGGCGCACCGCACCCCGGGTCTGAAGAGCGTGGTGGACGGGCTGCGCTTCCTGGCCACCAGGCCCAACGTCCGGATGACCTTCCTGGCGGACTTCTGCGCCATGATCCTGGCCCAGCCACGGGCGCTGTTCCCCGCGATCGCCGTGGTGGCGCTGTCCGGCGGGGAGGCGACCGTCGGGATCCTGGCGGCCGCGCTGGCCGTCGGCGCGGTGGTCGCCATGATGGTCTCCGGGCCACTCGGGGCAGTCATCCATCAGGGCCGGGCGGTGGTCTGGGCGGTCGTGGCCTGGGGGGTGTGCATCAGTCTGGTGGGCCTGGCGGTGCTGGGGTCCGGCCGGTTGTTCGGGCCCCGGGAGGCCCTCGTCCTGGCCTGCCTCGGACTGGCCGCCGCCGGTGCCGCCGACTCGGTGTCCGCGGTCTTCCGGACCACCATCCTCCAGGCGGCCACCCCGGACCACCTGCGCGGCCGGCTCCAGGGGATCTTCATCGTCGTCGTCGCCGGCGGACCTCGTCTGGGGGAGCTGCTGTCCGGGACCGTCGCCGGGTTCTGGACCGAATGGGGGGCGCTCGTAGTCGGGGGAGCGGCCTGCGTCCTGGCGATGCTCCTGCTGGCCCGGGCGCAGCGCGGTTTCCTGACCTACGACGCCCGCGACCCGCAACCGTAGCTCCCCCTGGCGACCGGGCGCGCCGCGTTGCGGCCCTGAGGGCGACCGGGCGCGCCGCGTTGCGGCCCTGAGGGCGACCGAGCGCGCCGCGTTGCGTCCGTGAGGGCGACCGGGCGCATCGTGGTGCGGTCGAGGGAAGACAGCGCTGGCCCGCGCGCTCGGTGGGGTTAGATGTCGCCACGCCGCGCGCTCGGTGGGGTCAGATGTCGCCACGCCGCGCGCTCGGTGGGGTGGTGGCGGCCGTCTCCGTTAAACCTGCCGGGCCCGACGTCTGACTCCTTTCAATCAGAGCGATTAGGTCACGCATTTGTGCCCTAATCAACGGGCGTCCAGAGATGAAACCGCAGGTCACGACACGCGCGACCTGCCCTGTCGCATGGCGTGGGGAACCGCTAGGGTGTCGTGTGTTGGCACTCCGCTAAATGTCCGTGGGAAGGGGCGTCGTGGCCAGGCACGAAGCTCGGGGCGGGCTGGATCTGCTGCGCTCGGACGTGCGCCGTGCGCTCTACGAGCACCTCGCGGACCTGCCGCTGGACCCCGAGGTCGTGGAGGGAACCCACCCGCAGGCGCTGAGCGCCCAGGAGCTCGCGGACGTCGTCGGGCTCCACCTGACGACCGTGCGCTTCCACCTCGACCAGCTGGTCGCGGCCGGGCTGCTGACCTCGGTGCAGGCCCCGCCGGCCGGCGCCGGCCGGCCCCGCAAGCTGTATGCCGTGCCCGGCCTGCGGCTCAGCGCTCCCAGCGACCCGGAGGCGCTGCAGGCCTACGCCGCGCTGTCCGAGATCGTCGGACGGGTGGCGCCGGCCCAGCCCGACCCGGATGCGGCGGAGGTGCCCGACCACCTGATGATCCAGTCCGCCGAGGGCGGACCGCTGGACCAGACCCCCGCCGTGCTGGAGCAGTCCGGACGGCAGTGGGCCCGGGACCACGTGGGCCGCCTGGCCGACCGGGTGGGCGAGACCACGCCGGCGACCACCCCCGGGGCCTGGCTGGGCAAGGTCGGAGCCGTCATCGACCTGCTCGTGGGCTGGGGTCACGCGCCGGCTGTGCGCACCGCCGCGGGCACCCGCGAGGTCGACATCGTGATGCGCGACTGCCCGTTCCTGGCCCTGGCCAAGGACAGCCCGCAGATGGTCTGCGGCGTGCACCGTGGGCTGCTGCGAGGCGCCCTCGACGCGCTCGGCGAGGAGAGCGTCGAGCTTGATCTCCAACCTCTCGTGGACCACCGCACCTGCAGAGCACACCTGAGTGTCACCACCCCGTTTCCCGACCGTGGAGAGCAGACATGACCGACACCGCAGCACGTCCGCGCACCAGCCAGGAAGTCGGGTTCGACGGACCCCTGTCATCGGCCCTGGTGGGCACCCGACGGTTCTTCACCCGGGGCAAGGTCTCCGACGACCACCGGACCCTGTCCCTGGAGGGCGGCCGACAGGGTGACTCCTTCTACCGCGACCGGTGGAGCCACGACAAGGTGGTCCGGTCGACCCACGGGGTCAACTGCACCGGCTCCTGCTCGTGGAAGGTCTACGTCAAGGACGGGATCATCACCTGGGAGGCACAGCAGACGGACTACCCCTCGACCGGTGGGGACCGGCCGGAGTACGAACCCCGCGGCTGCCCGCGCGGGGCCGCGTTCTCCTGGTACACCTACAGCCCGACCCGGGTGCGCTACCCCTACATCCGCGGGGTGCTCCTGGAGATGTACCGCCAGGCCAAGACGGAGTACGGCGACCCGGTCGTCGCCTGGGCCAGCATCGTCCAGGACGAGGAGAAGGCCAGGCGCTACAAGTCCGGACGGGGCAAGGGCGGCCTGGTCCGCTCGACGTGGGACGAGGCCGTGGAGATGATCGCGGCCGCGCACGTCTACACGATCAAGCGCTGGGGGCCGGACCGGATCGCCGGGTTCTCCCCGATCCCGGCGATGTCCCAGGTCAGCTATGTCTCGGGCGCGCGCTTCAACGAGCTCATCGGTGCCCCGATGCTGTCGTTCTACGACTGGTACGCCGACCTGCCCAACGCCTCCCCGCAGATGTGGGGTGACCAGACCGACGTGCCCGAGTCCGGCGACTGGTGGGACGCGGCCTACCTGATCATGTGGGGCTCCAACGTCCCGCTGACCCGCACCCCGGACGCCCACTGGATGACCGAGGCCCGCTACCGCGGCCAGAAGGTCGTCGCGGTGGCCCCCGACTACGCGGAGAACGTCAAGTTCGCCGACGAGTGGGTCGCGGCCGCCCCCGGCACCGACGCGGCCCTGGCGATGGGGATGGGCCACGTCATCCTCAAGGAGTTCTTCGTTGACCAGGAGACCCCGTTCTTCGCCGACTACACCAAGAAGTTCACGGATCTGCCGTTCCTGGTGTCACTCGAAGGGACCGGCGACGGAGGCTTCAAGCCTGGCAAGTTTCTGGTGGCGGGCGACCTGGACGAGCACTTCCCCGAGCGGGAGACCGAGAACGCCATGTGGAAGCCGGCCGTCTTCGACCGGGCGACCAACGAGGTGGCCATCCCCAACGGCTCCATCGGGGACCGCTTCGGCCCCGACGGCGAGGGCAAGTGGAACCTCGAGCTCGGGGACATCGATCCGGCGCTCTCCCTGCTGACGCACTCGCAGGAGTCGGTCGAGGTCGAGCTCCCGCGCTTCGACACCGGCGACACGGTCGTCTACGAACGCCGCGGCGTCCCGGTCCGCCGCGTGGGTGGCCACGTCGTCACCACGGTGCTGGACCTGATGCTCGCCCACTACGGCGTGGGCCGCGAGGGGCTGCCGGGCACCTGGCCGCAGGGCTACGACGACCCGTCGGTCCCGGCCACCCCCGCCTGGGCCGAGGAGATCTCCTCCGTCCCGGCCCACCAGATCGCCCGCCTCGGGCGCGAGTTCGCCCAGAACGCCATCGACACCACCGGCCGCGGCATGATCCTCATGGGCGCCGGCACCAACCACTGGTACCACTCCGACCAGATCTACCGCGCGATGCTGGTGCTCACCACGATCACCGGCTGCCAGGGCCGCAACGGCGGTGGCTGGGCCCACTACGTCGGCCAGGAGAAGGTGCGTCCGCTCATGGGCTTCCAGCACATGGCCTTCGCGCTGGACTGGGTGCGGCCGCCGCGCCACATGAACCAGACCTCCTACTGGTACGTCAACACCAGCCAGTACCGCTACGACACCTTCAGCACTGACGACGTCGGCGCCGGCACCGGGGCCTTCCAGGGGCGCTCGATGATGGACGTCCTGGCCCAGGCGGTCCGCCTGGGGTGGGTGCCGTCATACCCGCAGTTCGACCGGTCCCCGCTCGCCCTGGCGGACGAGGCCGCCGAGGCCGGGACGGACGTCAAGGAGTATGTCGTGCAGCAGCTCAAGGAGGGCTCGCTGCGGTTCGCCATCGAGGACCCGGAGGCGGAACAGAACTGGCCGCGGGTGCTCACCCTGTGGCGGGCCAACCTGTTCGGCTCCTCCGCCAAGGGCAACGAGTACTTCCTCAAGCACCTGCTGGGGACGAGCAACGCGGTGCGGGCGTCCCAGGCTCCCGAGGAGAAGCGGCCGCGGGAGGTCGCCTGGCCCGACGAGGCGCCCGAGGGCAAGCTCGACCTGCTGATGACCATCGACTTCCGGATGACCAGCTCCACGCTCCTGTCCGACGTCGTGCTGCCGGCCGCCACCTGGTACGAGAAGCACGACATCAACACCACCGACATGCACCCGTTCATCCACTCCTTCAACCCGGCGATCGCGCCACCGTGGCAGAGCAAGAACGACTGGGACGCCTGGAAGGAGATCGCCAAGCGGTTCTCGACGCTGGCCGAGGAGCACCTGGGCACCCGGACCGACGTCATCGCCAAGCCGCTGTGGCACGACACGCCGGAGGCCATGGCGACGGTCCACGGCGTCGTCAAGGACTGGAAGAACGGTGAGGTCGAGCCGGTCCCCGGCAAGACCCTGCCAGTGCTCGCCACGGTCGAGCGCGACTACACCCAGGTCTACGCCAAGATGACCGCCGTCGGGCCGCTCCTGGAGAAGGTCGGCATGGTCACCAAGGGCGTGAAGTACGACCCGACCGCCTTCGTCGAGCGGCTGCGCACCATCAACGGCACCGTCCACGGGGGAGTGGCCGACGGCCAGCCCAAGCTGGAGACCGATGTGCACGTCGCCGAGGCGATCATGCACCTGGCCGGCACCACCAACGGCCACCTGGCCACCCAGGGGTTCAAGGATCTGGAGAAGCGCACCGGCATCGAGCTGCACGACCTGTCCGCCGAGCACGAGGGCAAGATCATCAGTTTCGCCGACACCCAGGCGGCGCCGGTCCCGGTCATCACCTCCCCGGAGTGGTCCGGCTCGGAGAGCGGCGGCCGCCGCTACGCCCCGTTCACGATCAACATCGAGCGGTCCAAGCCGTTCCACACCCTGACCGGCCGGCAGCAGTTCTACGTCGACCACGACTGGATGATCGGGATGGGCGAGGCGCTGCCGACCTACCGGCCCCCGCTGAACATGACCAAGCTGTTCGGCGAGCCGGAGATCGGCGCGCAGGGTGAGCTCGGGGTCTCGGTCCGCTACCTGACCCCGCACAACAAGTGGTCCATCCACAGCGAGTACCAGGACAACCTGTTCATGCTCTCGCTCTCCCGCGGCGGCCAGACCATCTGGATGTCCGACGTCGACGCCGAGAAGGTCGGCATCCGCGACAACGACTGGATCGAGGCGGTCAACCGCAACGGCGTCGTCGCCGCCCGAGCCATCGTGAGCCACCGGATGCCGGAGGGCACCGTGTACATGCACCACGCCCAGGACCGGCTGATCGACGTGCCGCTCACCGAGACCGACAGCAAGCGCGGCGGTATCCACAACAGCCTCACCCGGATCCTGATGAAACCCAGCCACCTGATCGGCGGCTACGCCCAGCTGGCCTACTTCTTCAACTACATCGGCCCGACGGGCAACAACCGGGACGAAGTGACCACCATCCGCAAGCGCACCGCGCCGGTGAAGTACTAGGCGCACCCGACCACACGACATACCAGGAAGAGGAGCAACACCATGAGAGTCATGGCACAGATGGCCATGGTCATGAACCTGGACAAGTGCATCGGGTGCCACACCTGCTCGGTCACCTGCAAGCAGGCCTGGACCAACCGCAGCGGCATGGAGTACGTCTGGTTCAACAACGTCGAGACGCGGCCCGGCCTCGGCTACCCGCGCGGCTACCAGGACCAGGAGGAGTGGAAGGGCGGCTGGGTGCGCACCGACGCGGGGCGGCTCAAGCTGAAGGCCGGCGGCCGCCTGAACAAGCTGCTCAACATCTTCTCCAACCCCAAGATGCCCTCCATCCAGGACTACTACGAGCCCTGGACCTACGACTACGAGACGCTGCTGAACGCCCCGGCGCAGGAGAACTTCCCGGTCGCCACCCCGCACTCGCTGATCTCCGGCGAGCAGATGAACGTCGAGTGGTCGGCCAA
>JAAYYA010000404.1 GCA_012515595.1 Actinomycetales bacterium
CGGACCCAGCCGCCCTCCTCGACGACCGTCGGGGCGCCGCAGCGCGGGCAGAAGTGGTGGCGGGAGTGCCAGTTCGCCAGGGCGACCGCCGTGGTCAGGACGCCGGCGTCGGTGTCGTCGAGCTCGGCCCCGGCCTCTCGCAGGCTGCGCCAGCCGCGCTCCGGCTCCGGGCGGGCCCCCTCCGCCTCACCGTCACGCATCACCGCGACGTAGTCGACGCCCTCCGCGTCGTGCCCGAGGTACAGCGCCTGGTCCGAGGGGTCCTCGAAGCGCGGCGCCCGGTGGACCAGCCGCAGCCGCCCGTCCACGCGGCAGGTCAGCGCGCGACCGTCCGCCAGATCGATCACCCGGGTCGCGGAGTCGCCCAGGGCCCGGGTGATCGGGTCGCTGTCACGACGACCCAGGCCGTTGCGGTGGAGGGTCCCCCGGGAGAGCGACAGGTCCAGCAAAGCGTCCGAATCCACACTCACGCCCCCACTGTAGGCCGGTCCCCCGACCCTCGTGTGGCGCGGCCTACACCACGGCAGGCGCCTGACGTCATACGGTGTGAGGGTGATTCGCAGCGACCTGGCCTTGGCCGCCCTGGCCACCGCCGCCGTGCCTGGGATGCGGCCGGTGTCGGTCGCCGCCATCCGCAGCGGTGAGGAGAACCCGCTCCACCAGTCCGCCCTGGTGGAGGACGTCACCGGGCGCACCTGGGTGGTCCGCTCGCCCCTGAGCCCCGCCGCCGGCGCGGAGCTGGAGCGCAACGACGACCTGATCCGGCAGCTCGGCAAGCACCTGCCCTTCAAGGTCCCCGCCGCCGCCGGCTATGCCGATCTCGGGCCGGACGGGCGTGCGGCCGTTTATCCGTATGTCGAGGGGCGGGGCCTGAGCCTGCGTCACCTTCCCGTGGGGCCGGGTCTGGCCAGCGCGGTCGGCCGGGCGATCGCCGCCGTGCACAACATGCCGCGGGAGCTCTTCGAGGAGTTCGCCGTCCCGGTGTTCGACGCCCGTGAGTTCCGCGACCGCAAACTGGCCGAGCTGGACCGGGCGGCCGAGACCGGGCACGTGCCCAACGGTTTGCTGGCGCGGTGGGAGCAGGCGCTGGATGCCGCCCCGCTGTGGCAGTTCGCTACGGTGCCCGCGCACGGTTCGCTCGGCGGGGAGTCCTTCCTGGTGGTCTTCTCCGACGAGGCCGACGCCGCCAGCGGTCGGGTGGTCGGGCTGACCGGCTGGGAGCGGGCGCAGGTGGCCGACCCCGCCGAGGACTTCGCCCAGCTGGTGGAGCAGGCCAACCCGCGGGCGGTGGACGCGGTCTTCGACAGCTACTCGCTGGCCCGCTCGCAGCGCCCCGACGGCTACCTGCTCAGCCGAGCCCGGCTGGCCTCGGAGATGCAGCTGCTCAACGGTCTCGCGACCGCGGTCGGCAGCGGCGACGAGCCGTTCGTCCGGCGTCGGGCCGACGACCTGCGCAAGCTGGACCGGCTGACTGCCAACGACGACTCGCTGATCCCGCGGACGGCCTTCGCGCCCGTCCCCGACGACCCGGAGCCCG
>JAAYYA010000405.1 GCA_012515595.1 Actinomycetales bacterium
CCCGCAGCGCGAAGGCGCCTGCCCATCCGGCGGTGGTCGTCTCGTGGGGAACGCTGGGGTCGTCAGGGCGCGCCGGATTGACCCACGAGCCACCGGCTTCGAGCCGCGTGAGTCGGGACCTGCAAAACCACTACGAGAATGCGTGGGGGACCTGCAAAACCCCTATATTTTTTGGGGGAGGAGGTGCTGGGCGAAGAAGGCCGCCAGCTCCTCGGTTGCCGTGAGGGGGAGGACGTGCGCGACGTACTGGTCGGGGCGGACCACGACGACGGCGCCGTCGCGAGAGATCGAGCGCTCGTCGAAGATGTCCGTGCCGTTGCCGGCGGCGTAGACCTTCTCCCAGTCCATCAGGCCGTACGGGCCGGTGCGCGGCACGAAGACGGGGTCGATCGTGGTCAGGTCGATGTCCTCGAAACCCTGCTGGTAGATCACCTTGACGTCGAGGACGGCGTCGATGTCACCATCAGCCGGGGTGTGGCGCACCAGGGGGGACTCCGGCGACTCCGACAGCCAGGTCGCCCAGTCCGCCAGGGCCGACGCCTCGCCGGGCCCGGGCGCGTCGGCGAAGGCATAGATACGCCACCGGCCGTCCGCGCGGGCGTGGTGGCCGAGGTGCTGGACGTTGCCGTCGCAGGCCTTGAACACCTCGCAGGACTTGAAGCGCTTGCCGATCGGGAAGCCCTCGGCCAGCCCCTGGTGCTCATCGGTCCCGGTGATCATCGACGGGGTGTACTGCGTCATGAAGCCGGAGGGGAACTCGGCGGTGCCCAGGTAGTAGTTGGCCAGCTCCTGCGGGTCCTCGATCTCCTCGGGCTTGCGGGCCATCAGGGTGGACCACTCGCGGTCGAAGTCGATGAGCTGCTGGGCCACCGGCTGGCGCTCGTCCGAGTAGGTGCACATGAGCGACTCCGGGCTGCGGCCGGTCAGCACCATCCCCAGCTTCCAGGCCAGGTTGAAGCCGTCCTGCATCGAGACGTTCATCCCCTGCCCCGCCTTGGCGCTGTGCGTGTGGCACGCGTCCCCGGTCAGGAAGACGCGCGGGTTGCCCTCGCCGTCCAGCGGGATGTCGTCGAACTTGTCGGTGACCCGGTGGCCCACCTCGTAGACGCTGTGCCAGGCCACCTCCTTCACGTCGATCGAGTAGGGGTGCAGGATCTCGTTGGCCTTGGCGATCACCGTCTCCAGCGGCGTCTGCCGCACCCGGTGGTCGTCGTCCTCGGGCACCTCGCCGAGGTCGATGTACATCCGCGAGAGGTAGCCGCCCTCGCGCGGGATGTGCAGGATGTTACCGTGCGTGGAGTTGATCGCGCACTTGATCCGCCAGTCGGGGAAGTCGGTGTTGACCAGGACGTCCATCACGCCCCAGGCATGCGCGGAGATGCCGCCGATGTGCTGGCGGCCGATCGCCTCGCGCACGCCGCTGCGGGCACCGTCGCACCCGGCGACGTACTTCGCCCGAACGGTGCGCTCCTCGCCGGCCCGCTCGCCGGCGACATAACGCAGGGTCACCTCCACCGGGTAGTCGCCCTCCTGGCCCACGGTGA
>JAAYYA010000406.1 GCA_012515595.1 Actinomycetales bacterium
AGGACTGATATGTAGGGGTGGGTTGTCAAGTGGCGTGGCGAGGCGCCGCCGGAGGGTTGGTCCGGCGGCGCCTCGCTCTGTGTTCCGGCTCGGTGGGCTGGGGGGTGCGCAGCGTGTCGTGTCGACGGCGCGGTCGATGCTGATATGCGCGGGTTGGGTACCGCAGGGCGGTGTTCGGCAGGAGCTGGTTGGCTGGTCTGAGGTCGAGCGTGGCCGGCCGGGCCGTGGTGGTCCGGGCGGCTGCTCACAGTCCTAGCGCGGGTGTGCTCCTCGCGGTGCGCGCAGCGCCAGTCTTCCGGGTCGGAGTCTTGTGGGTGGGTGATCGCCGGTTGGTGATCGTCAGTCGGTGAGGGTGGCCAGTGACCAGCACCAGCCGGCGAGTTCGCGGGCGATGGCGGTGTTGGCGACGGTGTGGGTCTTGTTCCGGGCGGCCAGGCGGGTCCAGCGGTGGTGCAGGCGTTGGTTGCCTTCGTGGCCACGGGTCCGGGCTGCTGGTGGGGCGGCGTCCCAGCGGCGGCGCATCGTTGCCCCGACCACGTAACGGGGCTTGTGGTGCCAGGCGGCCTCGATCAGTAGGCGGCGGGCGTGCGGGTTGCCGGTCTTGGTGATCCCGCCTTGGCGGCGGGCCTCGCCGCTGGAGTGTTCGCTGGGAACCAGGCCGAGGTAGGCGCCGATGCTGGCACCGGTGAACCGGGTCCAGTCGCCGATCTCGACCGCCAGCGCCAGGCCGGTCAGGGTGGAGACCCCGCGTAGGCAGCACAGGCGGGCCACCACGGGGGTGAACTCGCTGTCGGCGGCCAGTTGCCCGATGGCGCGTTCGAGACGGTCGCGGCGGGCGACGGCGAAGTCGACGGCCTCCAGGTCGGCGTCGAACGCGGCTCGGGTACCGCCTCCTTCACCGGCCGGGTCGAACCGGATGCCGCGCAGCCACCGCTCGTGCGCGCCGGTCCAGGCCTTGCCGCCGTAGTAGACGTGTCCGTGCCGCAGGAGCAGCTTGGAGATCCGGTGCCGGACCCGCATCAGGTCCAGGCGGGTGTCCTCCCGGGCGCGGACCAGGTCTCGGGCCGCTTCCTGGGTCACGGTCGGGACCCGCACCGAGACGATCTCGTCCATCCGCAGCAGCCTGGCCAGCAGCACCGCGTCCCGTGCGTCAGTCTTGACCCGCTCCCCGGCCGCCCGGCGGATCTTCGAGGGTGCCGCGACCTCGCAGCGCACCCCGCTCGCCCGGATCGCACGGGCCAGACCGAACCCGGTCGGCCCGGCCTCGTAGGTCGCGGCCACCGGCCCCGGCAGTCGCGTCATCCACTCCAACACCGCGTCATGGGCCGGCGCCAGCCGCCGCTTGACCAGCTCACCCGTCACGCCGTCGATCGCTGCCGCAGCGATCGACCGTGCGTGCACGTCCAGACCCACACTCGTACGCTCGATGAACACCGGGGCCTCCCCACGCATGTCGGCAAGGCCGGGCAGCAGCCACTGCCCAGCAACCCACGAAGTTGCGTGAGCGAGGCCCCGGCCCGCAACCACCCCACCTCAGGCGGTCACCACATACGGTCTGA
>JAAYYA010000407.1 GCA_012515595.1 Actinomycetales bacterium
CGGCCCGGGTCCGGGTCGTTAGCCCCAGCGTGACAGAGCAGGACGGCCGCGGCGAGCCCGCCGGTGCACACCAGCCAAAGGAGATCCTTCGCGAAATTTGTGTTGACACAATGTATGACGAGTGGTTACCTTTGTGGCAACACAAAGGGGAGGTTCGGCTTATGACCACGGACGCGATCGTCATACTGGCTGTTGGGGTCCTGGCCGCCCTGCTGCCGCTCAGCGGCACCTACCGCTCATACCTGCGCCGCACGCTCGCCGCCAAGGCTGAGGCCACAGTGCCCGCTGAACAGGAGGCCGCGCTCGAGAGGCGCGTCACCCTGGGCGCCCGCGCGATGGGCGTCGGCATCCTGGTGGCCGGGCTCCTCACGCTCGGGCTGAGCCAGGTGTGGGAGCACGCCGACGAGGTCGCGGGCGGGTTCTTCCAGTTGTCGGTGATGTTCGTCGCCGGTGCCGCCGGGCTGGCCGTCGCCGCCATCTGGTGGCCGGGCACGACGGCGGAGGGGCCACGGACGGCACGGGCCACGTCCCCGACGGTCGAGGACTACCTGCCGCCCCTGGTCCTGGTCCTCGGGCGGATCTTCGTCGCGCTCGGCCTGCTCGCTCTCGCCGCGACCCTGCTGCTGACCCGGTCGGAGTGGTTCGACGCAGGCACCATCTGGCGGAGCCCGGTGCCGCTGCTCGCCGCCGCGCTCCCGGTGCTGGTCGTGCTCTCCTGGCTCGCCGTCCGCCGGATCCTCGATGCACCACAGCCTGCCCGGGACGAGACCGAGCTCTACTGGCAGGACGCGATCCGGGCACAGACGCTCAGCTCGCTCGTCGTGGTGACGCCGTGTGTCGGACTCTTCGCGCTCGTGGTCTGCGGCAGCGTGCTCGACGACGCCGCCTCGACCGCTGCCACCGCCGCGGGCCAGGTGGGGCCAGCGTGGAGCTTGGCAGTGCTCATCGCGGGCTACCTGCTGCCCTTCGCCCTGGTGGTGGCTGCCTTGGTCGTGGCCGCGGGTTCCTCGCGTCGCAGCGAGATGCGGCACTTCCGAGAGCGGCTGTGGGGCGGACAGCCGCCGCGCTCCCGGGCCGAGGAGGCGCACGCCTGATGCTGATCGACGCGATGCTCATCCTGCTCATTGGCGCGGTGATCCTGCTGCTTCCACTCAACGGCGCCTACCGCACGCGGCTGCGCAGGCGGCTGGCGAAGCAGTCCGGGGCGACGGTCCCGCCCGAGCAGTCGAAGGCCCTCGAGACCCGCGTCACGCGCCAGAGCCTGATGACTGGTGCAGCGATTCTCGTGGCGGGACTCGTGGTGCTGGCTCTCGACCGGCTCTGGGAGGTCGCGGGTGCCAACTTCATCCTGGTCACCTTCCTCGCCGGGGCTGCCGGGCACGCACTCGCGGACATCCTGTGGCCCAACACAGCCGGCCCTGGACCACGCACAGCTCGGGCGACGGCGACCACGGCAGCGCACTATGTCCCCACGTCCTTCCGGGTGACGGCGTGGGCCACACTCGGCACGGGCCTCGTCGCGGTCGTCGGCACGCTGCTGCTGGCTCGGACCGAGTTCTTCGACCGGAACACAATCCTGTCCAGCTCAGTCCCGGCATACGCCGTCGGACTCGTCCTGGTCGTCCTCCTCGTGCAGTGGGCCACCCACCGGGTCCTGCGGGCTCCGCAGCCGGCCCGTGACCAGGTCGAGCTCTACTGGCAGGACGCGCTGCGCGCCCAGACTCTTTCGCGGCTTGGCACCATCCCGCCGGTTCTGGGGACCTTGGCCTGCCTCTCCAGCAGCAATGCTCTGTGGAGCGCCGCCTGGGCGACGTCACCGCCCGGTGGGCCACCGCCCCCGACGTGGGCGCTGTGGTCGTGCATCGGACTCGCGGCTCTCCCCTTCGCGGTGGTGCTGGCCGGCGCTGTCGTCACGGCAGCGCGAAGGGACGCCTGGAACGAGTTCCAGCACGTCCGACGCGCGCTCTGGGACGGCGTCGCTCCCGACCCTCGCACACAGGAGGTCGACGCCTGATGCTGCGCATCGACCCGGCCTCCTCCGAGCCCCCCTTCGCACAGCTCCACCGGCAGATCCTCACGCAGGTGGCTGACGGCATACTCGCCCCTGGTGACCGGCTGCCCACGGTGCGGCGCCTCGCCGGCGACCTCGGGATCGCCCCGAACACCGTGGCCCGCGCCTATCGCGAGCTCGAGGCCGACGCGGTGC
>JAAYYA010000408.1 GCA_012515595.1 Actinomycetales bacterium
CCACCGAGCGCACGGCGTGATGCTTCACCCAGAGTCGCCGGACCACCCGGTGAGGCCAGTGATGCGCAGCGCCAGCACCCGTGCGAACGGCTGGTCGCGGTACTGCTCGTACTTGCCTTCTAGGAGATTGCCCAGTGCGCGGTATTCCTCGTCGGAGCCTTCGGCCTGCCAGCGGAGGGTGGCGCGCACCCACCACAGCCGAGACCAGTCCGCGGGGTCCCAGTGCTCGATCAGGAGGGTGGCGCGCGGGTCTGCTCGCAGGTTCCGCTCTCGCTGCAGCACCGTCGAGGCCTTGGGCTTGACCTGGTCCACCGGAATCCCCACGAGGTCGTCGCTGACGGCATAGACCACCGGCACCGCGTCCACTCCGCGCTCGACATGGACGGTCGAGAGAATGCCGTGGTCATGGGCGTGCAGCAGGGCCCGGGCCTTGTCCGGTGTGATCCGCATAGGACGACGATGTCGCCATCCCTGGGATCCTGCACCTTCTCGATTCCGCGCGCCAGCACCGACGACGGCGAAGTGGCGCGACTGACTCCAAGAAAGAGATCATGCCGAAGGCCGACGACATGTGACGGCGCCGTCCGCCTGCGCCCCTCTGTCACCCCGGACTGACCTGACGCCGGCGAACGCGTCGGGTCAGTCCCGTCGGTGCTCGGGCAGCTCATCGAGCGCTTCGCGGATCACGCGGAAGGCGAGACTGCTGTCGTAGCCCTTGCGCGCCAGGAAGCCGGCGAGCCGTCGTGTCTGGACCTGTCGGTCAAGGCCACGCATGGTGCGCAGCCGCTTCTCCACGAGTTGCCGCGCACGGTCGGCATCGTCGTCGGGGTCGACGTCACCCAGTGCGCCCTCGATGATCTCGTCGGCCACCCCCTTGCGGCGCAGCTCCTGGGTCAGAGCTCGAGGCGCCAGCCCGCGGGTCTCCTGCCGGCTGCGCACGAGCATCCGGGCGTAGGCCTCGTCATCGACCAGGCCGACCTCCGTGAGCCGGTCCAGGACAGTGCGTGCCACGTCGTCGTCGCAGCCACGCTGCCGGAGCTTGTCCTCCAACTGCTTGCGGCTGCGCGGCGCCATGGTGAGCTGCCGCAGCGCGATCTGCCGCGCAACCTCGTGCGGGTCGGGCTCGGCGTCGGCGCGCACCGGCTCAGGGACGTCCCGGTCCCGCGCCGCTATGCGTGCGTCGGCACCAGCGCTCTCCGCCTCGGCGGTCGCCAGTGCCCGGCGGGCCCGGGCCAAGCGCTCGCTTGACCCGGGCCCGTCTGCTGAACGGTCGGTCATCCGGATCAGAAGTTGACCGAGACCTCACCGGTGCGGGGATCGACACCGGCGGGCACGTCGCGGTCTCCACCCACGGCAGCCAGCTCGGCGTCGATGGAGTCCTCGCCTTCGGGCCGCGGGCCCACTCCGAGCTTGGCCTTGACCTTGCGCTCGATCTCGTCGGCCAGGTCCGGGTTGTCCTTGAGGAACTGGCGGGCGTTCTCCTTGCCCTGGCCGAGCTGGTCGCCCTCGTAGGTGTACCAGGCACCCGACTTGCGCACGAAGCCGTGCTCCACGCCCATGTCGATCAGGCCACCCTCGCGGGAGATGCCCTGGCCGTAGAGGATGTCGAACTCGGCCTGCTTGAACGGCGGCGAAACCTTGTTCTTCACGACCTTGACACGTGTGCGGTTGCCGACCGCGTCGGTGCCGTCCTTGAGGGTCTCGATGCGCCGGACGTCCAGCCGGACCGAGGCGTAGAACTTCAGCGCCTTGCCACCGGTGGTCGTCTCAGGACTTCCAAACATCACACCTATTTTTTCACGGAGCTGGTTAATAAATATCGCCGTCGTTCCGGTGGTGCTCAGCGCGCCGGTGATCTTGCGCAGTGCCTGCGACATCAGGCGGGCCTGCAGACCCACGTGGCTGTCGCCCATCTCGCCCTCGATCTCGGCGCGGGGCACCAGCGCCGCGACCGAGTCGATGACGATGATGTCCAGCGCGCCGGAGCGGATCAGCATGTCCGCGATCTCCAGCGCCTGCTCGCCGGTGTCGGGCTGGCTGACCAGCAGTCCGTCGGTGTCGACGCCGAGCTTCTTCGCATACTCCGGGTCGAGGGCGTGCTCGGCGTCGATGAAGGCCGCGATGCCGCCGGCCTTCTGCGCACTCGCCACAGCGTGCAGCGCCAGCGACGTCTTTCCACTGCTCTCCGGTCCGTATATTTCCACCACGCGGCCGCGCGGGAGTCCGCCGACACCGAGCGCCACGTCAAGGGCGATGGAGCCGGTCGGGATGACCTGGATCGGCGGGCGGATGTCGTCGCCCAGGCGCATCACCGCACCCTTGCCGTGCGACTTCTCGATCTGGGCGAGGACCGAGTCCAGCGCCTTGTTCTTGTCTCCCTGGATCTGCTGCACCGTCGAACCGGGCCTGCTGGGTCGTGCTGCCATGTCCTGCTCCTTCGCACTCGTGGGTGGGCGCGCCTACCGGCGACCGACCGCGGTGTGCCCGACCCCACCGGGCCGCGTGCTCATCCGTGTCCTGTCAGACGCTAGATGCCCCCACCGACACTCCCTCGGACCCAGGACCAGCCTGTGGACGGACGAGGTGTCGCGCGAGCACCTGTGGACCACGGTAAGTCGAAAGTGTGTGCGATACCGTGCGACACGCCCACGCCCCTACGATCGCGTTGTGACGCGCAGTCTGTCGGACCTCACATGGCCTCGTCGCACCCAGCGGCTCACCCTGCGGCCGGTGCGGGTGGGAGACCTCGAGGCGCTCTTCGCCTACCGCTCCGACCCGGAGGTGGCCCGCTGGCTCACCTCGCTGCCGACCGACCTGGAGGAGTTCGCGGTCCGAATGCTCCGGCCTGGTCGGACGCTGGTGATCGAGCACGGCGGTGAGGTCGCCGGCGATCTGATGCTCACGATCGAGGACGCCTGGTCACAGGCGGAGGTCGCCGACCAGGCGAGGAATGCCCAGGCAGAGATCGGCTGGTGCCTGGCTCCCGCCCACCAGGGCAAGGGGCTGGCCACCGAGGCGGTCCACGAGCTGGTCACGATCTCCTTCGAGCTCGGCGTGCGCCGGATCGAGGCCAACTGCTTCGCAGAGAATGCCGCCTCGCGCGCCGTCATGGAGCGGGTCGGGCTGCGGCAGGAGGGCTACTTCGTCCAGGAGTCGCTCCACCGCGACGGCACCTGGCGCGACGGGATGACGTATGCCGTGCTGGCCGAGGAGTTCGAGGAGTCGCGTGGCTGAACCGGCCCTGTCGAGGGGCGTGCCGAACCCGGCTCTACCGGGATGACGGCCCTGACCCGCCCACCACCCGTCCCTGACGGGCCGGCCTCCAGCCGGCCGCCGAGTTCCTCAGCACGCTCGCGCATCGAGGCAAGCCCAATCCCAACGGGCCACGGCGAACCGTCTCCCGGACCGGTGTCGGACACGACCACCTCGATCTCCCCGGGGACCCGGGACACCACCACTCTGGCGCCCGCCCGGGCACCGTGACGAGCCACGTTGGTCAGCGCCTCGACCACGATGCGATAGACCGCCACCTCAACCGCAGCCGGCAAGGCCGCGAGGCCGGCAAGGTCGAGCGAGACCTGCAACGGCACACCGCTCCGGTGCCGCATGGAGGTTCCCACCTGGCGCAGCGCCCCGGCAAGCCCCAGCTCGTCGAGCGCCGGGGGACGCAGCGCCTCGACCAGCTCGCGGACCGAGGCGATCGCCGTCCGCGCCTCGAGGCCGAGGTCGTCGACCAGACGCGCGGCAGCCGCAGGGTCGCTAGCGACGAGGTTGCGCACGGCATCGGCGGTGTAGACGATCCCGGTCAACTGGGGTCCCAGCCCGTCGTGCAGGTCTCGGCGCAGGCGGCGTCGCTCCTCCTCCCGCGCCGAGATCCCCCGACGCTGCGCGTCGCGCAGGTCCAACGCCAGGCGGGAGGCCCGCAACGACTGCGCGAGCAGTGGGGCAGCGATGGCCAGGACGCGCCGCTCGTCGACCGACAGTGCCAGGTCCCCCGAGCGCAGACCCACCACGAGAGTCATGGCACGACCGTCTGTGTCGGGCAATGCTCGTGTCTCCGTCGCCGTGTCTCGGTCCCCCGACTCGGCGACCGGGACACCGTCGAGCTGGAGCGCGGCATACGGCAGGACCAGCGCCTCGCGGATGGCTCGCAACGCCACCACCGGGTCGTCACTGACCCGCTCGGAGACCAGCCCCGCGGCCTCGAGCGGGTCCCGACGGGCACCGAAGATCAGCGCGGAGACCGTGCCGCGCAGCAGCACCTGCGCGGGGTGCACGGCCAACGCCAGCACCGTCCCCACGACAGCCAGCACCGGGACCGACGGCTTCTCCTCGGTGCCCACCTCGATCACCGCCGCGGCCATGACGAACGCGGCGACGAAGCAGACCGCCGCCGCGAGGTAGCTGACCGTGGTGACGACGACGGCGCGCACATCGACCTGCTCGGGCCGCACCGCACCGACATACAGCGCGGGGCCGATGGCGGCGAGCACGGCCGCGGCCACCGCCGCCCCGTGCGGCTCGGGAAGCGCGAAGCTGAGGATCCCCGCCACCAGGGTGGCGGTGCCAGCGCCCAGTGCCAGCCACGCCACCGACCGGCGCATCAGACCGGATGCCCGCTCCAGTCGCCACCACGTGTGGATGAGCAAGCACAACAGCATCGAGATGGTCATCGTGGTCAGACCGGACGGCACGACCAGGGCCAGCGCACCGGCGGCGATGACCGTCACCAGCGCCACGAAGTCCGAGGGGTGGTGCCACTGTCCCGACGGATAGAGAACGAGCGCGGCCGGCGCCAGGAGCAGCGCCGCGAGCACCCATAGGAGCCGGGCGTCCTCCCCCACGACGAGCCCCGGGCTGACGACGCCGAGCACCAGGGCAACCGCCGTCGCGGCCAGCAGCACCGCAGTTGCCCGGGCGCGACCTGCGCGCAGCAGCCCGCCCGCGGTCAGGCCCGCGCTCGCAGCGAGGAGCAGGGGAACCCCGGCGACGGCATACATCATGGTTCCCGCCCCAACCCTCCCTCGCGGGCCACCACGATCGCCGCCGACCGGTCGGCGACCTCGAGTTTGCCGAAGATCGAGGTCAGGTTGTTGCTCACGGTCTTGGGCGACAGGTGGAGCCGCTCCGCGATGGCGGCCGTGCGCAACCCTGCCGCCAGCAGGTCAAGCACCTCCCGTTCCCGCCCGGTGAGCTGCGGGAACGCCGCCGGAGCCGGCTGCGGCGGGGAGGTGAGGAAGCCGATGATCCGGGAGGCGACGCCTGGGCCGAACACCACCTGGCCCGCAGCGACGGCGCGGACCGCCCCCACGATCTCCTCCTGCGAGGCGCCCTTGAGCAGGTAGCCCCGCGCGCCGGCCCGCATCGCGGTGAACACGGTGTCGTCATCGTCATACATGGTCAGCATGAGCACCGCCGTCGAGGGGGAGGCCTGCCTGATCCGACGGGTCGCCTCGACCCCGCCCATGCCCTGCATCCGCACGTCCATGAGGACGACGTCAGGCCGGTGCAGCAGCGCCTCCCTCAAGGCCTGCTCCCCGTCGGAGGCCTCCCCCACGACCTCGATGCCTTCCAGTGTGCCGATGAGCGCGCGCAGACCAGTACGGACCACCGGGTGGTCGTCGACCAGCAGGAGGCGCACGCCCATGAGCCCATCATCCTCCGCGCGGCGCCTGAGCACCCGGGACATTCTTCCCGTCGACCCGTGCTTCGTCGGGAACCGGTGGTGAATCATGGATCTGGCGACGGGAACCGCCCACGCCCGACGGTGGTGGGACGGGGACACAACGGCCCCGGCCACACGACCAGGAGGTCTGTCATGACACCCACGGAGCAACTCACGAGACGCCCCACGACGACCAGGCAACGGGTCGGCCTGGTGATCGCCGCACTGCTCAGTGCCACCAACATCCCGAGCGCCCTGGAGACCACGCCGGAGGGCGAGGTCGGGCCACCCTTCGTCGTGCTGCTCGTCGCCACCGTCCTGGGGGTCGTTGGGCTCGTCACTGCCATCCTTGCCTGGCGCTCGGGCAGCCCGGTCGCCCTGCGGGTGCTCGCGGCCTGCCTGATCGTCCTGGGGCTCACCGCCCTGCCGGGACTGTTCGTGGACATCCCCAGTCCGGTGAAGGCTGCCGTCGGGGGCGTGACCCTGCTGACCGTGGTCTGCCTCGTCCTGCTCTTCTCGACGGACCGGCGTCCGGCGCCGGTCACGGACTGAAGGTGGCACCGCGATGATCGCCGTCGTCACCGTGCTGGGCGCCTTCCTGCTCGGCTACCTGCTTGCCTCACGCTTCGCCGCGCTGATGACGTATGCCGTGGCGTACCTGTGGGCGTTCGTCTTCCAGACGCTCTATCTCCTGCTCGACTCCCTCGGCCCCGGCGCCACGGACCCGGCCTTCACCCCCGGCGAGTTCCCGCTGTCCTACGGGCTGGTGACCCTCGGCGTGTTCCTGGTGGGGCTGGCCCTGGTCTGCCTCGGGCACGGGGTGCGCGGCCGGTGGTCGGCCCGCCGCGACCGGACCACTCAGTCCACCGTCTCCAGCAGGTAGTCCTTGTCGACGTCGCTCCAGTCCAGGGCGATGACCCCCTCGGTGGCCGCCGCCCGGCTGAACTGCAGGAACGAGCGATACCCCAGCTTCTTCTCCGAGAAGCCCGGCTCCTTGCGGCGCAGCTGGTCCTTCAGGCCGGACAGCGGCACGCTCTCCTGCCCCTTGGACAGCTCGTCCACCACCGACCGCAGCAGGGCGAAGGCGTCGTCCTTGTCGCCGGCCTCCGGGAGGAGGATCTCCGGGTCGCCCTTGGCCGGCCCCTCGGCCAGCTCGATGACGTTGCGGTCGGCCAGGTGGCGCAGGAGCTCGCCGAACGCGCGGAAGCCGTAGTCGGCCTCGCTGAACGTCGGGTCCTTGCGCACCAGTGTCCGCTTCAGGACGGACGCTGTCACGGCCCCGCCCTGGCTGCTCTGCAGGCCGCTGAGGGTCTGCGCCACCAGGACCGCCAGGTCGGGCTGCGGGGTGTCGTCGCCGTCGCCGTCATCCCCCGCGCCCTCGGCCGCCTGCTGCTCCGCATCGCTCACTGCTGGCTCCGACGGGGCCGACTTGCCGGCCTTCTTCCCCTTGGGCTTCTTCTCCCCGCCGCCCGAGGGGGCGCCGGACGCCGACGCGGCCTTGGCCGGCAGCGGCTCCACGCCCTCGAGGTTGTCGTAGTAGAGGAACTCGTCGCACGCCGGGGGCAGCATCTTGGAGGTCGAGTCGCGCACCCCGAAGCCGATGACCCGCTTGTCCAGCTCGCGCAGCTTGAGCACCAGCGGTGTGAAGTCGCTGTCCCCGGTGCAGATCACGAACGTCGAGATGTAGTCGCGGGAGAAGGCCATCTCGATCGCGTCGACCGCCATCTTGATGTCGGCCGCGTTCTTGCGCGAGGCACCCATCCGCTGGGTCATCTCGATCAGCTCGACCTGGGCCCGGGTCAGCATCCGGCGGTCCTCGTCGAAGTAGGACCAGTCGGCATACGCCCTCCGCACGACGACCCGTCCCCGCTCGGCGAGGGCGTCGGTGATCGGCTTGAGCTCGAAACCACCCCCCAGGTGGTCCCGCGCGCCGAGCGCGAGGTTCTCGTAGTCGAGGAACAGGGCGATGCGCTCTTCGTTGGCCACACCGACAACCTACTGGGCGGGCGCCACGACTGACGCAACAACCGGCAACCTGACAGGCCGCACCGGAGGCAGTCGTAGACTGACCAGCACTGACGACGGTGTCAGCCCCTCGTCATACCCCCTGCCCACGGAAGTTCCCTATGGCTCTGCTCGTCCAAAAGTTCGGCGGCTCCTCCGTCTCCGACGTCGACTCGATCCGCCGCGTCGCCCAGCGTGTCGTCGCCGCCCGCCAGTCCGGCGACGACGTCGCCGTCGTCGTGTCCGCGATGGGCGACACCACCGACGACCTGCTCGACCTGGCCACCCAGGTCAGCCCGAAGGGCCCGCCCGAGCGCGAGCTCGACATGCTCCTCACCGCCGGCGAGCGCATCTCGATGGCCCTGCTGGCCATGGCGATCCAGGACCTCGGCGTGCCGGCCCGCTCGTTCACCGGGCAGCAGGCCGGGATGCGCACCGACAGCTCCCACGGCCGGGCCCGGCTGATGGACGTAACGCCGTCACGGGTCGCCGCGACGCTGCAGCGCGGCGAGGTCGCGATCGTCGCCGGCTTCCAGGGCGTCTCCGAGGACGAGGACGTGACCACGCTGGGCCGGGGCGGCTCCGACACCACGGCCGTCGCGCTGGCCGCGGCCCTCAACGCCGACGTGTGCGAGATCTACACCGACGTCGACGGCCTCTACACCGCCGACCCGCGCATCGTCCCGTCGGCCAGCCGGGTCACCCGGATCACCATCGAGGAGACCCTCGAGATGGCGGCGCACGGCGCCAAGATCCTGCACCTGCGGGCCGTGGAGTACGCCCGCCGCTTCGGCGTCCCCCTGCACGTGCGCTCCAGCTTCTCCGACAAGGAGGGCACCTGGATCCTGGTCGACCGACCGCTGACCGGCGCCCTCCACCAGGACGGGACCGCCCGTCATACAGCCCCCTCCCCCACGAGCGAGGACCCCATGGAAGACCCCCTGATCTCCGGCATCGCCCACGACAAGTCGCTGGCCAAGATCACCGTCGTCGGCGTGCCCGACCGGCCCGGCGCTGCCGCCAAGGTGATCGGCGCCGTGTCCACCGCGGGCGTGAGCATCGACATGATCGTGCAGAACGTGTCGACCTCCCCCGAGGGCCTGTCCGACATCTCCTTCACCCTCCCCGAGGTGGACGGGACGGTGGCGGTCGCCGCGGTGCGCGAGCTGCAGCACGAGCTCGGCGTCGCGGACGTCCTCTACACCAGCCACGTCGGCAAGCTCTCGCTCGTCGGCGCCGGGCTGCGCTCCAACCCGGCGGTGGCCCAGCGGATGTTCGGCGCGCTGGCCGAGGCCGGCATCAACATCGAGATGATCTCCACCTCGGAGATCCGGATCTCCGTGATCACCGACCAGGAGGCCCTGGAGGCGGCGGTCCGCGCCGTGCACAGCGCCTTCCGGCTGGATGCCGAGGCCGAGGCCGTGATCTACGGCGGGACAGGACGGTGAGCAGTATGTCGTCAGCTGGGTCGGGCGTGCACCTCGCGGTGGTCGGGGCGACCGGTCAGGTCGGTGCCGTGCTGCGGCGCCTCCTCGCCGAGCGCGACTTCCCCGTGGCGTCGGTGCGCTACTTCTCCTCCGCCCGGTCGGCGGGCCGCGAGCTGCCCTGGGAGGGCCGCTGGGACGGCGCGCCCGCCGAGCCGCGCCAGATCGTCGTGGAGGACGTCGCCACCGCCGACCTGTCCGGGATCGACATCGCCCTCTTCTCCGCGGGCGGTGGCGCCTCCAAGGAGCACGCGCCGCGCTTCGCCGAGGCCGGCGCCGTGGTGATCGACAACTCCTCCGCCTGGCGGATGGACGACGCGGTGCCGCTGGTCGTCAGCGAGGTCAACCCCGAGGCGCTGGACCGCGCGGTCGCCGAGGGCGGCCGCCGGATCGTCGCCAACCCCAACTGCACGACGATGGCCGCGATGCCGGTCCTCAAGGCGCTCCACGACGCGGCCGGCCTGCAGCGGTTGGTCGCCACGACCTACCAGGCAGTCTCCGGCAGCGGCGTCGCCGGTGTCGCCGAGCTGGCGGGTCAGGTGCGCGCGGGCGCGGAGCAGGAGCTGGAGGGACTGGCGCAGGACGGCTCCTCCGTCGACCTGCCCGAGCCGGCGACCTACGTCGCTCCCATCGCCTTCAACGTGGTGCCGCTGGCCGGGGACCTGGTGGACGACGGCTCCGGGGAGACCAACGAGGAGCAGAAGCTGCGCAACGAGTCCCGCAAGATCCTCGGCCTCCCCGACCTGCCGGTCGCGGGCACATGCGTGCGGGTGCCGGTCTTCACCGGTCACTCGCTGGCGATCCACGCCGAGTTCGACCGCCCGATCGCGCCGGAGGAGGCCCGCGCGGTGCTCTCCTCCGCGCCCGGCGTGGCCCTGGCGGACGTGCCGACGCCGCTGGCCGCCGCGGGTCAGGACCCGTCGTACGTCGGACGGATCCGCACCGACCAGTCCGTCCCGGACGGCCGTGGGCTGGTGCTGTTCGTCAGCAACGACAACCTGCGCAAGGGCGCGGCCCTCAACACGATCCAGCTGGCCGAGGCGGTCGTCGAGCGCGGCCTGGTCTGACCCCCCAGTCGACCGGGCCGGGGGTCAGGTGGTGGTTCCGCCTCCGCCGGCCCCGGCCACGGCGGCACGCACCTTCTCGAGCATGGCGGCCTCTTGGTCGGAGACACCGCGCACCGCGTTGGCGACCCGGTCGCACGCGGCCAGGATCACGTCGCGGAAGCCCTGAGCCTGCTGGGGTGCCTTGGCCTCGAGCGTCGAGACCGCCTGGCGCAGGTCACCGAGCATGGCTGTCTCGACCTCCTCCGGCTTCCCCATCGGCGGCTTGGGGAAGTCGCCCTCCTTCAGCAGCTCCTTGATGTCGTCGGGCGCCTCGTGGAGCGCCTTGGACCCGGCCATCGACTCGGAGAACATCGCCAGGAACCCACGGTCGGAGTTCGACACGAGAGCGATGGCACCGAAGGCGGCGCGGCGGATCAGGGTGTGGTCGTCCGTGGTCAGCTGGGTCTCAGTCATTCCGTCAGTGTGTCCCTGAGCCGGCGATCCGGCATCCGCTGGCCATGTAGGTCGACGCACACCCTCGGTCCGGTCGCCGTGGACATGCGGATGACCTCGCTCGACGGCAAGGTCAACCAGCTCGGCCAGTGGGCTGTGCTCACGGGGTGCGCCGTGGCTTGACCTCCTTGGGCAGCCAGCGCTCCTCCGGCACGTCCATGTGGCGGCAGAACTCGACCCAGACCTGCTTGACCGGCAGACCGGCCTCGATCGCCTCGGCCGGTGTGCGTTCCCCCAGCGCGCTGATGACCTGGCTGGTGGCCTGGAAGCGGCCGTACGGCCCGCCGAACTCGTCCTCCACCGCCCGCCAGAACTCGCTCACCCGCATCTGCCGGCACCCGTCCACCTCGTCATGGGGGCACAGGGTATGCCGTGCGCCTGACAGTCCCGCAGCGCGCCCGGGCCTACCCGCACCCTCGATCGCCACGGGCCGGGTGAGATGAGATGATGAGCCGACGCACGGCAGACCCACGCGAGACGGAGGACCCGGTGGCACGACCTGAGCAGACCTTTGCGTGGTGGCAGAAGTTGCTGATCAAGGCCAAAATCTGGCAGCCGCCCCACCTCACGATGCACCACGTCGTCCGCGACATGGAGCGCCCGGTGCCCCCGCCGGTGACCGGCGCCTACGGCAACGAGGTCGTCACGGCGACCCGCCCCCGCCTGGTGCCCCAGCGCGGCGACGAGAAGCAGGGCTGAGCCAGGCCCGGTGCACCGGCGGAAGCCGCCGCACCCCCGTCCACCCGCTGCGCGGGCACTCGCCTCGTGACTGTCGGTCCGCCGTGACAGGCTGACCGAGATGAGCAGCTCCCCGACCACCGACGTGCTGGACCAGTTCTCCCCCGCGACCCGGGAGTGGTTCCGCGCGTCCTTCGCCGCGCCCACGCAGGCGCAGGAGGGCGCGTGGAAGGCGATCAGCCGCGGTCAGCACACGCTGGTGGTCGCCCCCACGGGCTCGGGCAAGACCCTGTCGGCCTTCCTCTGGGCGCTGGACCGGATCTCCTCGACCCCCCGGGACACCGAGCGCCCGAGGTGCCGGGTCCTCTACGTCTCCCCGCTGAAGGCCCTGGCCGTCGACGTCGAGCGCAACCTGCGGTCCCCGCTGGTGGGCATCGGGCACGCCGCGACCCGCCTCGGCCTGGCCGCGCCCGAGGTGACGGTCGCCGTCCGGTCCGGCGACACCCCGGCAGCCGACCGCCGCCGCTTCGCCCGCGAGGGTGCGGACGTGCTGATCACCACGCCGGAGTCCCTGTTCCTGCTGATGACCTCCGCCGCCCGCGAGGCCCTGGCGGGCGTGCAGACCGTGATCGTCGACGAGGTCCACGCGGTCTTCGGCACCAAGCGCGGGGCGCACCTGGCCGTGACGCTCGATCGGCTCG
Organism: Actinomycetales bacterium; assembly: GCA_012515595.1. GTDB lineage: Bacteria > Actinomycetota > Actinomycetes > Actinomycetales > Dermatophilaceae > Ornithinicoccus. The sequence continues at coordinate 12,092 of JAAYYA010000408.1, forward strand.
ACGCAGTGCTGCCCGAGCCCGCCCAGCGGATCGGGTTGTCGGCCACGGTGCGCCCGGTCGAGGAGGTGGCACGCTTCCTCACCGGCGGGCGTCCCGTCACCACGGTCCAGCCGCCGTCGACCAAGGAGTGGGACCTGCGCGTCGTGGTGCCGGTCCCCGACATGACCGATCCCGGGGCAGGCGTCGCCGGGACCGCCGAGGAGTCGGCCGCCCCGGAGCCAGCGGCCGGGCAGCCGGACCCCTGGGACACCGGACCCGACGACGACCCGCCGGCCGACACCACGGCGACCAGCGACCGCGTCGACGACCTCCCCGACCTGGAGGACCTCGACTGGACCATGCCCGCGCAGGACCCCACCGAGCGCGCCTCGGTCTGGCCCCACATCGAGCGCCGCATCGTCGACCTCGTCGCGCGGCAGACCTCGACCCTGGTCTTCGCCAACTCCCGCCGCCTCGCCGAGCGCCTGACCAGCCGGCTCAACGAGATCTGGGACGAGCAGGAGCCCGGCCAGGACCCGGAGGCGGGCGCTGCGGACGCCGCGCAGACCGGACCGGACGGAGAGGGGAGCGGACCGCCCCCGCCGGCTGACGGCATACGGCCCGGTGGTGCGCCGCGGCGCCCCCCGGCCCAGGTGATGGCCCAGTCCGGGGCGAGCTCCGGCGCTCCTCCCGTGCTCGCCCGCGCCCACCACGGGTCGGTGAGCCGGGAGCAGCGGGCGGACATCGAGGACTCCCTCAAGACCGGCCGCCTCCCGGCGGTCGTCGCGACCAGCTCCCTCGAGCTGGGCATCGACATGGGCGCGGTGGACCTCGTCGTGCAGGTCGAGAGCCCGCCGAGCGTGGCCAGCGGGCTGCAGCGCGTCGGTCGGGCCGGGCACCAGGTGGGCGCCGTGTCGCACGGGGTGCTCTTCCCCAAGCACCGCGGCGACCTGCTGCAGACCGCGGTCGTCGTGGACCGGATGCGCCAGGGGCTGATCGAGGCGCAGCGCGTGCCGGCCAACCCGCTCGACGTGCTCGCCCAGCAGGTCGTCGCGATGGTGGCGATGGACGAGTGGGCCGTCGACGACCTGTTCGACCTGGTCCGCCGCAGCGCCCCCTTCGCCTCCCTCCCCCGCGGGCTCTTCGAGGCGACGCTGGACATGCTGGCCGGTCGCTACCCCAGCGAGGACTTCGCCGACCTGCGCCCCCGGGTCGTGTGGGACCGGATCGGCAACACGCTCAGCCCGCGCCGCGGCGCCCAGCACCTGGCGGTGATGAGCGGCGGCACCATCCCCGACCGGGGCCTGTATGCCGTGATGCTGGCCACCGGCGACGGCCCCGGACGGCGGGTGGGCGAGCTGGACGAGGAGATGGTCTACGAGTCGCGCGTCGGTGACGTCTTCACCCTCGGCACCACCTCATGGCGGATCGAGGACATCACCCACGACCGCGTCCTGGTCACCCCCGCACCCGGGCAGCTGGGGCGGCTGCCGTTCTGGAAGGGCGACGCGCTCGGCCGGCCCGCCGAGCTCGGCGCCGCCGTCGGCTCCTTCGTGCGCGAGGTGGCCGCCTCCCCGGACCGCGCGCGGGACCGGCTGGCCGGGCTGGGGCTGGATGAGTATGCCGTGGCGAACCTCCTCGACCACGTCACCGGGCAGGTCGAGGCCACGGGACAGGTCCCCGACGACCGGACCGTGGTGGTGGAGCGCTTCCGCGACGAGATCGGCGACTGGCGGGTCATCGTGCACAGCCCGTTCGGCACCCCGCTCCACGCCCCGTGGGCGCTGTGCATCGGGGCGCGGATGCGGGAGCGCTACGGCGCGGACGTGCAGGCGATGGCCGCGGACGACGGGATCGTGCTGCGGCTGCCCGAGCTGGCCGACGTCGAGCAGCTCGACCGGGACCTGGCCGAGATCCTCGTGCTCGACCCCGACGAGGTGCACGACCTGGTCACCGAGGAGATCGGCGGGTCGGCGCTGTTCGCGGCGCGGTTCCGCGAGTGCGCGGCGCGAGCCCTGCTGCTCCCGCGGCGGCGCCCCGACCGGCGGCAGCCCCTGTGGCAGCAGCGGCAGCGGTCGGCGCAGCTGCTGGAGGTGGCCGCGCAGTTCCCCTCCTTCCCGATCGTGCTGGAGGCGGTGCGGGAGTGCGTCCAGGACGTCTACGACGTCGAGGCCCTCGTCGGCCTGATGCGCGACGTGGCCGCCCGTCGGGTGCGGGTGGTGACCGTCGAGACGCGCGAGGCGTCGCCGTTCGCCCGCTCCCTGCTGATGGGCTACGTCGCGCAGTTCCTCTACGAGGGTGACTCCCCGCTGGCCGAGCGGCGGGCGGCGGCCCTGTCCCTGGACCCCACGCTGCTGGCCGAGCTCCTGGGCCGCGGCGAGGGCGCGGCGCTGCGGGACCTGCTGGACCCGGAGGTCGTCGCGCGCACCGAGGCCGAGCTGCAGCGGCTGGCCCCCGACCGGCACGCCCGGGACGCCGAGGACGTGCTCGACCTGCTGCGCACCCTCGGCCCCCAGTCGCTGGCGGAGGTCCGGGAGCGGACCACCGAGGAGGTGCGCGACGACGTGTCCTCGTGGCTGGAGGTGCTCACCGAGCAGCGCCAGGTCATCCCCGTGCGGGTGGCGGGTGAGGACCGCTGGGCGGACGCCCAGGACGCCGCGCGGCTGCGCGACGCCCTCGGGGTCGCCGTCCCGCCAGGGCTGCCCGCGACGTTCCTGGAGCCGGTCCCCGACCCCCTCGGCGACCTGGTGGTGCGGTGGTCACGCACCCACACGCCATACCGCCCCGCTGACCTGGCCGCCCGGCTCGGGGTCGGGACCGCCGTCCTCGGGGACGTGGTGCGGCGGCTGGTCGCGGACGGCCGGCTCGTCGAGGGCGCGCTGCGGCCGCTCACCGGTGCGGCCGACCCGCACGACGGCGGGCCCGACCTGTGCGACGCCGACGTGCTGCGGATGCTGCGTCGACGGTCGCTGGCCGCGCTGCGCCAGGAGGTTGAGCCGGTCACCCAGGAGATGTATGCCCGCTTCCTGCCGACCTGGCAGTCCGTGGGGCAGCTGCGCGGGGTGGACGGGGTGCTGCGGGCGGTCGAGCAGCTAGCAGGCGCACGGCTCCCGGCCAGCGGGCTGGAGTCGCTGGTGCTGCCGGCGAGGGTGCGCGACTACGCCCCCGCGATGCTGGATGAGCTGATGTCGAGCGGCGAGGTGCTCTGGCAGGGGCACGGGCCGCTGCCCGGTGACGACGGGTGGATCTCCCTGCACCTGGCCGACACCGCGCACCTGACGATGGCCCCGCCGGAGGAGCCCGACCCGCCGGAGGAGACCGACCCGGCGGATGGGGAGGCCATGGCCGACGGGGAGCGGGCCGGCGACCTGCTGGGGCTGCTGGAGCGCGGCGGCGCGTTCTTCTTCCGGGCGCTCGCGGACTCCCTGGGTCGCACCGACGACGCAGTGCTGCTGGAGGAGCTGTGGGCGCAGGTCTGGGCCGGCCGGGTCACCGGCGACACCCTCGCCCCGGTCCGGGCGCTGGTCTCCGGCGGCCGAGGCGCCCACCGCAGCCGGGCGGCCGGGGCGCGCTCGACGCGGTGGTCCCGGGGCACGGCGCTGACCTCGCGGGCCGCTCGTCCGGCCGCGCCGACCCGCTCCGGTCCCCGCACGGGCGTCGGCCGGTGGTCAGCCCTGCCCCCTGTCGAGACCGACCCGACGGCCCGGGCGGTCGCGACGGCGGAGCAGCTGCTGGACCGCTACGGCGTGCTCACCCGCGGGAGCGTGGTGGCCGAGTCCGTCCCCGGCGGCTTCGCCGGGGTCTACCGGGTGCTGGCGACCGCGGAGGAGGCCGGGCGGGTGCGCCGGGGCTACTTCGTTGAGCACCTCGGTGCCTCGCAGTTCGGGTCCACGGGAGCGGTCGACCGGCTCCGGGCCCTCGGGGAGGGAGACGGCGCAGCCCTTGTGCTGGCCGCGACCGACCCCGCCAGCCCGTTCGGTGCGGCGGTCCCGTGGCCGGAGCGCAGCGGTGCCTCGACCGTGAGCGCCACCGGGTCCGACGGCGGTGCGGACGCTGGCGCCGACCGCCGCACCACCAGTCAGGGGTCCGCCGGGGCGGACAGCCCCGGGGCCGGACACCGACCGGGTCGCAAGGCCGGCTCGCTCGTGGCGACCGTCGACGGCAAGCTCGTGCTCTATCTGGAGCGGGGCGGCCGCACCGCCCTGACCTACTCCGAGGACCCCGACACCGCGTCGGCGGTCGCGGCCGCCCTCGCCGCCCGGGTGCGCGGCGGCCACCTCGCCGCGCTGACGGTGGCCCGGATCGACGGGGTCAGCGCGCTGAGCTCCCCGCACCCGCTCGCTGCCGCCCTGCAGCAGGCCGGTTTCCACACCGCTCCGCAGGGCCTGCGGCTGCGCCGGTGACACCGGCCGGAGGGCGAGGAGGTCGCCGTGCCCGAGGGTGACGCGGTCTGGCGCACCGCCCGGAGACTGCACGAGGCGCTGGCCGGCCAGGTCCTCGCCGGCTCCGACCTGCGGGTCCCGGCGCTGGCCACGAGCGACCTGGCCGGACGGCATACTCTCGAGGTCGTCCCGCGGGGCAAGCACCTGCTGCACCGGCTCGAGGGCGGACTCACGCTGCACAGCCACCTGCGCATGGACGGGTCGTGGCGCGTCCTGCGTCGGACCACGACCGCGGGTGACCGTCCGCGATCCTCCCGGACCGAGCGTCATACGGTCCGGGCCCTGCTCTGGACCGAGGCGGTCGTGGCCGTCGGGGACCGCCTGGGGATGCTCGACCTGGTGGAGACCAGCACTGAGGGGAGGGTGGTGGGGCATCTCGGGCCGGACCTGCTGGACCGCGCCTTCGACCGCGAGCTGGCCCTCGACAACCTGCTGCGCGATCCCAGCGTGGAGGTCGGGCTGGCCCTGCTCGACCAGCGCAACCTCGCGGGCATCGGCACGATCTATGCGACCGAGCCGCTCTTCGAGCACCGGATCAGCCCGTGGACCCCGATTGGTGCGCTGTCCCGCGACGAAGTGCGTGCGGTGGTCGACACGGCCCGGTTGTGGATGGTCCGCTCGTGCCGACTCGGCCCGGTGCCCGGCGCCGCGCGGCCAGGGACCGGGCCGCCGTCCCCCGCCGACGGCTGGTTGCCCTGGAGCTACCGCATCTTCGGGCGGGAGGCCAGACCGTGCCCGCTGTGCGGCACCACGCTGCGGAGCGACCCGATCGGGCAGCAGCCCCGAGAGCGGCAGCTCACGCACTGTCCGGGATGCCAGCCCGCTCCGTCGGCACCCGCCGACGAGTCCGGCTAAAGCACTTGTCTCCTGGCCCGCCTCCTCGCAGGATCGAAGACATGGCAGCTATCGATCGCAGCACCGTCAGGGCACTCCTCGCCGGAGTCATGACCGCCAACAGCCTCGGGCACCTCGCCACGGCAGCAGCCGGCAAGGAGCACCTCACACCGTTGGCGGGCAGGCACTCCGGGCCGGCCGTGAATGCCGTGTGGGGCGGCGCCAACCTGCTCGGCGGCCTGGCCCTCGCGCGGTCTGCCGCCACGGCGGGGCGTCGCTGGGGCGGTGAGCTCAACGCCTTCGGCGCCGGGGCGGCCGGGTTCGCCGCCTGGATGTTCTGCAGCGAGCTGCTCTGGAGCGTCAACAGCGAGGGGTGAAGCCGAGCGCTGCTGCCTCCGAAGGGTCCGGTTGGGCGCTGACCCTCAGCGCATGACGGCCGCGAGCACCTCCACACGATTGCCGAACCCGTCGCGGCAGTGGAACCTCTCGTAGCCCTCGAACGTGAACCGCTCGTCCCAGGACACGTCGAAGCCGTGCCGCGCGACCCGCTGCGCCAGCGTCTCCAGCTCGGTCGTGTCGTCGAGGACGAGGGCAGGATGGGCCTTGCGTGCCGGCACGAAGGGGTCCTCGACGCCGAGGTGGATCTCGACGGTCACCCGGTCGCCCTCGTGGGCCCGGAACCAGCAGCCCCCGCGGCCCGCGAGGTCCGGCGGCTTCGGCACCTCGGTGAGGCCGAGCGCCTCGACGTAGAAGGCGCGTGCCGTGGCCTCCTGACCGCGGGGCATCGAGACCTGGACGTGGTGCAGTCGCATACCGCCTCCTCGCATTATCTTGACATCAAGATAATACTCTCCTTCGCCAGCACTATGCCAGGACGCGGCCACCGTCCTCGCCTAGACTCCGGGTCCGTGACGGAGGCGCAGCCAGCAGTCTGGTCCGGCAAGGCGGTCATCAACGCGGTGTGGGTGGCGACCAAGGAACCCGACGACTGGATCGTCGCCCGGCTCGACGCGCTGTTCGACGCGGTGACGGAGTCGCTGGGCGTGGGGCGCTGGCAGGCCTCGAGCGGCGCGCGCTGGGCTGGTTCGCCCGCGGACAAGGCTGCGGTAGTGCGGTCCTTCGCCGCCACCGACCCGTTCGTCGACCCGGAACCCGGTGCTGGGGTCACCTTCACCGTCTCCGGGGCCGGTGATCGCGTCGGCCTGCACGTGCGCGTCTCGGCGGGGTCTGACACCCTCGGTCGACGCATCCCGTTGCACACCCTGGGGATCGAGCTGCGCAACATGGTCCCCGGTGGCGTCGACACCACGGTCGGCGACACGCTCGTCGCAGCAGTGGCCGAGCACTGGCGTCCCGCAGTGGTGACGCTGGCCGATCTAGACCTGATCCGCGCGGCCCGCCGCGGCGGCTGGAAGGTGGACTTCGGCTATCGCGTCTGGCTGGCACCAGAGGTCGGTTCGATCGGCCCGGTGGCGACCGGAGCCGACATCGCACAGCTGGCGGGCGGCACCCTCATTGCCGTCCCCGACGACTGGCCCGCGCAGCAGGTGGTGGACGTCGTCGGCGCAACACTGGCGATGAACGGCATCGACGAGATCCCACGCTGAGGCCGCGCACCACGATGCGATGCTCGGTCAGTGCTGAGGCTACGCAACACGGTGCGCCCGGTCGGGTCTGGGAGCGCAACACGGTGCGCTCGGTCGAAGGGGGCTGCTGCTCAGGCGGCGGAGCTGATCAGGCGGCGCTTGGTCTGCACGACGGGCTCGGGATGCCGGATCGGCTTGGCCAGGCCGTCGGCCAGCACCGTGGAGAGTTGCTGCTCGGCCGTCTCGGCCAGGCTCACCCGGTCGGCGACGTCGGTCAGCATGCGGGACATCGGCAGGTCGAGGGCCTTGCAGATGGAGGCCAGCAGCTCGCTGGAGGCCTCCTTCTCGCCGCGCTCGACCTCGCTCAGATAGCCCAGGGAGACGGAGGCCGAGGCCGAGACCTCGCGCAGGGTCCGGCCCTGGTGCTGACGCTCCTCACGGAGCACGTCGCCCAACTCGCGTCGCAAGAGAACCATGGCCAAACCTCCTCATCCTTCTCCGTCGCTACCCCAACCGTACAACGCCGGGCCGACAGAATACCTCTCCAATGCTCACGGGCTCTCCGCCGCCCCTGCGCCGGACAGTGCCTCGAGCACCAGATCCAGGGCGCCCTCCACGGTCTGGCGCCGGATCTGCTCACGGGTCCCGTGGAAGGTGAACGCCCGGACCACGCGGGTAGATTCCCGGGTCACCGCGACGAAGACCGTGCCCACCGGTTTGCCCTCCGTGGGGTCCGGACCCGCGACCCCCGTGGTGGCGACCCCGACGTCGGAGCCGGCCACACGACGCACCCCGTCGGCCATGTGCAGCGC
>JAAYYA010000409.1 GCA_012515595.1 Actinomycetales bacterium
GACTGCTCGGCCAGTGCAACCCCGACCTGATGAACGCCGCCGGCTTCTCCTCCTCGCCGCACTTCATGTACTCCGGGAACTACTCGGAGGGCGAGCGCAAGGGCGAGTGGTTCCAGCTCTACTCGATCGGCTTCGGGGGCATCCCCGGCCGGCCGGTCGGGGACGGCCCGGACGGGCACTCCCTGTGGCCCTCGTTCATGAACATCCCGAGCGAGTACCTCGAGTCCTACTACCCGCTGCGCATCGAGGGCTGGGAGACCGTCGCGGACAGCGGCGGCGCCGGCCTGCACCGTGGCGGCAACGGCGTCGACGTCTCCTACCGGTTCCTGGAGCCGGGCACGATCGCGATCCACGACGACCGGTGGCTGACCTATCCGTGGGGCGTGCTGGGTGGCGCGCCCGGCGCCCGCGGCACCAAGTGGATCGACCGGGCCGACGGCACCCGCGAGGTGCTGCCCAGCAAGGTCCACGACGTGGACGTGGCCCGCGACGACGTCCTGCACTTCGTCACCTGGGGTGGCGGCGGCTGGGGCGACCCGCTGGAGCGCGCGGTCGACCTGGTGGCGCTGGAGGTCAAGCGAGGTCTGGTCTCCGCCGAGGGCGCGCGTAGCTACGGCGTGGTGTGCGACGAGGCCGGCACCGTCGATGAGGCCGCCACCGAGGCGCTGCGCGCCGAGCTCCGCGCCGGGCGCTCCGGTGAGCGGCCGCTCTTCGACAAGGGTCCGGACCTGGAGACCATCCTGGCCAACGCCGAGGCGGAGACCGGGCTGCCCGCCCCGACGGCCCCGAAGCCGGTCTGACGAGGCAGCCGTGACCGAGCGTCCCGAGCAGGGGATCCCCGCCGATGGCCCCGGGGGCGGGGATCCCCACCCGGCCCGAGGCTTCGCCGAGGGGTTCGCGGGCGACCTGACCCCCGGCATACGGCCCGCAGTTCTGGTGGTCGACATGATGCGGGCCTACTACGACGAGGACAGCCCGTTCTGCCTGCCGAGCGACGACTCCGTGGTGGCGGCCGGCCAGGTGGTCGAGGCCGCCCGGTCGGCGGGGGTCCCGGTGCTGCACACGGTGGTGCGTTACGGCCCCGGCGGTCTGGACGGTGGTGTCTTCCTGCGCAAGGTCCCCGCGCTGCGCCTGCTCATCGGCGACACGGTGCTCGGGCAGCCGATGCCGCAGGTGGCGCCGCTGCCGAGCGAGCCGGTCGTGGTCAAGCAGTACGCCAGCGCCTTCTTCGGCACGACCCTGGCCTCGACCCTGCAGTCGCTCGGCGTCGACACGGTGGTGATCGTCGGGGTGAGCACGAGCGGGTGCGTGCGCGCGAGTGCGGTCGACGCGCTGCAGCACGGCTTCGTGCCGCTCGTGGTGCGCGAGGCGGTGGGTGACCGGGAGCCCGCCGTGCACGACGCCTCGCTGTATGACCTGCAGGCGAAGTATGCCGAGGTGGTGTCCCTGGCGGACGCGGTGGCCTACCTGGGGGAGGTCGGCACCTGCCGCTGAGCCCCTCGCTCCGCCCTCATTCCTCCACCTTCCTCACCCCCGGTGCCGCACGTGCCAGATCGGCGCTATTGCGCTGATCCTGCACATCCCGCCGTGAGCGGCTGAGGCGAGCGGACGACATACGGAAGCATCTCCCAGGCACAGATCAGGGCCGTGGCAGGGTGAAATGCCGACCGAGGCAACCTGCCACGCCCCCGATCGCGTTAGGGACCCATGAACCAGCCGACTCAGGACGAGGAGTTCGTGCAGTTCGTGCGGGCGCGCCAGGGGCAGCTGCTCCGGGCGGCCCGCCTGTACTGCGGCGACCCCCACATCGCTGAGGACCTCCTCCAGGACGCCTTCGTGAAGCTGGCGAGCCGGTGGGAGAGCGTGCGGGACGGGTCACCTGATGCCTACGTCCGGCGCATCCTCTATCGCGACTCGGTGTCGCGCTGGCGCAAGTGGGGCCGCGAGACGCCGTATGCCGCACGCGAGGGTGAGCGCGACCTGCTGGACTCCCGGGTGACCTCGGGCGTCGACGAGTGGGTCGACGGCGCGGACGTGCGCGCGGCCCTGGCCGACCTGCCGCCACGGCAGCGCGCGGTGATCGTGCTGCGCTATTTCGAGGACCAGTCCGAGGCACAGATCGCCGACGTGCTCGGCATCGCCGCAGGGACGGTCAAGAGCCAGGCCAGCAAGGCACTGACTGCACTCAGACGGAGTATGCCGGCGCTCATCGACGCCGGTATGGCGGAAGGAGGACTGTGATGGGCAAGGACGAGCTGAGGAACGCGCTGGACCACGCCGCAGGGCACGGTCCCGAGGTTGACTTCACCGGCACCTGGGGTGCGGGTCGGCGGATGCGCCGGCGCCGTCAGCTGGCCCAGGGCGTCGGCGGCCTGGCGCTGGCGGCGGGCCTGGTCGGTGCCTTCGCGCTCGGTGGCGGCGACCTGCTGTCCCGGGACTCGGTCGGGCCGGCGACCCCGACGGTCCCCGACGACGTGGTGGCGACGGCCGTGGAGACAGACGCCGACGACACCGCTGTGACCTCGGCCCCGCCGACGACCTCCGACGAGGAGACGTCGGAGGCCACGGCGCCGACCGCCACGGATGACCCGACCACGGATGACCCGACCGGGACGGCGGCCCCGGCGCCAACGACGTCGGAGCCGACGACGGAGCCGCCGACGGCGGACCCGACCGGGCCGGCATCGCCGACAAGTGCGGAGCCGACCAGGGGTCCCGGCGGTGACCTGATCGTGCTGCCCAACCCGTGCGACGAGCCGACGACCGGGCTCACCGTCATGGGCGCCCCGGACGCCACCCCGGCCACGATGGAGCGGGCGCAGGAACTCTTGGACCTGGCATCGACGTGCGACCTCGACGGGCTGATCGCGCTGGCGACCGACCAGAGCACGACCCTGTCCTTCGGCAACACCTCGCCGGAGGATGCCTTCGCCGGCGAGCGAGGACGGGAGCGGGTGCACGCCTTGGCCTCGCTGCTCGTGAACTACCCGCCCGAGCTGGGCGGCGGGAGCGACGGTCCCGTGCTCTCCGCGCGGTGGCCCGAACTGTCCGAGGAGCAGTGGCCGGAGCTGATCGAGCTCGGCATCGCCACGCAGCAGGACCTCGACTCCTGGGAGTCCTACGGCGGCTACATCGGGTGGCGGATCTACATCGAGGACGACGGGCTCTGGTCCGGGATGCTCGCGGGCGACTGAGGGCCGCGGCGTCCTCGGTCGGGGCGCGGACCGCAACGCCATGCGCTCGGTCGGCCCTGTGACCGCAACGCCGTGCGCTCGGTCGCTCCTGTGACCGCAACGCCATGCGTTCGGTCGCTCCTGTGACCGCAACGCCATGCGCTCGGTCGGCCCTGTGACCGCAGCACCATGCGCTCGGTGGGGTGGGGGGGGTCGCTCGTGTCGTTTCGGTGGCCCATCTCACGGAGTACCCTCCGGGAATGGGCGCGCTGCCCGAGGTCCTGGAGCGCGAGACCGTGCTCGCGCAAATCCGGACGAGGTATGACGAGGTCGTCGCCGGAGGTGGCGGCCACTGCGCCCTGCTCACCGGTGAGGCGGGGATCGGCAAGACGGCGCTGACCAGCCACCTCGCGGTGCGCGTCGATGCCCCGGTCTGGTGGGGGCAGTGCGACCCGTTGAGCACCCCGAGGCCGCTCAGCCCGCTGCTCGACATGATCGAGGACCCGAGGACCGGGTTGCCCGACGTCGTCACGGGGGCGGCGCCATACGACGCCTTCGCCGCGCTGCTCCGCCACCTGGGCGGGCTGCCGCAGCCTCCGCTCGTGGTGCTGGAAGACCTGCACTGGGCGGACAGCGCGACCCTCGACCTGCTCCGCTTCCTCGGGCGCCGGCTGTACCGGTGCCCTGCCCTGCTCGTCGCGACGTTTCGGGACGACGAGGTCGGGCCCGACCACCCGCTCGCCGCTCCCGTCGGTGAGCTGGAGCAGCTGCCGGGAGTCGTGCGGGTGCCTCTGGTGCCCCTCACCAGGGACGGCGTCCGCCAGCTGACGGAGAAGGCCAATGCGGCACGGGGTTCCGGGACTGCGAACGCGGGACGGGACTCCGAGAACGCGAACGGCGTGCTCGACGCCGAGCGCGTGCATGCCCTCACCGGCGGCAACCCGTTCTTCGTCACCGAGGTGCTGGCCAGCGGCGACGGCTCGTCGACCACGCTGCGCGACGCCGTCCTGGCCCGGCTCGGACGCCTGGACCAAGGGGCCAGGGCCGTCGTCGAGGCGGTCGCGCTCGAACCGCGGGCGCTCGAGTCGGCGCACGCGGTCGACCTGGCGGACGCCGACGTCGCCGCGGTCGAGCGGGCCCTGCGTGCCGGGGTGCTGCTCGAATCTGGCGGTGCGCTGCGCTTCCGGCACGAGCTGGCCCGCGCCGTCGTGGAGGACTCGGTGCCGTCGCTGCGCCGGGCGCGCTGGCACGAGCGGCTCCTGGAGCTGCTCCTGGAGGCGAGCCCCATGGACCTGAACCGGGTCGTCCACCACGCCGCGGGTGCCGGCAACGCCGACATCGTGCGGCAGCACGGACCGGAGGCCGCCCGGGAGGCGGTCGAGCGCGGCGCGCGGCGCGAGGCGGCGGCCCTGCTGGACACGGTCCTGGA